>JAJFUW010000039.1 GCA_021372235.1 Spirochaetia bacterium
GAATATACACCTTCCTGGAATATCCGAATAAAATAAAGCCCCGGGATTTCCGGACCGGCAGGTCCTGTCTCACCTGTTGCGCCCGTGGGGCCTGTGCATGAGGTTAAAAAGAGGACAACAATTGATAAAAACAATGGCGCGAATATTCTTTTCATTTCACCCTCCATATTTTACTTTCAGCTTACCCCGCTAACTTTTTAATATTATTAAAAATTTAGCGGTCTGTCAACCATTATTTTGTTATGTTGATATTTGCCTGACGCTGCCTGTAAATGTCCCGCGGTTCAAATTTGAACCCCATACTGCAGGCTCCGCCCGGAGGCACTGTTCCGCATACATAGTTCGGCCCGCCCGGATTGCCCAATAATATACAGTCGTAATAGCAGCAGGTTGTGCCCCAGTTATTATTAGTGGAAAATGTCCGTGTTACATCCAGATTGCCGCTGTCATATATCCTAACCGTCATCCAGCCGTTGTTATCCGGATGGCTGCAGGCATATATCCATCCCGCTTCCGTCGGAATATAGGCCGCGGCTGAAAAACAGCCAAAATCAGTTACACCCGGCATGCAGAAATAACTGTAGTAGGTCGGTGAATTCATGCCTGCATCACCTGAATTGCCGGCACCCACCGCTTCATAATTCACCGCACCATTGAAAAATATATTGTAAGAGAGGCTCAAATCTATATCCCTGATACCGGCATAATATACCGTATGATTTTTATTGGTTCCGAAGTTATAAACCGCCATGTAGTGAAATTCCGCGGACATATTCAAGCGCCAATTTTTAGTCAATGTTCGTGCATTTGAAAACACGCTGTTTCCGGTTGTTGGTTTTCCTTCTATTACAATATCCAGAGTCTTGTCATTTGTTGAATAATTCTCAAAACTTTTTGCTATATTTATTGTAAATTCCTGACTGTCGTTGTCATATCGAAAACCTTGATTTTGATAGTCTATAGTTAAATTTTTTTCTGCTTCCGAACTCAACTCCACATACCGCGGATAATTCGTATGGTAAGTGATTTTATACACCAGCGTTGATGGTGCTATCGGTATCATTTCGTTCCCGCTAACCAGTTCCAGATTCAGGGTTGGTATACCGTAATCAACCGCATAGGATGTATTTGACAGTGGTTCCACCGTGAATTTCTGGCTGTCAAAACCGTTGAACGAATCCACCCCCAGTTCCCATTGCCCTCCGCAGTGGATGTCAAATCCTGCCGTGCCGTCTGTGCCTGTCGTTGCCGTCACCGACGTCCCCGACTCCGTTGATACCATGGAAAGTGCCACACCAACCGCAGGCGTCCCCTGCTGGTGAATGAGCACGCTATATGATGCGTCAGGCGTGCATGTCGGCGTCACTGTCGGTTGTATTGCCTTTGGCCCCAGTAACCCCGTTCCCTTGCCCGGCGTGCACGAAGAAACCGCATAGAACAATATAAATACAAAAAACAACATTACAATTTGTTTCTTTGACATACTACCCCCCTATATTTTCATAACATGATCCTATGGATACCCCAAACTCCGGGAAAACCGCGCCGGAACGGGGGATTAACTCCCCGCACCGGCGCCTTTTATGTCATCCGGCCTGTTTCTCGGCCATATCGCCCGCGACCGGAATTTTAAACTTTTCACCTCTATATGCCTTTACCATCAGTACTATCCATAGCACAATGCTCAACGGCCAGACCAGCACCGCTACCGCCCATCCCAGAACCGGTATGGCACCCAGCACTATGTTCAGCACCAGCAGCCCCCCGAACACTATCACGGACTGCATAGCATGGAACCGCACAAACTTGTTATCTTTTTCCAGCAGGAAAACCACGAGCCCGGAAACCCATCCAAACAGATAACAGACCATGGCGGAAAAATTTTCCGTCAGCCCCAGAGCTGTCTTTTTTGTTTCATCAGCCATATTCATCCCTCCTTTCATTTTAATTGGAAGTCCACCTTGTAGCCGTATATCAACGCCCTCTATGCGTATAAAGCACACAAAATTATACCGGGGGAATACGGATAAAATAAATTGGCAGCCGTCGATTAGCGAATGACCCGCAATAACCCCTCTAATGGTAATAATAATAAACAAAACACCTGCGGATTGCAAGAATAATTTTTCAATACATATATTTTTATTTCAACCCGCGAACCGGTATTTCGTATTTTATGGTCATGTACTGATTTCAATTTTTAATTCCTAATTGGACTATTCGTTACCTTCCGAATATTCCGTTAAAAATAGCCCCGGCCGCGCCTTCTACCGCCTTTTCCACCACAGCGTCGCCAACCTCTTTTTTCACGGCTTCCTGCGCAGCGTTATCATCTGCATCTTTGTATTCCTCTGCCTCAGGCGTCCCCGTTGTTTTATCCGCAGCTCCGCTCTCCCCGTTCCCCGAAAAAGCTCCGGCAAGGCTGTTTGTCAGCGCTGTGTAATCAGTATAACTGACCTTTTTATCTATCTCAAAATCCGCAGCGTTCATGATGTGCGGCGACTTATCCAGTTTAACAACCTCGAGCACTGTTGGCTTTTTCCCCTCCGCGCCCTGTTCTGTTGTAACGCTTTTCATCACGAAACCGTCCCTGTTCCTGTATTCCTGTACCCTGTACACGGACTCCATGAACAGGACCTTTAGCGTGTATGTGTATTCATATATTCCGCACTGCTCACCGGTTACTGCTGCCGTACCGGTTTTTTCAGCGTTCCCGGCTGCCTCCCTGCCCATGGATAAAAACGGCATGTTACCCGGGGTAACCGAGTTTTTTATGCCTTTTCCGGAGCCGGGATAAGTAACATAGACAAAACCGTCGCGGACAATCGTTGTCTGTTTGATTTTCCGTTCGCTGTCCAGAGTGTCGCACCTGATCATCCCGTCTTTTACCCTGACGTCGTTATAAGTGACATTTCCGGCGTTATCTGATGAATATGACGTGAGCTTCTGAACGTAAGCCGCTTTTTTGTAAGGGAATTTCGCTATCAAACCGGCGGCGTCCGCGTTGTCGGCGGCATTGCAGATACAGCAGAAAAAAAACAGAAACATAGACACAGAAATAATTTTTTTCATAAGCCCTCCTGTTTTTTACATACTAAGGCCGCGGGGAAAAATCATATGATTGCCCGCAACCCCTCTATCGCGGATAATAATATACAATCCGTCTTTGAAATGCAAGTTTTTTTTTGTTTTTTTTCCATATGCACGTATGCGCCCCAACCGCGCAGTTTTCAGCAGCCCGACTCTTCCCCGTCCGGCTCTCCTCAAAAACGGTGCCTGTCACCTTTTTTGAGGAGAGGCGGAGGAACAACATCGCGGCGGTTAAGCGAGGTTGCAACACGGGTTGTTATAATCGCGCTTTGCTCTATGATGACTGCGGGTTTATCATGCCTTTGATTTGGTATAGCCTTGCAGGCTGGATGTTTTGCCTGCTTTTTCCTCCTGCTTGACGGGATATCCATACTGATGCCCGGGTATGAAACGAGTTCAACTATCCATTTGAGCCGGCCGCAGGTGCCGGCTCTACCGGGGGTTTTTAGGCTCCGTATTTTTGTATTTAGCATGCCTTGTTGCACCTCATGCTTATAGGAATTGTCTTGCTCTTTAGAAGCCGAGGATGGGATTTTTTTTATGATTTTGCAGCTATTTGCAAGATGTTGGCAAAAGAGCGCACTGAACACATGGAGTGGAATAGGTATCGTTGAGTTTTTAGTTTACAACCCGCGCTTTTCTATCTCCGCCTTTAACTCATTTGACGCGTCAGACCTGCCCGCGGTGTCGTAAAATTGTATCACGTATTCAAACGCCGATTTTTCCTGTGATTTGAAAATCACCTGCAGGCCGCTGCCCGCGAGTTTAAAAAGTCCTTTGATCGCGCTCTTTACCGCGGCCGCAACATTATCATACTGCTCCACCAGCGTGCTGTCGCCGCTGCTCTCCACCGCTTTCTTGGCCAGCTCGGATAACGCTTCGTCCGCGCCGCATATCACGGCCAACAGGGTCTTTATCTTCGCCAGGTCTGATTTCGGCGCCGGGGACGACGACTCTATGAACTTGATTATTTGTTTGTTAACGGCCGCGTCCGTGTTGGCTGATGCCGCGAGCAGCAGCGGGTATATGACACTGCCGTTGGTGGTCATATCCTTCAGCGCTGCCAGCAGGGCCTCCCGGGATTTGTCCTCTTTTTTTATGTATCCCGCGGCCTCGGAGAGCACCATGCTTTTTGATTCAGGTTTTAACCCGGCAAACTCTTTTATAACGCAGGGCTGCCGCAACTACCGCGTGCTAAAGCCTACGGCTGCATCGGACTTAACAATGCTGCTTATTCATCCCTGCCCTGCCGCCATGTGCGGTTCTTTTTTTTCGTGCTTTTCATCCGTTTGTCCTTCAATATCATTCTCTTGATGGCCTTCGGCCTTCCCGCCTTTTGCTTGCGCAGTTTCTCCGCCTCGGCGCGCTTTGACTGTTTCGCCTCCTCGCGTTTTTTCTCCAGCCTGTCAGCCAGTATCTCTCTGGCCCCCGTGCGGTTCATGGACTGGGAACGCTCCTCCATGCATTTGATATCCTCGCCCACCTTTGCGCATCGCAGCCTCACGGCGGTCGCGACCTTGTTGACGTTCTGCCCGCCGTGGCCGCCGGCATGGATGAACTGCTCGGTCAGGTCCTGTTCCCGGATCCCGAGCCGGGCGAGGCGTGCGTTCGCCGTCTCGAGGCGGTTTAAATGGTTTTGGTTGTTCATGGGATATTTTCTCCTGTTCAATATCATTGTTCTATATGCAGGATTATAACACATTTTTTGTGCCGGGTAGAGATGGGGATTGCCCCCTATCTACCACTCTTGCCCTGAATACGCTTTGGGTCCAGAGTCCTACGACAGCGCGGGAGCGCTGTCGCTACGGGGGGATGATTTAACACCAAACCGCCTTTGTAGCCGCGACCCTCGCAGTCGCGCGGGGCGGTTTCAAACACCGCATAAACCCGAATACAAAACCACATGCCCTACGACAGCGCGGGAGCGCTGTTGTTACAAAAGACGCACTGTGCCCGCAGCCACTGTAGAGACGGGACCCGTGTCCGTCTCTCTGTTCAACTGCCACTTTGAGCCGGCCACGGGTGCCGGCTCTACCGGGGGTTTGGGTGTTATGCCGCGGCTGATTTTTGCAGCGCCGGGTTGTCAGTGCAAAAAAAGGGTCATCCCCTTTTTTACACTGACAGTTTTTGTGTTGTTGTTGGGGATAGCGGGTGGTTGTCTGCGCAAACTAAGTGTTAGACACGCGGTTTGCGCTGACTTTTTTATACTGCGGCTTATTCAGGAATGTTTGAAGTTTTATATTTGGGATGTGAAAGTATCCGCGCGGCCCGGTTTATCACCTGCCTTACCCTTTCGCGGGTGATGTTGTAACGCGCGCCTATGGCCTCCATGGTCATGTGCTCACCCCCGCCTATACCGTAGCGTAACATCATAATCTCCCGGTCCCGCTGGTGTTTGAGGCCCGCGAGACCGGCTTCTACCTGGTTTTTTTCGAGGGGTTTCATGGTTTCAGCCTCAGCGTGCGTTTTTATGTACTATAACAGTTTCAGTTTTTTCCTCAGCTTATTAAAATCGAAACCGCCTTTACCCGTTTTTATTTCGATTTGCTCCATCCAGCTTATGAGGCCGGCCAGTTTTTCCCTGCCGCCGGCTGTTTTGGCGGCATCCAGCGGCCGCATCCCGTCAAGCGCCGGGATAGGCTGTTTTATCCAGTCCTCGAGATAGTAAGCATCCAGATAGTTTTCCATGTATGCTTCGATTTCAGCCGCAGCTTCGTCCGGCAGCTGTTCTATACCGGAGTGTTTTCCAACGCTTCCGCCATGCTCTTTCATGGCTTCCTGCAGCGTCTTTGATTCTGATTTTTTGAATTTTACGGAGGATTTTAATTCCTTCTGTATTTTCATCATGAGGCTTAATGCCCTGTCCTGCGAATTGGTTTCAGCGATGAGTTCATCCCCTGTTACCTTCATGGTTCCCAATATGGTCCTCGATCCCATGACCCCTTTTCCCCTCTTATACCAGGTCCAGCCCTTCGTGTCCTCATCATACTCAACCATTTTCATTGATGCTATGAAACTTTTGAACTTCTCTATATCCCTGATATCATAGATAAGCGTCTCAAAAGAGAGCGTGTCGCCGCTGGTGTTGACAATCTCTGGTGCGGTCCGGCCCGCCGGCACAGAATCCCCCAGTATCAGATGCAGCGTATGCCTGAAAAAATGCTTGCACGCCGCGGCATACGCATGTTCGTCAGCGCTTATTCCAGACCCCTCCGCATACCGGGCCGTCTGTATCATAATATTATTTCTGATTGACTCTTCGTCTCTTTTATCAAATATCATCGGTGATGAGGCCATGAACGCCTCCTGCACGGTCCCGAACAGCCTGACAAAAATTATCTTCCCCGGGACATACGGTTCATTATCGTCTATCCTGTATACCTTCCACTGTTTATTGTTATATAGTTCATTCAACACGATGAACCCGCCGCTGACCGCGGATATCCTGTAAAAAGTAAAATAACTGTTTGAGAGTATCTCCAGGTTGCGCTTAACCTCATCGGTCATCGCACCCTTCATCTCTTTTTTTGCCGATTCCATCATCAGTTCGCATAAAGTTTTTTTATCGCCACCAAACCTGATATCCAGATAAAGCCAGGTGTTAAAAAAGCTGTCAGGGACGCCCCCTGGTTCACCGGGATGAAAATCATCCTCGAAATCCTTCATGGCCCTTTCCAGTTCCCTGCCGTCCTTTTCAAACTGCAATATTTTCCGTGCGTATAAGCACAGGGGATTAAAAAGTTCCATATACCTGTCCATATAGGTGCCGCTATCAGGGCTTATCATGCCCGGGTTCTGTTGTTCTCTCTGCGCCTGCTCATCCCTGTCATAACAGCACTTTTTGTATTTTTTTCCGCTACCGCAATGGCAGGGATCGTTTCTGCCAGGTCTATTCACTGATTTCCCCCTCTGTCAGGCCGGCTCAGCCCCGGCAAATTTTTTACTTTGACATTCCGATTGTAAAACGCACTCCCCGATATTTCAAGCACAATTCCATATGTGGCCGCAATATTTTTCTGTCATCGCCTCATGCAATGGTGATTGTCATAATAGTAAAACGCGGTCGTCATGCGGCTGAATTTATATTTGACCCATGGACCCGCCTTCTGCGTAGTGACAGGACAGTTGATTTTTTTCCGGTGAACGTGGCGCCGCAATCCCGGCCAAAATGGCCGCAAAGTGCGGGAATTTCCCGCCTGATTTAACAGCGGGTTTTGCGGTCAAAGTCAGGAATCAAGGCACTGTTTTAGGAGGACCTTTTGTCCCCATCCCCTGCCGCAATCGCGGCGTCTTTGGCCTCTATTATTGCTTCTTCATCCTATTCACGGGGTTTTATTCAACCTGTATCTTTCCTGATACCAGCGTGATAATCCCCATCTTTTTTCCTCTTTTTACGCCTGCCGGAAGCAGCGGTTGGGGTTCCGGGTATTTTTATGCCGTACTTCCCTGCCAGGGCAGCCGCTTTTTTCCTTATCTTTTTGGTTCCGTGGGTCATCAGGTTGTTCAGCCCCTTAATGGCGAACTCGTAATCCGGCTTTATATCCAGGCTGTTTTTCAGGCATGCCAGGCATGCGAGTTCATTGTTCGTCATGATGTAAGCCATAGCCAGGTTGTACCACACAATATAATCAGCTTTATATAACTCCATATATTTCAGGTATATGGCTATGGCATCGCTGAATTTTTCCTCCTGCATGAACGACTGAGCCTGTCCTAACAATGTCATTGCCTTTTCATCCGGAGCATCCGGACCTATTGTGTTGAAATTTATGGAAAAATCTATATCCTTCCGGGCTATCCCGAGGCTTTCCCTCTCTTCCAGTATTGCCTGCCTGGGAGTTTTGCCATGTATCAGGCTATAAGGCGTGTCGAGCCACCTTTCCGTAAACTCGTCAATCCTGCGCTTTTGCTCTGTTTCGTTCGCTATCTCAAAGGGTTTTACCTCTTTTAACACCGCATTTTTCAGGCTCTCGGTAACCAGTGTAATCTCCAGCGGCCCGTTCTTCATGCTTTTATCCGCCACTATTTCGTTCCATTGCCCAAAAAAAGCTGTGACCACGTCATGCAGTATATCCCTTCCGGACTTACCCGCGTCAGATACCAGTTCATTGAGCATCACGTTCGGGTCCGCTGTCCTATCCATAACGGCCGCGCGCATCCGCTCCATGGTGCGGTCAACTTTTTCTCTGCTTATCCCGGCGCGTTCCGCCGCCTTGTATATGTCCGCCGGTTTTTCCGGTGCCGTTTCGTTTTTACTGAGTATCTCTATCAGATTCAGCGGCGTGAATTCCAGGGCCTGCGGCATATTGTTTTCTACCGCCAGTATTTTCAGCATGTCCGCTGAATTGCCCGGCAGCCTCATCCCCGGGCCTGTCATGACATATATGTCACGAAACGCCATGACCCTGCCGGCAATGGCCTCGCCCTTTTTTATGTCCCTGGTTATTGTGGTGTCATGGACGTGGTATTTTTTTCCGCCTGCCATGGCCTCCAGCATGCACTCTTCGCCTGTTTTGACCGCTTCAACCCTGAAAATCC
>JAJFUW010000042.1 GCA_021372235.1 Spirochaetia bacterium
TACATATATGTGGCGAGCACTTCCGAAGCACCCTCGGGGCCGCCGTTGGTCATGATATAGACCTCGGTAAATACCTGCATACCGTTCAGTATCTGTATGAAAACAACCGCCATAATGACAGGCACCAGTTCCGGTATTATAATCTGCCTGATTTTTGTCCATACACCGGCACCGTTTAGCGCCGCATCCTCAAAGAGATTTTTGGGGATATTCTGCAGTCCCGCCATGTATATCAGTATGGCCCAGCCGGTATTTTTCCATATAAAGACGAGTGCTATCGAAAACAACACGAGCCGGGGATCTGTCAGCCATCCTATGGAAACCGTACTTCCCGCTATCAACGACAGGATGCCGTTTATCAGGCCGAACCCCTGGTTGTACATCCATTTCCACAATATTGCCGCCGGGACCGCCGGCGTCAGGAAAGGTATGAAATAGAGTATTTTCATCAGGCTTGACCCCCTGCGCATCTCATACATATACAGCGCCAAAAACAGCGGAATCCATGTTCCGAACAGGATTACTATCCCCGACAGGATTCCGGAATGCAGCAGAGATTGCCAGAATTTAGGGTCACTCAGTATGGCCGAAAAATTAGCGAGACCGACATATACCGTGCTGTTCATTGTTTCAAATTTCTGGAATGATATGATAAAAGCCTTCAGCATCGGCAGCCATGAGAACAACAGGAAAATTATGAAAGCCGGAATCAGGAGTTCCGCTCCGAGGAAGGGTTTGCGGAGTTTGTACATAGCGAGTTTATGTTTGTCCTGCTTCCTCAGTTCCGGCAGAGCCGTGACAGGCCTCGCAGGAACTTCGCGTATCGCCATCCCAAACCTGCGGTAACGGAAAGCCTTGCGCAGTTTCTGGGAATTATTCAGCGTATCCGGCAGTTTTACCACCGATTCGAGTTTTGCCTGTGCGAGTTTGGCCGCGCCCAAAACGTCAAAAATAGTTCCCTCAGGTTTTTCCTTTTTCTTCTGCGGGGGCGGCTGCTTTTTTATCTCCAGCACGCTCTCGGCAGCCGTTGACAGTTTTAATTTTATTATGGGGAGCCCCACGTCCTCTTTTTTGTGGACCTTCAGTTCGTCCTCAACCATCCCCTTGATGGCATTCTCTGATAGGTCGTTGCCGGCCCTTCCAAAAATGTCATTACTCATGGTATTCCTCTTCCACCCTGGCCATGAAGTCCGCCAGCACCTGCGTGTAATCAACATCTTCGTTAATAAATATCTTTTCCAGCACGTATGTGTTGAAATCCTCTTTTATCATCGGCCACTTGTAGTAGGTAGGCTCGGCCTGAGCGTATGAGAGCAGCCCCTTGACATTGGCAAACTCCGGCCTGTTCAGCAGGTTGGTTGCGCACGAAAAATCGCCCGGAAACACCATGACGTCCGCGGGGTGTTGCGCGTTCAGTTCTTTCAGCCTGATGTAGCGCCCCAGCTGGTTCAGCGGCGAAAGTATGTATTCGATATATTTCCAGCACATATCCTTTATTTCCTGCGAAACGCCGCTGTTTATTATGAAAGCGTCCCCGCCCGCGTGCCACGCCTGTATTCCCGTGTCACCGGCCGGAAGCGGCACTATCTCCACTTTGTTCACGTCAAGCCCGTAGCGGCGCGACATTACCGGGAGTTGTTTGGCAGTTCCAAGCATCATTGCTATCTTTCCTGCGGAAAATAACTGTTCTACATCATTGGCATAAAACAGGTTCTGCGGCGGCATGCAATTATGTTTCCATTTTAGTTCGTTCCAGAACTTCAGGGCTTTTACCACCCCCCGGTTGTTCAGGTCGAGTTTTCCGTTGCTATATATATCCCCGCCCGCCTGCCAGATAAAATCCATAAAATTGGACATATCGGGGGCGATAGCGATACCCCACGTGTCCGGCAATTTGCTGTTTATCTTTTCGCTGTATTCTATGAGCTGGCGCCAATTCTGCGGCGGTGTCTCTATGCCTGCCGCGGCAAAAATGTCCTTGCGGTAAAAAAGGGTGGTGAAATACGAATCATTCGGTATACCGTAGGTATCATTGCCTATCTTTACCGCTTCCCACATTATCCGCGGCATGGAGTCACTGAGCTGCCACTTTTCCGCGTAATCGTTCAGTTTCAGGAGGAACCCGTATTTTGCCATTGCCGGTATCGCCGCCATGGGTATCCTGACTATGTCAGGCCCCTTGCCCGATGCCATGACGCTCACAAATTCCTGCGGCTTATACTCCCTGCTGATGCCCTTAACCGATATGCCGGGATAAATTTTTTCAAATGACTGCCTTTCCTCTTCCCAGACGGTTCTCTGCCACCTGTCGGCAACCGGAGGCATGTTCCACACGGTTATTACGTTCTGCCCCTGCTCCTCCCGGTTCTCTGCGAAAACAGGGAAAACTGCCGGGAGTAACATCGTTACCGTCAGAACAAATGCCGCCCGGAATTTTTTCAAATCCTGTTCTCCCTGATCATCTTATATTTACTTGATACCGGCAAGTATGCCGCCGGCGAGACTCATCCAGTAACTGTCTTTCGATTCTTTTATCACGGCCTCGCACATCTGCCCGGCCTTGTCCGGGCTGCCCGATTTCAGGTAGGCTTCCGCCAATTTGAGTCTGGTGTCATTTATGTTGCTGCCGCCCTTATATGAATTCAGCACTAATTCCAGGTCTTTTACAGCTTCGCCAATCTGTCCCAGTTGTAAGTTGGCATAAGCCCTGCCACAAATGGCATCGGCCGTCATGGCGTGTTTAGGATACTTTTCAACAAATGTGTTGAAATATTCCAGGGCTTCCTTGTACTGGCCGTTATTGAAATAGGCGTTTGCAAGCCCCATATAGGCAGCCGGCGTTGAAGATGAATTTTTGTAGTTCTGTAGCACTGTCCCGTAGGCCGACTGTGCTTTCTCGTACTTTTCTTTTTTGGTCCTGAAGAAACCGTACATCTGGGCCTGCGGATCATCAAGCACCGGCCTGTTTGTGTAATAATTTGCCTCGGAAAGAGCCTGTTCCGCCCTGACATTTGCCTGTGCCCTGGAGTTCAGGTACAGAGGTATGGCAACCGCGATAACAACTACAACTACGGCCACTATGATAAAATTCTCTGTATTTTTCGAGAAAAAGCCCGCGATACCCGTGGCAAACTCCTGTGCCTCGTTACGTTTTAACATTTTCAATACTTCTTTATGTTTCATCTTCTTTTCCATTTTTCGCTCCCGGTCATGTTTTGTTTGTATGTTTTTGCACTACTCCTGCCTCTTGTTTTACCTTATTTCATATAGTACGACACTCCCACCATCAGCGTCAGGAACGTATAACTGTCGCCCGTTCCGCCCGCCAGTGACGCCTGATTAAACAGCAGTTCCAGGTTGACCGCCAACTGATTGTTAATAGGATAGCGCGCTCCGCCGCCGACCAAAAAACCGAACGTTGTTTCCGAAGTTGACACCGGATTTGATGACGCGTCGAGTTTGACGTAATTTACCATATAACTTGCTATACCGAACTTCGCATACGGCCAGATGAACCAATCCGGCAGGTAAGGCGCGTATACAGCCTCGGCGTCAAGCACCGTCGCGCTGAAAGGTGCGGGAGCGGTTGTATCTTTGTACGCCATATTAAGATAGGATATGCCGCCTCCGACCGATATCTCGGTATCAAGTCCTTTTCTTGCGGATACTCCGAACCCGAATCCCATGTTAACGTTGTTGCCTGACTCGCCGACAGGATAAGCCATGCCTCCGTGGCCGTCAATTATCCAGTAATCAACCTTTACAGCCTGCTGAGCGCCAAAAGAAGCCGCCGTAAGCGCCAGCACCGCCAGCAGGATAAATATTGTCTTTTTCATCCCCAAACCCTCCATTCAATAATTATGAACTTTAATGCCGGAAATTCTATGTTTTGAAATACCTCCTGACAAGTTTCTTTGAATTCTCTATTACCAGCATTATATCCGCGTCATTCAATCCTGCGGCCTTTAGTATTTTCCCCCTGGCCGCGTCATCCCGCAGGTCGGTATGTGAATGCGAATCCGTATCAAAAACCATTTTGGCACCGGCTTTTTTTGCGAGCCTTGCCACGTGGTTGTTTGTAATATTATGCCCCGCGCGCGCCGTTATCTCAAGGCAGACGTTGTTTTTTTTTGCCAGCCTGACATCTTCCTCGGTTATGTATCCGGGGTGTGCCAGTATGTCCACTCCGGCCTCTATCGCCGCCCTGTTGGTCCCCGGTTCCACCGGTTCCACCGGTGACTCGCCGTGCATAACCACTATCTTTGCCCCGAGTTTCCGGGCTTTTACCACAAGCCCTTTGATAAGCACCGGGGCCGTGTGGGTTATCTCAACTCCGGGAAGGCATATGATGTCCCTGTACGCTTTATTGGTGTCCGTGCAGACCCGTTTTAGTGCGGCTGTGAGCCAGGCTATGTTTGAGATATCCGCGTGGTCGGTGATGGCTATAGCCTCATACCCTGTTTTGCGCGCCCTCTGTATGAGTTCGGAAGGCAGGAGCACGCCGTCGCTGTGGAAGCTGTGCGTGTGAAGATCGATCATAAGAACCTCAAATACCGGACGTATTTATGCCCTTGTTTTGTCTACTTTCTCCTGTCTGCTTTCTACTCTCTCCATTTTTTTCACAAGGAGAAAAAAATGGTGCCCTCGAGACGAATCGAACGTCCGGCCAACGGTTTAGGAAACCGCTGCTCTATCCACTGAGCTACGAGGGCACTATGTTAACAGTGGTTTATATTATTACTGTATTTT
>JAJFUW010000055.1 GCA_021372235.1 Spirochaetia bacterium
CGGATATGTTGAAGGCTTAAACAATAAAATACGAGTAATACAACGGAGGGCTTACGGGATTAGAGACGAGGAGTATTTGAGGCTGAAAATACCGACAAGTACGCCGGAGGCCATTTAAATGCTGAAATTTACCCACTCAAAACCCCGAAGACCCGTTTATTTATATGATCTCGCCGGGTTACGACAGCACACAGGGGGCCCGGCATAAATCCAAACAGGCAGGTTCGGTGTGCAAAACAGAGGACGAAATGCCGCAGTGGTTCAAAGCCGGCATTGAAACGGCGCTGCCGGCCGCTATTAATTTATCCCTGCTAAAAAAGTCCACCGAACTCATCCGGAATATAAATTCGGGATTTTAATTTTCTATTTAATCGTCTGTTTTTTTATGCTATAATCACAACATATTTTAATAAGGGAGATACTAACATGAAAATAGGCATAACCGGCGGAGGTATAGCCGGGTTAACAGCGGCTTACAGGCTGCAAAAAGCCGGACACAGCGTAGAGCTATTTGAAAAGGACACACAGCTGGGCGGGCTCGCCCGCTCATTCGATTTTGCCGGGGCAAAACTTGACATATTTTACAGGCATATTTTTACCAGCGACCTGCCGGTTATCGATCTCATAGAAGAACTGGGTTTAAAGCAGGACCTGCTGTGGCTCGAGTCAAAGATGGGTTTTTACCACAAAGGCGTCATGTACCCATTCTCGACCCCCATGGATATCCTGTTCCGTTTCAAGGCACTCTCATTCATAGACCGCGTCAGGGTCGGGTTGATGTCCGTTTACCTGACCAGGGTAAACAAATGGGAAAAATACGAGAAGATAACCTGTAAAGAGTGGGTGGAAAAATACGTCGGCGGCAGGGTGTATGAAGTGGTGTGGGGCCCGCTGCTGGAACAGAAATTCGGGGACATGGCTGACAAAATAGCCATGACCTGGCTCTACGGCAGGATACACTCCCGCATAGCCTCGCGCAGCGGCGGCGGATTAAAGGAATATCTGGGCTATTTGAAAGGTTCATACCAGAAGATGATAGACACGCTCGAGGCCGCGGTTGTTAAGGCGGGCGGCGTCATACATAAAGGCGACGGCGTGAACAAAGTAATCATGGAGAACGGGAAAGCAGCCGGGCTCAGCACGCAAAGCGGGGCGCACAAATTTGACGCGGTCATACTGACCTGCGCGCCGGCTATAGTTTCAAAGATAGCGGATTTCGGCAGCGCGGAGTATAACGCGAACATCACCAAACTGCGCTACGTCGGCGCCATGGCCCTGGTCATGCGCATGAAAAAATCCCTGAGCCCGGTATACTGGCTTAACGTGGCCGAAAAAGACAGCCCGTTTGTCTGCGTGGTCGAGCAGACCAACTACGTGCCAAAGGAATGGTATGGCGGGGACAGTGTCGTGTACATAGGCAAATACCTGCCAACGGATTCGGAACTTTACAAAATGGAGAACGAAGGGGTAAAAAACACCTTCTTTAAATATCTTAAAAAGATTTTTCCGGAATTTAACGAGTCCGACGTGCTGGAATGGAAAATAAACAGGGAACCTTTCTCCCAACCGGTTGTAGAAAAAGAGTATTCGAAAATCAAACCTGATTACAAAACTCCCGTGCCCGGGCTCTACATGGCAAATATGGCCATGATATACCCCGAGGACAGGGGCATGGCTTACAGTGTCAGGCTGGGGAATGAAGTGGCTGCGGTCATAAATACCGCAAAGTAAGGCAAATACGAAACAGCGGATAAAGGCAAAACAGATAGAAAGCGCGAACACTCAACGAGGAGTAAAAATGAAAATATGGGCTTTTTTCCCCGCATATAACGAGGAACAAAATATAGTCCCGCTCGCGGAGAAGACCTCCGGAGTCCTCGCATCAATATGCGAGGATTACGAGGTGATAATAGTCAACGACGGCTCAAAGGACCGTACCGCCGAGGTATCGGCCGAACTGGCGAAGCGCGACAGCCATGTGCGCGTCATAAATCATGAAAAGAACAAGGGCTACGGCGGAGCCGTGAAGACGGGGCTAAACAGCGCAAAATTCGAGTGGGTATTTTTCACGGACGGCGACGGCCAGTTCGACGTCGAGGAAATCAGGGAACTGGTAAAACTCTCGGACAAAAATGATTTCATAGTGGGTTACAGGATAAAGAGAGCGGACCCGTTCAACAGGAAACTGAACGCATTCATGTGGGGGACCATGGTGAAGCTCCTTTTTCGTTTTTGGGTCAAGGACGTTGACTGCGCGTTTAAACTGATGAAAAAAGAGATAATAGAGAGGGCGCAGGTGGAATCCGAAGGCGCGCTGATTTCGACGGAACTCCTGGCAAAAGCAACCAGGATGGGCTATAAGATAGCGGAGGTAGGCGTACACCATTACCCGCGCAGGGCGGGCACGCAGACCGGCGCGAAACTAAAGGTCATATTAAAGGCCTTTGTGGAGCTTTTCAAGCTCTACGGAAAGATACAAAAATGGGGAAGCAAGACGGAAAAATAATTTTAACGGTTCTATGCCTGCTGCTTACCGCCGGAGCGTACGCTGCCGGTGATACTGGCGCCGACATACTGCGGATGGACTCGGGCGCCAGGCCTATCGCCATGGGCGGGGCATATACAGCGCTGGGCGATGACGTGGAGTCCGCGGGATATAACCCGGCGGGACTCGCAACGATCACGCTCACAGAGATGCAGGCAAACTACAATTCCAACCTTTCAAATGCGGCGGACGTCAACGTTGTGAATGTTTCATGGGCTCAGCCGCTTGTGACCGCGTTCATAGAGGGAAACATCGGGTTATCGGGCATGCTGCGGTTCATACCGGGCGTCTCAAACCCGGACGCGGTTGACGAGGCTGTCCCATATTACGATTTTTATGCCAGGGCTTCATACGCGGTCAGGCTGGACAGGCTAAATTGGTTCCAGTGGGACTACAACAAATACATAAGTGCAGGATTGAGCCTGGGAATGGTACTGGAACAGATAGGCAGTTTCAGTTACTCCACGGTTACGGCCGACCTGGGGGCTATCATGGACCTTTTTGGCAGCGGGTTCAAAGCCGGCGCCGTCATACAGAATATAGGGCCGGACATAGGTTCCGCACCGCTTCCGTCAGCTTTCAGGTTTGGCCTCGCGCATTCGGCAAAGATAGACAAGGATAATACGTTGAACAGTGCCATTGATTACATACAGGACTTCCGCGATTACCCCAGGTTTGCCGCCGGCGTTGAGGATAACATAATGAACATTTTTGCCATCAGGCTGGGGTACAACCAGTGCGTTGACACGCGCAGCCCGTCTTATGCGTCCGCGGGAGCCGGCATGGCAGTATCGCAGCTGGGATTCACGGCAATAATAAATTACGCTTACAGGGTGACCATGTGGAACGGTTTCACGGCAGTTGACCACAACCATTTGGTATCAATACAAATAAAAATATAAAGAATAACCCCGTGTCACAAATCGTAAATCAGAACGTGGTTGCGGGAATCGGGAATTGAGGGGTGCTTTTATTTGGCATTTTGGGGTTTGTAATTGCCTCCGGCAGTCTTGACTTAGCTTTTTGTTGTGTATATAATAAGGTTAATAAATCAATTTAGGAGGGTTACATGAAAAAAACATTCATCATCATCTCATCGGTGCTCCTGCTGGCGTCTGCTATTTTCGCCAACAATCTTTCGGATATTACGTCCGTCGCGGCCGGGGCTTTTCCCAGAGGAATAACAGCGGCTGACGTGGACGGAGACGGCACAAAAGAACTTGTTGTAGCCAATTTCGGGGAGGACACGCTCATAGGCATGGTAAGCGACGTGGATCCTGTCTCTTCCATCATGGTATATGAGAACACCGCTTCCGGACCGGTACCCACAAGGTTTTCCGCGGGAAAAGCGCCGAGGGGCCTGGCAGCAGGTGACATCAACAATGACGGCAGGGAGGAATTTGCCTTCTCAAACTATGAGGACGGCACGGTAATGATATCGGAAGGCGCGGAAGGCATGACAACGATAGCGGTCGGCAGCCACCCGGTAGGGCTGGCGATAGGCGATATGGACAATAACGGCGTCAAAAAGCAGGATATAGCAGTGGCGGTATATACGGACAACAAGGTGGTTGTTTTGACGAGGTCGTCAAAAGGGACATACGAAAAATCAGAGGTAGCGGTTCCCGGCAGCCCCACGGATGTGGCGATAGGAACCATCAATAATAAGAGGGTGATAGTATCCGCCAATTACACGGCCGGCAATATTTCCATAATTGAAAAAGGGGCCTCGGGTTACGTCAAAAAAGAGGATATCAGGGCCGGCGGCGGCGTATGCAAGGTGGATATAGAGGATGTGACAGGCGACGGTTCGCCGGACATCATAGCGGCCAACTTTTACGACAACACCATATCGGTAATAGAATACAGGAACGGCGCGGCTTCGGAGCAGGTTGTATACAAACTTTCGGGACAGCGGCCCAATGGCATGGCAGTGGGAGATGTGAACGGGGACGGGAAAGCCGATGTTGTCACCGCCAACAGGGACGACGACACAGTGGACGTGCTTTTGCAGGCAGATGGCAAACTGGTACTCTCAAAAACATACAGGGTGACAGAGGATGAGGCCGCGACTTTCGGGCCGGTTGAAGCGGTAATAGCGGATTTAAACGCCGACGGATTAAATGACATAGCTTTCACGCATATGAGGACTAACACGGTTAAGGTCATATACCAGTCCTTGCCGGCATCGCCGGTAATATCTTCGGCCACACATCCGGACCAGACGCTGTGGTACACGGACGTTGTGCCAGTGATAAAATTCGCTGCGGATGACCTGACGGGCGTGGACGGGTACATGTACAACCTCTCAAAGGACACGGAACTTTACAATCCTGACAAGGCTGTATTTACCACGGCTGATACTGTAACCCTCGACGCTCTTGAAACTGGTACGTGGTACATAACGGCCGTAACAAAAGACATGGCCGGCAACATCAGCCCCAAACCCTCGGTATTCAAGGTCAACATAACCGAAGCGCTCTCCGAGAAATCGGTCTACAACTATCCGAACCCGGCCAGCACGGACACCACGCTCAGGTTCGCAGTTGCTGAATCGGCGGATGTAAAACTCGTCATAACCGACGTGAACGGGACGGTAGTGTGGCACAAGGAACTGTCAGCCTCCGAGGTCACAGCGGGCGTTAACTACATAACATGGATGCTCACAAACGACACCGGCAGGAGGGTGAACAACGGGGTCTACATATTCAAGGTGATAACAGCCGACAGGGTTGTGAGTAAAAAAATAGCGGTAGTCAAATAAAGCTCCCGCGCAAAAACATAAGGGCGTACAGATAATGTACGCCCTTATGTTTTTGTATGGCCAAAAAAAACAAAAGGACAAATAATTGAAGAAAAGAACCTGCGTGTTGATACTGCTCGTCTCTCTTTTCGTCCTGCCGCACGGGCTGTTCGCCGTGCTCGGCGTCGGCGGCGGGGCCGCGCCGTTTTTGCGCACGGGCGTAGGGGCCAGGGCGCTCGCACTCTCGGGTGCTTTCACGGCCTGGTATGATGACGCCGCCGCCTCGTACTGGAATCCGGCAGCCATGCCGTGCCTAAAGCAGACGGCGCTCTCCACCATGATATCGTGGTTGACCGAGGAACGCGCCTACAACTACTTATCCGCCACGTTCCCGTCGGAGTACGGTTCGTTCGCCGTCAGTTTCATTAATTTCTCCGCGGGCGAGCTCGAGGGCCGTTCCGCCGACACAGAGGAGTACTACACCTTTACGGACAGCGAGAACGCCTATTTTTTTTCCTACGGAAAAGAGATTGTTGAAAAAATAAGCGCAGGTGCCACACTCAAAGTTTTGAACAACAGTCTGGATACCTACAGCGCGTGGGGGCTCAGCCTGGACGCGGCACTGCTCATCCGTTTCACGCAGAGCGTCTCGTTCGGGCTTGTCCTGCAGGACATCGCGGGGACACTGTCATGGTCGACCGGCACCACCGAACAAATCCCCATGCTTTTGAGGGCGGGAGTACTGGCACAATTTATGGATAATACCCTGAAAACATCTTTTGACGCGGAGGAGAACGAGTTTGAGGGGGTCACATTCAAGGCCGGGGTTGAGCAGATGCTCTTTAACGTCCTGTCCCTGCGCGCGGGATGCTCCTACGGCGCCTCGAACTACAGGTTCGACTATACCTTTGGCGGGGGGCTGAAATACGCCATTTCAAAATTTACGCTGCAGCTCGATTACGGGTTCCTGAAAGAGGAATTCTACAGTTCCTATGAGGCAAACCATAAGTTGTCATTGAACCTCTATTTTCCGATGTGAACCGGTTTTTTTTGGAAAATTGCGGCGGTATAATATATATGTCTGTAAACCGGAATTCCTACTTTCTTCTTGAAAACCAGGGTTTTATAGTTTATATTGTATATACAAATTAAGAAGGTAAACAAATCAATCATATGTGTCCAAATATCGGGAATATATAACACAAAAATCAATGCATTAGGAGGGAAGGGATGAAAAAGAACATTATCTTTACTGCATTTTTGGTTTTGGCATTTTCTTCAGCTTTATTTGCTTCATGGAAGAGTTGGGAGGATTTTAACAAGTACAAAGACGCAAGGAAGGTGGCGGTTGAGGCGGAGAACGCGGGGGACACAACCACCGCAGTTGCCAACTACAAAAAGGCAGCCGAACTTGCGGGGAAATCAGGCACAAAGGACATACAGGCATGGCAGATAAACAACGCAGCGTTTGTGCTCATCAAACAGTTCAAAAACCTTGTAGCGTACGATGAAAAACTTGCAAAACTCAACGAAATGAAGCCTTCTGCTGAAAAAATAGCGTTCCAGAAAGATGTGGCGGGTCTATTTTCGTTAAAACTGGACATGTTAAACGAGGCCAAAGAACTCCTGGAATCAGGCAAAGCAGTAGAGGCGGGAGAAACGCCCGCAGCGAAGATTCAGTCAAA
Source organism: Spirochaetia bacterium (assembly GCA_021372235.1). Lineage (GTDB taxonomy): Bacteria > Oederibacteriota > PGYV01 > PGYV01 > Palsa-1178 > JAJFUW01. The sequence continues at coordinate 6,974 of JAJFUW010000055.1, forward strand.
CCTGGAGTTCATTGAATGGGTTCAGAAGTTTGTTGCCGATAACAGCGGCGACGCCCCGGCAGCGGAAGCACCGGCGGCAAAGACGGAAGAAAAAGCAAAATAAGCAGCAAGCTGACAAAACAAAGGGCCGGCAGAGATGCCGGCCCTTTGTTTTTAGAGGTGCGGTTGTAACTCAAAACTCGTGCAGCAAAATCGGATATTTCGAAAAGCAGCAGCAATACAACAGGGGTAAATTATACTGCGGGGGGCGGATATTATCCGCCCCCCGCCGTATGGAGGCTTGACAGGGAGTTTTTGGGATGAAAAACTGTTAAGGGGAAATTATAAAATTTGACAAATTTCATGCAACATGAAAAAACAACAGGGGAAAGGACAACGACAGCGGTTTTTTTTGAGCGCCAAAACTTAAAGAAGATAATGGCCGACTCCGGACGTCGGGCAAGCATAAAGGAGAAGTTCCACTATCTTGATTTTCTGGAGGGTATCGAAAAGCCAAAAAAGGCTGAAGGTGTGTAGCAGAATGCTCTTGCTTCAATGACGTAGATATCCCGGGAGGAGATTCCGAGGATAGAGCAGGGGAAAAGGAACATAACACGCGAGACCTATTTCCGCATCTTAGAGAGCCTCGGTTATGAACCTGTGTTCAAATACAGGAATATTCACACGCCGCATGCGCACGCTTAGAAACTAAAACATCCGGTATCAACACCGTGCCTCGACAATGGATAGTACGATAAAAAACGCTTATAAAATAACGGCCTTGAATGTTTTGTGCCGACCGTCCGCAGTCCCGGCACAATGGCGTTTTGAGTCTGTTTTATCCGGAATCAGCCCGTCAAAGTTTTATTGTTTGTTAAAACCCCGCTATTCTGTTATAATAGTTCGGATATTTTTTCAACCATCACATTATCATAAGGAAGGTTTATGGAAATCGCAATGCAGCTGACGGTGCTTATTTTTGCCATCATAATACATGAAGTATCTCACGGGTATGTAGCTTACCTGCTGGGAGACAACACCGCGAAAGCACAGGGGAGGCTCACACTCAACCCCATACCTCACATCGACCCCGTATGGTCGATACTGGTGCCGGTAATCCTTGTATTTACCCGGTCACCATTCCTGTTCGGGGGCGCGAAACCAGTTCCGATAAACCCCAACAATTTCAGAAACCCCAAAAGGGATATGATGCTGTCAAGCCTGGCCGGGCCAGGGTCGAACATAACGCTCGCGGTTTTGTGCGCAATCATCCTGAAACTGACGCTTTTGATTCCCGCGCTGTCGTCGCCCGGACTGCTGGTCTTTATGAAATACGGGATTATAATAAACGTCATGTTGGCGGCTTTGAACCTCGTGCCGATACCGCCTCTGGACGGCTCAAAAATACTTGCATATTTTTTGCCGGACAGGTGGGCGTGGAAATACATGGCGCTGGAACAGTATGGGATGATAATTTTCATGGTTTTGATATTTACCGGCGTGTTAACTTACCTGGTAATGCCGATTCAGAATTCACTGTTGTATCTGATAGGGCTGATATTATAGGAAAGTGACGGAGAAAATAGTGCAAAACATACTATCAGGAATGAGGCCGACAGGAAAAATGCACCTGGGGCACCTCGAAGGCGTCCTGCAAAGTTATGTCGCCATGCAGGATAAATACAGAGTCTATTACATGATAGCGGACTGGCACGCCCTGACGACTGATTATGAGAAACCCGGGCAGATAGCGGAGAACACGGCCGAGATGATAAAGGACTGGCTCTCCGTGGGCATTGACCCGGCAAAAGCCGCCCTGTTTGTGCAGTCCTCGGTAAAGGAGCATGCGGAGCTGGCCCTTTTGCTGGGTTTTATAACGCCCGTACCGTGGCTGGAACGCAACCCCACATACAAGGAACAGAGACAGGAACTTACGACCAGGGACCTATCCACCTACGGATTCCTGGGATACCCGGTGTTGATGGCTGCAGATATCCTGCTCTACAAATCCGACGTAGTGCCGATCGGCGAGGACCAGAGGCCGCACCTGGAATTGGCGCGTGAGATAGCCCGCAGGTTCAACAACCTCTACGGCGAGATACTGTTCCCCGAACCGAAAGAGATACTGACCCGGTACCCCAAACTGCCGGGCATAGACGGCAGGAAGATGTCAAAATCGTACGATAACGCCATATTCCTGACGGACGATGAAAAAACCGTCGGGCAGAAAATACAGCGGATGTTCACGGACCCCAAAAAAATCAGAAAGAACGACCCGGGCAACCCCGATAACTGCGTGGTCTGCGCGTTCCATCAGGTTTATAACACGGCAGAATGCGATACCGTCATCTCGGAGTGCCGCTCGGGTACCCGCGGGTGTGTGGACTGCAAAAAGGCGCTGGCAGTCAGGCTCAACGCGAGGCTGGCCCCTATCAGGGAAAAGCGCGCAACAATAGACAAAGACCCGTCCATAGTGGCAGATATAATCAGGGACGGCACTAAAAGAGCTCGGCAGGCAGCGGGGGATACAATGTCCTCGGTGCGCAGGCTCATGAAGCTGGGATAAAATGGCAGATGAAGAATCATACCAGTTAAAACTGGCGGTATTTGAGGGGCCTTTTGACCTCCTCCTGTACCTCATAAAGAAAAACCAGATAGACATATACGACATTCCCATAGCGAACATAACGCAGGAGTACCTTTCCTATATTGACATGATGACAAAACTGAACCTGGACGTCGCCAGCGAGTTCATAGTTATCGCGGCCACGCTGATATACATAAAGGCAAAGATGCTCCTGCCAAAGGACGAACTGCTGGAGGCCAATGAGGAGGACCCGCGCACGGAACTGGTCCAGCATCTCGTGGAGTACTCGCAGTTCAAGGAAATTGCAGAGAGGATGCGCATATATGAGGCGAAAAAACGCGACCTCTTTGAGCGTCTCTACCCGATAAACATAGCAAAAGAGGAACAGGAACTGGTCCTTGACGTTTACGCTATAGTAAAAGCCATGGACTCGGTCCTGGACAGGATAAAGGAACGCAAGCAGATAATAATACCCGGCGAGCAAATCAGGGTAAAGGACAGGATATACGAGATTATAGGCTCACTCAGGAAAACGAACGATGCAATCAGCTTTTTCGCACTGGTATCCGGTGACAGGTCGAGGATATACATCATCGCGCTCTTTCTGGCCATACTGGAACTTTTGAGGTTGAAAGTAATAAGCGTCACCCAGGACAGGCTGTTTGACGACATAAAGATACAGTTTAACGACCCAAACTTTGACGAATCAATCCTCATGAACATAGGTGAATAACAATGAAACAGGAAACAATTGACAGGACGATACAGGCGCTGTTGTTCACGTCTGAAAAGCCCGTGCCGGGCGTGTCGCTCGCCGAGGCGCTTGCGATAAAAACAGCGGAGGTTGACGAGGCGGTTACCCGCATCAACGGCCATCTGCGCGATACGGGCTCCCCGGTATCCATCAGGCAGATAGCCGGTGGTTATGAGTTCCTGACGCTGCCGGAGTTCGCACCTTATATAAAAAAACTTTACAAAAATCGTTTTTTGACGAGGTTATCCAGACCCGCACTCGAGGTGCTGGCCATCATAGCTTACAAACAGCCCATATCCAAACAGGAGGTCGAGGCTATCCGCGGCGTAAATTCGGATGCGGTATACCACACACTGCTCGAGAGGAAACTGATAAAGATAACGGGCAGGAAAGAGGCTCCGGGCAGGCCGCTTCTGTATGGCTCGACAAAAGAGTTTATGCAGTATTTGGGTATCAATTCCATGGACGACCTGCCAAAGATAGAGGAGATAAAGTCCATACTGGAAAAGGACGAGACTGTCGAATCGTGGGATGACAGGGTTGAGGTCGCAAAGAACCAGGCAAAGTTCGAATTCAACGAGGCCGATACAAAAACAGCCGCAAGTACGGTAGTTACAACGCTTGCCGAAGACCTGAAAAATATGGAAAACGAAACCCCGGCAGCCGCCGAAGCCGGCAGCGTTAATACTGCTGAGGAAAAGACAGAAGGGGCCGCGGTTGAAGAGAAAGAAAAAACAGAAGAGCAAGAGGATACTGACACGGCGGCAGAGGACGGCCACGGTGATGGTAAAAAAGGCGGCGACAGCGAAGACGAAGAAGACGATGATGAAGATGACGACGACGACGAAGACGACGACGAGGATGATGACGACGACGACGAAGACGACGACGAGGATGATGACGAAGACGGAGACGATGAGGACGATGAATAATTATAATAATAGAGGGTACAGGGTACAAGGTCCAGGGTCCAAAGGGCATGAAAACAGTCCCAGGTCGCATGGTTCAGGGTCCAGAGGGCACGAAGACGGGTCCAGGTTCCAGGGTTCAGGGTCCAGAGGGCACGAAGACGGGTCCAGGTTCCAGGGTTCAGGACCCAGAGGGCACGAAGACGGGTCCAAGTTCCAGGGTTCAGGGCCCAAAAGGCATGATAAAGGAAGGGGCGGATATTCCTCTTCTAAACATCCCAGATACAGCGATGAGAGAACCGGTGCAGACAGGCCTAAACCGGAACATGAGATAAGGAATAATTTTATTACCACTCCGAATGCCACATGGAAAAAACGCGCGGACCAGTTCAGGGACGAGGGGTATGGCGCGGAACTAAGCCATGCAAGGCCGAGTTCCGGTCCCAGGTCGCAGGGCCAGGGGTACAAAGGACATGAAGGCGGTTACAGGTCGCAAGGCCCGGGACCCAAAGGGCGTGAAAGCGGGCCCAGGGCACAGGGTCCAGGACCCAAGTCGTACGGAGCAAGGCCCAAATGGAAAACCGATAAAAAACGCAGTTTTGATACAGGCAGGCCCGATACCGCCCGTGAAGAACGCGGATTTGAACGCGGCACATCAAATTCTGAACGTAAGGAGCACGGGCTCAGGCAGGGCAGGCCGGGATTTGAACGTACCAATTTTGCGCCGCGTACTCCGGATGCGGCACAGGTCCGGGGCGCACACGGTTTGCCGGTCCCCGGGGGAAAAATAATACAAGCACAGCCCAATCCTGCGGGTATGAAACTCCAACAGTTCATAGCCCATAGCGGCCTATCGTCGCGCAGAAAAGCTGTTGAATTCATAGAGCAGGGCAGGGTCTATGTCAACGGCGTCAAGATAACGGATGTCACGGCCAGGGTTGACAGTTCAAAGGACCATGTCAAGGTAGACGGCAAACTGCTGCAGCCCGAAAAGAAAGTATACATAGTCATGAACAAACCCGAAGGGTGCGTCACGACCGTATCTGACGAAGAGGGCAGGAGGACAGTGATGAACGTCCTCGATAACGCAATCCCTCAGAGGATATACCCGGTCGGCAGGCTCGATTTTAACACGACAGGATGCCTAATACTGACCAACGACGGCGACCTGGCGAACAGGATAATGCACCCGAAATTTGAGATATTAAAAAGGTACGAAGCAAAGATAACCGGCAGGCTGGCTCCGGAAACGGCGGCCAGGCTGAAAAGGGGAGTCAAGTACGAAGGGATATTTTATAAGGCCGTTGACGCCGGAGTCTACAGGCGCGGCGAGGCCAACGACCGGATATTCATAGTTGTGAAAGAGGGAATGAACCACCAGGTCAGACTGATGTTAAAAGCCGTGGGCGCGCCTCCGGTATGGCTGCACAGGGCGAGCGTCGGGCCGGTGAATGTAAAGGGAATGGAATACGGGCAGTGGCGCTGGATGACGCAGGAAGAGATAAACTATTTCAGGAGGGGCTGAAGCATGAAGGACCTGAAAAAGTACCATGCGAGCATAGACTCAATAGACAAAAAAATAGTGGCGCTTTTCAAACAGCGCGCCGCCAACAGCCGTAAAATAGCCGGTATAAAGAACAGAGACGACCGCGAGATATACGACCCGGCCAGGGAAACAGAGGTCCTGCGCAACGTTCTGGCCGCGAACAAGGGGGCGATGGACGAGGAAGGCCTGAAGGCCATATATAACGAAATCCTTTCGGTATCGAGGAAACTCCAAAAAAAACTGAGCGTGGCATACCTGGGGCCATTGGCCTCGTATTCGAACGAGGCCGCGGTGAAACGGTTCGGGTCCATGACGCAGTACATGCCGTTTAACTCCATAAAGGACGTTTTTGACGAGGTTGAAAAAGGCAACGCGGATTACGGCTGCGTGCCGATAGAGAACTCCACAGAAGGTGCGGTAAACTATACTTTTGACATGTTTGCGGATTCGGACCTGAAGATATTTTCCGAAATCATGCTCGACATCAGGCACAACCTGGTGTCCATGGAAAAGGACATCTCGAAACTAAAGGTCATATACATACATCCCCAGACGCTCGGGCAGTGCAGGAGATGGCTTGAAACGAACGCACCCGATGTCCCGCTAAAAGAGGTATCGAGCAATTCCCGCGCGGCCCAGCTGGCGTCACAGGAAAAAGGTGCGGGAGCGGTCGCGGGCTCGCTGGCTGCAAAGGTTTACGGGTTAAACGTATTGGCGTCTTCCATACAGGACATGACGGATAATGTCACGAGGTTCTTTATCATAGGCAACAGCCTCTCAAAAAAGACCGGTTCGGACAAGACATCCATCATGGTATCGATAAAAGATAAAGTCGGCGCGTTATATCAGTTGTTAAAGCCGTTTGAAAAATACAAGGTCAACCTGACAAATATAGAATCCAGGCCTTCCAAAAAAAAGGCGTGGGATTATTACTTCTTTGTGGATTTTACGGGACACAGGGACGATATAAAGGTGAAAAAAGCGCTCGCGGAGATTGAGAAATACTGCGGAGCTGTGAAAATATTGGGGTCTTACCCCAAGTTCTAAGGCCGAGCTATAAGCTATGAAGAAGGCGAAACAAATCCCGGGGAACCGGCCCGTTGCGCGGCTTGAAAAGGCCGCGACTGCCGGGAGTTATACATCTAACGGAGGTTTTAGAACATGGCAAAATCCGAATTGTACAAAAAGGCAGGCGTTGACATCGACGCGGCGGCGAACGCCTTAAAACAGGCGAAGACTTTCATCAAATCCACTTTCAACAGGAATGTGGCCACCGATATAGGCTCTTTTGGCGGAGTATATAAGATATCAAAGGATAAAATGATGGTGGCCTCCACCGACGGCGTGGGCACGAAGCTGAAAATAGCGCAGGAACTTGATTACCATACTTCAGTGGGCCGGGACATAGTGAACCACTGCACGAACGACATACTGGTTATGGGAGCCAGACCGCTATTTTTTCTCGACTATTTTGGGACGGGTAAGCTCGAGGGCCGCGTGCTGGTCGATGTCATAAACGGTCTGTCAAAGGCGTGCCGAGAGAACAACTGTGTATTGATCGGCGGCGAGACGGCAGAGATGCCCGGCATATACAAGCCCGGCGATTACGACCTGGTCGGCACCATAATCGGTGAGATAAACAATAACAGGATAATAACCGGCGAAAAGGTTAAGCCGGGGGACGTCATACTGGGGTTGGGTTCCGTCGGCCTGCATACCAACGGCTTCTCGCTGGCGAGGCGCGTTTTTGAATCCGCAAAGATACCATACACGAAGAAAATAGGGGAGTTAAAGACAACACTCGGCATGGCGCTTCTAAAACCGCACAGGTCCTACCTGAACTCGGTGTTCCCGGCCATAGGAAAATATTTCAAGGATATACACGGCATAGCACACCTGACAGGCGGCGGTTTCTACGACAATATCAACCGCGTCCTGCCAAAAAACTGCGACGCTGTCTGCCTGCGCGGCACATGGCCGGTCCTGCCGATATTTGAGCTGATAGAGAAAACAGGCGGCATAGGTTCCGAGGAGATGCACAGGGTGTTCAACATGGGCATCGGGATGACGGTAATAGTGGAAAAATCAAAGGCAAAACGGATAGCGGCCTTTTTGGCCCAAAAAGGCGAGAAGGTTTATGAGATAGGGCAGGTTGTGAAGGGGTCGGGGGTAGTAATACTGGAGTAAGTGCGGTTCCAGGGTCCAAGGTCCAGGGTCCAAAGGGCACGGCAAAAACGACCCCACAAATACCGTAGAGACGGAGCTTGCTCTGTCTCTGCCGTTTTTGCCCCGGAGACGCAGCAAGCTGCGTCTCTACGAAGACAATACCAAAAACCCTATGACAGGAAAAAAATGAAAATAATAAAAACCACGTTATTGACGCTTGCCTGTACGATCGTTGCGTTCCTCCTCCGGAATGCGGCGGATGTGGCAATTGCAGCGAACCGGACCCGCTCGATCGTCGCAAAAACCATGGCCGAAAACAAAATGGAACTAGGGCTTAGTGATTTCGGCGCTTACCGCCTGCAAGAACTGCTCATGATAGAAGACCCGGCTTTTTACACCCACAGGAGTGTGGACTTCACTATCCCCTGGAGCGGGCATACACGGGCAAAGAGTGGTATGAGGCGGCGTGGGACGGGACAATGGAGAACGGACAGGCTGACGCTGCCGGGATATACATAATAGTGGTAAAGACAGACTACTACACCGACAGGGTAAAGGTCGTTGTGGCGAAATAAAGAATCGGATAAAGGGAGATAGATGACATCCGGATTTTGGAGAAAGTCATATTTTAGATGCAACCTTGCAGATACTGGTGTATTATATATAATATGAAAGACAGGACGTTTACACTCATACTGGCAGCGGCGTTTTTGGCACTGCACCCGGTTTTTTTGCGCGCCGGGACCTTTGTGTTTAATCCGCCATGGAACGACAGCACAAACACCATAACAGACCTCTCCTGGATGAACCACAAGCCGGCCGGGGTCTCGGGCAGGGTCGCGGTTTCAAACGGACACCTCTACGTTAATTCGGGCGCGGACAGGATCAGGTTCTGCGCCGTCAATTTTACATACACGTCATGTTTTCCGGACAAGGGGGTGGCCGAAGCCATAGCAAAGAGGCTGGCCAAGTGCGGGGTAAACCTCGTGCGTTTCCACCTGATGGACGCAAACTGGGGCGCAACGGCCCTCATAGATTACACAACGGGCAGTTCAAGAAATTTATCCGCGGCCAACCTCGACAGGCTGGACTATTTTTATTCAAAACTGCGCGAGAACGGGATATATGCGAATTTTAACCTGGTAGCAGGCAGGATGTTCATGGCATCCGACGACGCATCGCTGCCGGCATCGCTTGACTCGATGGAATGGAAAGACAGGCAGACACCGGCTATTTTTAACCCGGTAATGATAGAACTGCAGAAAGAGTACGCCACAAATCTGCTAACGCATGTGAATACTTACACGGGGATGTCATACGCGAGCGACCCGGCGCTCGTATTTGTGGAGGCAATGAACGAGCACGGGCTACTGCACACATGGCACGACGGCGGCATGGACAGGATTTCTGCCGAGTTCAACGCAGAACTGCAGGCGATGTGGGATGCTTACCTGATAACAAAATACGGCGGCAGTTTCTCCGCCCTGCAGGCGGCGTGGGGGGTCAGCCAGTCCATGGGCACGGAGAAACTCGTAAACGGAAGTTTTGCCTCCGGCGTCTCCCCGTGGCAGGTCCAGTTCTTCTCTCCGGCCGCGGGTACTGCGGGGACGGTGCCCGACGGATTCGCGGCAGGCATAGCTTCATTGTCCATAACGGTGACCGCCGCCGGTACAGAGAGCTGGCACACCCAGGTATACCAGCTGACGACCATAACAGCGGGCGCGCCATTCTCGCTATCATTCTCGGCAAAGGCAAGCGCGTCAACAGGCATATCGGTGGCCATACAGGAACAGAACGGCACGTGGCAGACATTTTTCCAGAGGGACTTAAGCCTCACCACGAACTGGCAGAGGTTCGAGTTCGTATTCGCGCCGTCGGCGACCACAATCAGCGCGAGGCTCAATTTCTTTGCCATGCCGGACGAGGCGCTGAACTACCAGATAGCGGACGTATCCTTCAGGCAGGGAGGCACCATCACGGGCCTAAAATCCGGGGAGACCGGCCTGAACAGTATAAAGATATTTTTGAAAGCCGATGAGGCTGACAGGCCCACGGCGGCAAAACTGGACTGGTGCGATTTCCTGTGGAAAACAGAGGAGTCCTACTGGACACAGATACATAACCACATAAAATCCATAAACCCGGGACTTATAACCATAGGTACTGTGGTGGGTAATTCGACGCCGAACCTCATGAACATTTTCGATATGATAGATTCGCACGCCTACTGGTACCACCCGGCGTTCCCCGTGGCTCAGTGGCAGGACCCGTGGTACGTCACCAACTCCAGCCTGGCCGGCGCAACCGACGGCGGAACCATTTCCGGCCTGGCCGTAAAGCGCGTCGCGGGCAAGCCTTTCTCGGTCACCGAGTACAACCATCCTCAGCCGAACTCATACGGCCAGGAGGCCATGCTGTTCCTCTCGGCCTACGCCGCGTTCCAGGACTGGGACGCTATTTACGCCTACACATACCAGGACGGCAATATCAACTGGTCAGAACAAAAAATGGCCGGATATTTTGACTATGCCAAGGACCCTTCAAAAATGGCAAATTTCATGGCGGGTGCCTCGATATTCAGGCTCGCTGATGTCGCGGCGTCAGGCCAGGCCATAACCGTGTCGTTGTCAAAAGCGCAGGAGGTATCTATGCTGCCGTCGGCCCCGCAGTGGAGGCTCATTGACGCATCCGACCTCGGCATCAACAAAAAACAGGCGCTCATGCGCGCGGTCGCAATGGTTGTGGAGGGCGGTTTTGCCGTACCTGGAGCGGTGCCGCCCGCGTCGGTGCCAACGCCGGCTGCAAACAGGTTCGTGACGGACACGGGCGAACTGGACTGGAACGCCGCGGGCAAGGTATTTACCATAAACACGGACAGGACAAAATCCGTGCTGGGGTATTGCATCGGACAAAACTACGACCTCGGCGGCATCATCATCAGGCCGCTTGCCTCAATGCAGAACTGGGCCTCCATATCCGTGACGTTAAAGCAGGGCGCGACGCTGGCATCGGGCGCGCAAAAGATGCTGGTGACAGCCGCCGGATTCTCCATGAACACGGGCATGGAGTACAGGCTTTATCCTTCGAACTCCGCAGCGGGAGCCCCTCCGTCGGCTGACGCGAACATCAACGTCTCCGCATGGGGTACTGCCCCGGTTTTGACCGAGGGCATTGGCGCGGACATTGTGATACCTTACCCTTACCGGAACGTAAAGGTCTACTCGCTCGATGCGACAGGTGCGCGCGTGCTGTCCCTGCCCGTTGCAAACGAATCGGGCAACGCGAAGTTCTCCATATCGGACGCCAGGCAGACAATATGGTACGAGGTTGAGGTATACTCCCTGGCCGCACCCACTGACACATATACAATGACAGTCACCATGACGCAGACTCCGGGCGGGCCGACAAACACCCCGACAGTCACGCCAACCTATACCGCGACGGTACTCTCGTTCATGATAGACGACTGTGAAGACATGAACAACATAAACAACCTCGGCGGCTACTGGTATACATACAGGGATGTCTCCTCGACAGTGACGCCTTACATGATATATACCATGGCCTCCGGCGGCGCAAACTCATCCGCGGGCGCGGCCAGGATGTACGGGACAGTGGCTGCCCCGTCAACCGGGAACCTGTACCCTTACGCAGGGATGGGAAGCAATCTGAACGCGGCAACCGGCACGGAGGCGGATATAAGCGGCTACTACGGGGTCAGGCTGTATGTGAAAGGGAACGGCCAGCAGTACTATATCAAAATACCATACACGAACGGGTCGGGAACGTCGCTTACGGGTTACAACGACTATAAATTCACATTCACAGCGCCGGCCGCATGGACGCTCATCGAGATACCATTTACGTCAATGACGCAGGAAGGGAACTGGGGCACAACGGCCGCACTCGCGGATGTACTGGTACACGCAAAGGAGTTCCAGTGGCAGACGCCTTTCAACAGCGCCGCTTTTGACATATGGGTTGACGATTTTCAGTTCTACAACCTGCCGTTGACAATGACGGTCACGCCGACAACAACTTTGACGCAGACGGAAACGCTTACCAGGACTCCGACTTTAATATATACGGCAACGTTTACGCCAACGGTAACCCTGACAGCAACGACTACCGTAACGGCCACGCAAACAACGGAGCCAACAGTGGCGCCGGCCTTCTTTGGCCCGAATCCGTACAACGCAAAACTGGGCCATCAGGCGATGTCGTTCGGGAACCTCGCTCAGGGTACGGTGATTAAAATATACGACCTGAAGGGCGGGCTGGTGTTTAGTGACACCGCCGCGGGCGGTGTTTACCGCTGGAATATTTACGGGCAAAAGATGGACAAGAGGGTTTCATCGGGAGTCTATATGCTGTACCTGATAGATCCGGTAACGGAAAAGGCGGTATCGCATAAGATCGCGATAATACGGTAGCCTGCAGCGGTTAAATTGGTTTTTATTGACTAATTCCAGACGGTTTAGAAGTGTTGTGGTTTTATTTTGAACGGGTAGCGGTGTTATTTTACCGGCCGTTTTAGTTTGCTTTGCTCCCGTGTAACATTGCACATGTGTCCGGGCGTTGTGCCGGCTCCGCGTAAACTGTTTGAGAAACGTCCAATGTGGCGGCTTGAAATCAGATACTCGCGGCAATTTCATGCTTTGAGAATCTTACGGCCGGAAAATAACGCCGCTACCCGTTCTGTGGTTGCGTTTTGGCTGTGAATGACATCAATGCGGGCCCCGACCGCATGTTTTGGGACAGTGGTTGTATTATCCTTTTTTATGGTATAATATCCACAACAAAAGTTTAAAGGAGGCTCGACATGGGAATTGCGCTTATCGCTGTAGCGGCTGTGCTGTTAGTGGTGGTGCTTTTCATAATCGGTATATACAACAGGCTCGTGACCCTGCGCGTGCGTTGTTCCGAGGCGTGGGCGCAGATAGACGTGCAGTTGAAGAAGAGGACCGACATGATACCCAACCTCGTGGAGACGGTGAAAGGTTATGCCGCACACGAGAAATCCGTGCTCGAGAACGTGGCAAAGGCGCGCGCCATGATGCAGGAAGCGGGTGCCGATCCCGCCAAAGAGATGGCCGCCAGCAACATGATGACAAGCACGTTAAAGTCCCTGTTTGCGGTGGCGGAGAACTATCCCGAACTGAAGGCCAACGAAAACTTCAAAATGCTCCAGACCGAGATAGCCGGCATCGAGGACAAGATAGGTTATGCCAGGCAGTTCTATAACGAATGCGTCATGAACTACAACGAATACCAGCAGGTATTTCCGCCAAGCATGTTTGCGTCAATGTTCGGCCACTCAAAAGCCGCTTTCTTTGAGGCGGAAGAGGCGGACCGTAAAGCGCCCCAGGTTAAATTCTAAAAACCGGTCCAGGGTTCAGGGTCCAGGGTCCAAAATACGCCGTTTGGACCCTGGACCTTGGACCATGTACCCCCAAGGACCCCGATGGTATACGAAGCTATTGAACAGAACAAGCGCAACACCTTTTTTCTCATATTCATGTTCGTCATTATTATATCCGCACTGGGCTATTTTATCGGCGAACTGTATGGGAATCCTTACACCGGGCTAATTATAGCTTTTGTTATCGCCATTTTTTCCTCATGGAGTTCCTATTACTACAGCGACTCCATCGTCATGTCCGTGTCCGGCGCGGTGCCGGCTGACAGGGCCATGTACACCCAGCTGCACAACTCGGTGGAAGGCCTCGCACTGGCGGCCGGGATAAAACCGCCGCGCATATATGTCGTGGACAGTCCTGCCATGAACGCCTTTGCGACCGGGCGCGACCCCGACCATTCGGCGATAGCGGTGACCACGGGGCTCTACAAGGCGCTGGACAAGTTCGAACTGGAAGCGGTCATAGCACACGAGATGAGCCACATCAAGAACTACGATATACTCATCGGTACGGTGGCGGCCATACTGCTGGGCATGATAGTGATACTGGCGGATATAATAAAGAGGAACGTATTCAGGACGCGGATGCGTTCCACCGGCGGCAGGGCGGGGATACTGTTTTTGGCGGTCATGATACTGGCCGCGCTTTTGACACCGTTTATCGCCACGATAATAAGCTACGCCATGTCGCGCCAGCGTGAGTACCTGGCTGACGCGCAGGGTGTCAAACTGACGCGTTACCCGCAGGGGCTCATAAACGCGCTGACAAAGATACAGGGAGACACGGCGCCGGTGCAGGAGATAAACAGGGGGCTGGCGCACCTCTATTTTTCGGTGCCCGTCAGGATGGAGGCCTCATCCCTGTTCTCGACGCATCCGCCGATAACCAAAAGGATAGAAAGATTAAGGGGTATGTGACTGCAGGGGTGATTTTATTTTTTGCGGCGTTTTATGCCGCAAAAAATAAAAAGGAGATGGTAAAGAGTGTTATATCAAGGTGAGGGAGCTTTTTATAATCACTCTTTGTTCATCTCCGGTATATATGACATACACGGCGGATTAAAGTTCCGATATATATTTATTCGGCTTTTGTGTTCACGTCGTCGACGGACTCTTCCTCACCGCCGAAATCATAGCTGACCGAGACTTTCCAGGTGCCCAGGCTCATATACTGGCTGTCGAGGGCCAACTGGCCGGTAAAGGCAGGAGTAATCTTCAAGCCCGCAATGCTGTAGCTGGCGCCGAAAGTACCGGTCAAGGCGGTCAGTGAGGGTGAGTAGTTGTCCTGCCCGAAGTTGTAGCCGGCGTTAAGCGAGGCGGAAAGTCCGAACCCGAACAACTCCACATCCTGGGATATGCCCGCCTCAACATAGCCGTTCACGGATGTCATGCCGCCGTAATAAAAGGACACATAGGGCTGTGTGGGAATATCAAGGCTGAACGAACCGTAAATCTCCACCGAATGGTTGGACGAGGCCGGATTGTAGGGCATGGTATATATCCAGAAACCGGTCTCAACGCCGGTCATGGGCAGCAGTGGCAGGGAATCGCCGGCCGAGACCTTGTAGTCCGACTCTATGAGCCGGTTCGACTCGGCGCTGTAGGAACCCCACCAGTCGAGGGAAATTTTATTGATGGAAAGCGACAACCCGGGCTGGATGGAGGTGTTGTTGTCCAAAATCTGCCCCCGCCAGAGGTAGCGGCCGACGCCGTCCGTGTAAACCGTGCCTGACACACCAATTAAGGCGTAAGAGAGCGGGACAAAAGAAATGACAAAAAGCAGAGTGATAATGTTTTTTTTCATATAACCTCCTCAAAATTTTTCATAATTATAGCATAAAAACTTGACTTTGGGAAACCGGGTTGGTATAATACTACCAAAGTAGTGATATATTAAAGTTTTTGGTTTACAGCGGGCGTATTAAGGTTATAATGCAATGTCATAACACACTATATGGAGGCAGTCATGAAAGAAAAAGTGGAAAAAGTAATAGAAGAACTGAGGAAATACCTGCAGATGGACGGCGGAGACGTGGAACTGGTGGACGTGGACGAAAAGAGCGGCGAAGTGAAGGTAAGGCTGATGGGCGCGTGCGGTTCATGCCCGATGGCGACAGTCACCCTGCAGCAGGGCGTTGAAGCAAGGCTGAAAGAGGAGATACCCGAGGTTACAAAGGTAACAAAAGTACCCTGATAACCATCAGGAGGAGTTATGCCTGTATCAGTCTGTAAATACGAGGCTAATGGAGTTTGCGTACTGCTGAAGAAGGCTTGCGAGCCCGTGCAGAAGGGTTGCGTGATAAATGCTGCCGGAGTAAGGCAGGTCGAAAGAAATCCGCAAGACAAGAGACAGGATACAAAAGTAAAGCAGGGCGATGTGCCTGTGCGGTTCAGAAAAAACAGATAAAAACAGTTTGGAGTTTGGAAATAAAACAAAACCCCCTGAGAGATCAGGGGGTTTGTTTTATTTGTTATACTCTTGTCTCAATGGCTCGCGCTTTCGTTTATACCAGATTTACCCTGCTGTTCATAACCAAATATTGCACGTGTTCCTTTACATCTTCCCTCGCGTCGAACTTCAGCCCGAACTCCTTCTTTATCCTCTTTACCGAATAGAACGCAGGTTTATCCGACCAGCCCAGGTCCTTTAGTTTCACCTTTGAACCTGACTGCGTGAATTCCGCCGCATAGCGGGAGATATATTCCCATGTTATGAATACCGAGCCGAGGCCATAGTAGGTTTGGCCGCTCTTGTTCGAGGCCAAAACAGCCGTATAGAGCTTTGCCAGGTCTGCCGCGGATATGAACTGCGTACCGTCGTGTTTGACCTGGGTTATGTCACGGCCATCGCGCGCCAGGGAGCATATGTTCCTGAAACGTTTGTCAGACTCCATAGAGCCGCCTTGCACGACAGGGTTGCCGAAAGTATAACCGGGCCTGATGATGTTGAACAGTATGTCCTTGCGGTAATTCGCGTAGGCATTCATGAACATCTCTATGGAAGCCTTTGTGGCTCCATAGAAATCCGCAGGCGTTGGTTTGGCGGATTCATCTGTAGTGTGTTGTATCAGGCCCTGGGCGGCGGTTGAAGAGGTATAGATGATGCGCTTGATACCGCGTTTGACTGCCAGGTCTATGAGCCGCAGGGACGGCAGGGTTTCGTTCTCCATCATCTCCGGACCGGTATCTCCCCAGCACAGTGCAATGTGTATGAGTGCGTCTGCTTTTTTGAGGTGTTTTTTGACGGCCGCGTAGTTGTCCACGGGGCATTTTATTATTTTAACGCCCGGAAGTTTGCGGAGCAGGGGAACCTTGTTTGGATTGCGGGCAAGCACAATAACATGATGGCCGGCGTCAGATAACGCCTTTAAAACGTATGAACCTATAAATCCGGTACCGCCTGTCAGGTAGATTTTCATAGAACCTCCCGATAAATATAGTGCATTATAATACAGGATAAGATAATTTTAAAGATGGATTGTTTCCCTGAAAATGAATAAATCTGAGCGTGAAAATTGGAAGGGCGGACGGGGTTGGTTTTTTTAATTTCAAAATTTTAAATTAAAGTTGACATTCCCTCCTTTATGTATATAATCTTTCTCATATAGAGGGGAAAGAGCAATCTTTCCAATAATATATTTTTGGAGGGGTAAGTATGTCTACAAGGTATGTTCCTGTCTGTGTTGCCGTTATTTTTATTTTTGTTTTTCCGCTTTCCGTATTTTCCGCTGATCCGGGTTTCATCATTTCGGTTTTTGGGGGCGGCGCCGGCGCTTCAATGGAAAACTACAATTCCTCCATCGATACGGCAAACTCCGGGAATTCAGCCCTGGGTATCACCGGGTCTCTCGATAAACTGGGGACGTGCGCACTGCCTGAGGTTTCCATATGCTACGGATTTGATACGCCGGCGGGGCGCGCGGGCGTCTACCTGCGCAACGGGCTGACGGTGCTAAAAGAGAGCGGGACCAATGTTGCTTGGCCTGACGGAACGCCGGCCCAGTCAATATCAGGGGATTTTTCCGTTTTTTACTCGGGGTTAGGTGCCAGGTATGACCTGCGCGATGAAAAGGGCGGGCCGTTCACCGCGTACCTGGGCCTCGACGCAGGGATATGTCACTACTATTCGAACTATATGGAGGAAGAGGCGCATAAAATCGACGGGGGCGTGCTCTACAGGATAAAAAAGAGCTGGAACACGGCTGTACCCGGCGCCTGTGCGGAAGCGGGCATGGACTGGTGGTTCAGCCGGGCCATGGGATTATCAGCCAAGGCCGGCTACAGGTTCGCGGCTGGCAGGATCATGGTCAAGATTGAAAATATCGAAGGTTATACGGGCAGTCCCGAGGGCGAAGACGAGGTCGATTATTCGGGCGCTTATATCTCCGCCGGCGTATCGTTCAGGTTCGCAGCCGCCGACGATAAGGTGAATAAAGAGCAGATCATGCGGGAGAGCCAGTTCTCGGAGATAGCGGGCAAGCTCAAAGCAGAGGCCGAGGAACTCTACGCGGCAGGGTTTTATAAACGCGCGGCGGAGAAGGCGGACGAGGCTCTGCGCGTGGCGCCGGACAACGAGGAATTAAAGGAATTGAGGGGCCATATATCCGCGAAACTGCGCGAAACGGTTTCAGCCGCAGACCTGGGCAGGCTGCTGCAGCAGGCGGACACGTTCAGGAAACAGGGCGACTTCAAAAAAGCAAGGGCGCTCTATACCGAGGCAATAGCCGTTGATTCCGGCAATCGGCAGGCGCTCTATTTCATAAACGAGTTTGACGCCAAAGCGGACGAGACATTTATACTGGCAAAGGCGCTCAAAAAGGCGGGGGATAACGACAAGGCGCTGAAAGTTATCAGGGAGGCGTTATCTTACAGGGATGGCGACGCGGATATGGAGGCTTTTGCGGCAACGCTGGAAAAAGGGGCAGGTTCTCAAAAAGCAAAAAAGCGCATCTACAACCAGGCTGTGGAAAAATACAGGCACGGGGATTACAGGGCAGCGGTAAAGTTGTGGGAAGAGGTGCTGGCGCTGGATCCGGAAGATAATGAGGTAAAGGATAACATAAAAAAGGCGCAGGAAAAGATAGACGAAGAGGACAGGGGCAAAAAGAAAAGCGTGAAAGACGCTGAAAGCGAGGCAAAGGCGATGTTTTCCATAGGAAACATGACTGCCGCGGCAAACAAATGCGAATACGTCCTGCGCCTGGACCCGGGGAACACGGAGTGCGCGAGGATAGCGGCGGAGATAGAAAAGATGAAAGAGGAGAACAGGGAAGCTGCGGTGATAAAGAGGTAAAAGAGCGGCAAAATAAAAATAATTGACAAATGGTGTCTTTCTCCGGATAATGTAAAGAAAAATTCAGGAGGAGCAGATGAAGAAAATTGTCGTATTAATTATGGCAGTATGTCTTTTGTTTTCGGTTTCAGCTGTTGCAAAATCGTCCGTGAAGATCAATCTCCCGCACGGTTCGGTCTATCAGGGATTTGGTGTTGGTTTCTTTGGCGGAGATGAAAACTGTTTAAGTTTAAAGAAGTATATCAACGACAATGAAAACGCATTACAGGCCGGTTTGGGGTGGTGGTATTGGGGCAACACTATTAGTTTTTCCATAGATTATCTCTTTAACAATTTTAGTATTGTTGTTGTTGACCCGGGAGACGTTGTATGTTATTGGGGATTGGGAGTGAGCGGCGGATTGGGCGAATGGTTTAATGCATACGTCAGGATACCATTTGGTATATCTTATGTCTTTGAGAAAAATCCGATAGATATCACATTGCAAATAGTCCCGGCAGTTGGCTGGAATAATGGACTGAGTTTAGGTGGAACCGGAGGCCTCGGCGCGAGGTGGTATTTTTAGTTGCGGTTATAAGAGCTCTGTGCGGAACGCACATGTGCGTTCCGTACAGTGCTAAGGGTTGAAGAACAGAGCCCCCGGACAGCGCGGGAGCGCTGTCCCTACGGTGGTTTTTGGGTTTGGATAAAACGATTAGGGACCACAAAATCTCTGTACGGAACGCACATGTGCGTTCCGTACGATTTTAAGGGCGGGGGGTTGTTTTTAGGTTTATTACCACAGGTTGTTTACGTTATACCTCAACAGATGCCTGTTCCTCGCCAGTGGGAGAATGTATTTTAAAACTGACGGCTGTTTTGCCGCCATTTTCAGGAACTTCACCACATCCTTGGTCCTGTAGCTCCTGCCGTCGAAATAATCACCCGTGAAGTTCAGGATTTCCTCCGGCATTGAAAAAGACTCCTTCCCGATTCCAACCAGGTCCTTTTTGGCGTAGGGTTTTGACCTGATTATCCTGTCGTATGATTTCAATGCTTTCTTTTTTCTGTTCCTGAAATAGCCGGCTATAGAGTATCCGCAGTACTTGCCGGACAGTACAGCAGTGTATATGCCCGCGAATGAGACCGGGTTCGCCAGTCCGGCAGCGTCGCCCGCCAGGTAGGCGTGATTATCGAATATTTTCTTTTTTATCCCGCTTGCGGGTATAACTCCCCGGCAGAAAGCGGCTTGCTCCGGAACGTCCCTGTTGAAATGTTTTTTAATGAAGGCGTGGAGCGCGGCTTTGTCGCTGACCACCCCGCCCACGTTCACCGTGGTGCTCTTTTCAAATATCCAGAAATAGTATTTGGAGAGGTTGTCGTAATAAAAATCTATATAGCCCGGCGAGGAGTAGGGGAATCCGTTTTTGGGGAGGTTGTACTGCATGGCTTCGACCATTTCCACCGGGTTGCCGAACAGAATTGAATCAACGGTCGAGCGCGGGCCGTCCGCGCCTACTATGAATTTGCAGCCATATACGCCCTCGTTTGTGGTAACCTCAAACCCTTCGGCCGTGCGTTTAATATCCGTCACCCTGTGGCCTGTAAACCCGCGCGCGCCTGATTTCAGAGCAATATCATAGAGCAAAGCGTCGAATTTGTCCCTGTTTATGACGCAGCCCGGAGAGGCAACCGTGAAAAATTTCCCATTTGGGGAGAATATCCTGAAACCTTCGACCTTGCGGTCAATATATGACTCACTGTAAACGCCCGCGGTTTTTAATGATGCCAGGCTCACGGCTTCTCCGCAGCACACGGGCTGGCCGGGGGTTTTGCGTTGTTCAAAAATTGCGCAGTTGATATCGCACCTTGCCAGCGCCATTGCCGCACCAGACCCGGCAGGGCCCGCGCCGACCACTATTACGTCGTAGTTTTTCATGAGTGTCCTTTTTTGTTTTTTATATGATGGAACCGTAGAAACGGTTCCATCATATAAAAAACATTTGCAAAATATGCCAACAGGTTTATAATTATATAACTAAAAGATAAGAATTCAAATGAAAAAGTACGGCGGAGGCTTATGAACAAAGGCTTGCTGGCGGCATCGCTCGTTTTATTTATGGCGATTCCTGCCGTTTTATGGGCTGCGGAGACGCAGGTATCCGTGAATACGGACAAGCTGAAGGTATATGATATATTTGAGGTTTCCATCGGGTCGGATTTTGGCGCCCCTAATCCGTATAACTATGACAACATCAGCGTCCAGGGAACATTCCGCTCGCCCGAGGGCAGGACATTCATTATTGACGGTTTCTACTCCAATGATTTTGATTATTCATATGATACAAACTCATACCGGATAGCGGCCGGCGGTTTCAAGGTGCGTTTCGCGCCCTCCAGGGCCGGCAGATGGACCTACAGTCTAAAGGCCATAAAAGACGGCATAGAGGTCTTTTCGCGCGCGCCAAAATCATTCACAGTATCCGGGGACCGGACAAAAAAGGGTTTTTTGAAGGCAAGCAAGAACGATGCTCTATTCCTCGATTTTGATAACGGAACCCCGTTTTTTGGCCTCGGCATGAACACCGCGTGGCCGGGTTCCAGGGGCCTGCTGGACTATCAGGACTGGTTCGCAAAAATGTCGGGTGCCGGCATGAACCTGGCACGCGTGTGGATGGCGCCGTGGTCGCTCGGGATAGAGTGGGACACGCCGCTCGGCGACTACAGCCAGCGGCAGAAACAGGCTTTCATGCTCGATAAACTGCTGGAATTGGCAAAAGTAAATAAACTTTACATCATGCTCACCCTGGTGACCCACGGGGAACTTTCCTCCAAAATAAACCCCGAATGGGAAAAGAACCCTTACAACGCCAAAAACGACGGACTCATAGACTCACCCGAACAGTTTTTTACGAACCCGGCGGCTAAAAAGGCTTTCAAAAACAGGCTGCGCTACATCCTCGCCAGGTGGGGTTCTTCCGACAGGATAATGGCGTGGGAACTTTTCAACGAGGTTGACCTGACGGAAAACTACGACCCATCCGCCGTGGCCTCCTGGCACTCCGAGATGTTTGATTTCATAAAGGCGCACGATTTCTACAGGCACCTGCTGACAACTTCTTTTTCAAAACCCGTGAACGAACCGGAGATATGGAACCTGTCGCAGATAGATTTTGTCCAGACCCACATATACGGGTTAAAGGACGAGGCCGAGCAGATATACGACGCCTGCAAGGCAAAGATAGAGACCTACGCGAAACCGCATATCGTCGGCGAGTACGGCGTGGACACAAACGCGGATTTTGCAAAGGACGGCACGGACAACACGGGCATCCACGTGCACAACGCCCTGTGGTCCGGGGCGTTCACGCTCTCGCTGGGCGCGCCGATGCAGTGGAACCGGGACGATTACGTCAATATCTATAACCTGTACGGCGTATATACCCCGCTCCATGAATTTATAAAGGACATCAAATGGTCGGCGGAGTCGTTCACGGACCTCAACGTCAGGCAGGCTTACATGAACAAACCCGCTGAAAAGGGCGGGGATGTCAGGATATACCCCATAGACATGTGGCAAAAGGCCCGGCGCACCGAGTTCAAGATACGGCCTGACGGGACTGTCACGAACAAGGACTATTTCAGCGGTTTCCTGTACGGCGAGGGAAAGAAAGACATGAAGACCGACCCTGTCCTGATATTTTCCAACGAACTGCCTGTGACGCTAAGAGTTATGGTGAGCAAGGTATCCGATGACAATGAACTGTGCCTCTCGACCAACGGTATATGTCTGATAAACGTTTCGGTATGCGCCAAGGATTTTCCCTCCAAAGTGTTCTACGAGGAGTGGGGTATATACCAGGCTGATGTGAAAAAAGAGTTCACCGTCACGGTGCCGCCCGGTGATAACGAGATAATAATCAGCAACAAAGGAAAAGATTGGATAAAAATAGAGCAGATAACAGTGGAGAATTTTCTCTCCGCAAACCTGGCGCCGCTCACGGTTTCGGGCATACAATCCGTGGACAGGGCGTATATATGGCTCAAAAATAAGGAATACTCCTACAGGACGCCCGAGGTAAAACCCGTGACGGACTGTTATATGGAGTTGTTTGACCTGCGGCCGGGAAGGTATACGGTCTATTTCTACGACACATACGCGGGAAAGAACATATCCTCAAAGGAATACATAGTCGAGGAGTCCATACCGCTCCGCATAGACCTCCCGGAGATAGCAAAGGATGTGGCGATAAAAGTTTTAAAATACAAAAAATAGGACGGGGCACCTCACCCTGGCCCTCTCCTAAAGAGGAGAGGGGAGTAACAGTTTAAGCAACTGATAATTGATAAACTACACCCTCCTTCTCCCACCGGGAGAAGGCCGGGATGAGG
>JAJFUW010000060.1 GCA_021372235.1 Spirochaetia bacterium
TTTGAAATATTCCAGAATAAGCCGCGGCACAAGTCAGTCCGGTACGTTTGAACCGGCAATGGTGGCAATTACGACAAGCGAGGAGTAAAAAAAAGAAATTGAAAAGAATGGGGTTGTGATGGATATAGGGGAATTACCTGAGATTTATGGAGATGAAAAATAGTATATAAAACTGTTTTACAACCGGTTCGGCAATGTAATTAGATTTAGAGGCAAAGAGCGGACCCGTATCAGCGTTCGATGCCTGAGACGTGACGGTTTTCATGTTTTTCCCGCGGAGGACAACGGTATGGAGGAAACCGGATTTTTATAACAGAATATTTGTTATGTTCCAAAAGTTGTTTGCAAAACAGGAATATACCGGTACGAACGCAGCCAAAAATATTTGCAGAGCGCTACGGCGGTTATATGTGTACCGGGTCCGGGGGCAGTAATGGAACGGTTTTCATTTTTTTCATAACTGAGTGGAGGCATGAATCGTGAATTCGGATGATAACAAGGTAAAAATCGGGGAGAAAAAGCGGCTGAAAGTCCTGATAATAGAGGATAATCCGTCAGATGCGCAGCTGATAGCGGAGAATTTGAGAATCGAGGAACCGGACGGGGTTGATATAACCATAAGCACAAACTTAAAGAGCGGCATTGAAGCTGCTTCGGCCGGAAATGACATAGTTCTGCTCGACCTGTGGCTGCCGGACAGCACGGGCATATCAACGCTAAAAGAATTCAAGGCTCAAAATAATATTATGCCCGTTATTGTGATAACCGGGTTAGAAAACGGCGAATTGGCGATAGAAGCCATACATTCGGGAGCGCAGAATTATATAGTAAAAGAGTCACTGGACGGAAAATCTCTGGCAAGATCGATCCGGTACGCCATCGAGAGGATGACAATAGAAACAAAATTGAAACAAAGCAGGGACGAACTCTCGGATATATTTGAAAGTTCTCCGGTAATAATGTTTGTGGTAGATCCGGCCATGAAAATACGGAAGACCAACAAGACCGCTGCTGATTTTATGGGTATAGAAAGCGTAAAGGCTGTGGGAATGCTCATAGGCAACGCCATGGGATGCTGGAATTGTGAAGGCTATGAACTAAAATGTGGCGACACTCCGGAATGTTACAGGTGCCCTGTAAGGCTCGTGGCCCTGGACACTTTAAAAACAGGAGAGATTTATCAGCGTATCGAGATTGGAAAGGAACTGGTGATTAACAAAAAAAAGGGAACCTATCATTTTTATTACTCTGCCGCGCCCATAGAGTTTGAAGGCACACACATGATATTGTTGAATCTTGTGGACATAAGTTACAGGATCGAAGCTGAGTCAAAAATGCAGAAGGCCATGGAAAGTATGAGGGAAGCCGAGATGATAAAGTCGAACTTTTTGGCTATGGTGTCGCACGAACTGCGCACACCCCTGACATCGGTGAACGGGTTTCTCTCGTTTCTTATGGCAGGCGCCGCCGGGCCTATGACGGAACGGCAGGCGGAATTTTTGGCCGCAATTAAGAATAATTCGGACAGGCTGCTAAACCTCATAAACGACATTTTAGATGTGTCAAAAATGGAATCGGGAACTTTTTCCATTGAAAAACACAGTGTTTACCTGGAGAAGATATTAAACAGGGCATGCGCGGATATCGCAGGCATGGCCGTAAAAAGAGGAATCAAAATAGATAAAAAGATCATGTCCAAAAATATAATTGCGGATGCTGACGAGCAAAGGATGGTGCAGGTAGTGACAAACCTTCTCGGCAATTGTATTAAATTTTCATATGACAATTCCACCGTTGAGGTAATACTGGAACTCAAAAAAGACGGGGATTTCGTACCGCCTTCCGGTTTTGAGCGCACGGGTAACAGCGCCGGTTGGGCGATGATAACAGTTATAGACAACGGTATGGGTATAGAAAAAGACGAATGCATCAGGATATTTGACCGGTTCTACCAGGTACGCGGGATAAATCAACGGGAGTCAAAAGGCGTAGGGCTCGGCCTGAACATTTCGAAAAACATAATCGCCGCGCACGGCGGAATGATCTGGGCGGAGTCTGATGGATTGAATAAAGGTTCTTCCTTCAGGGCGGTAATACCATTAGGAAGCGGCATGAAATCCGCGGAACAAACGCCCGGGACTGCGGAATTGTCAACACGGGAGGATGTCCAATAATTGCAGAAAGGGTAAATGATCTATGCGGGATTGAAATCAGCCGTTTAGCAACCGAAATAAATCTTGTAAAATGTCTCTGCTGTGATAAAATTATTATAGGTTTTTTGTTAAAAACTAATAAAATCCCAGGGGGCGGGCATGCATGGAACGATGAGCAGTATCAGTGTAGCCGGCATGCTGAGACTTTTGTGCAGTTTCGGCCGGAGTGGCGAACTTTTGATTGATTCCGGACGTATCAAAGGGAAAATAGTGATAGATTCCGGAAATATAGTTTCAGCAACCGCCGAACGGACACTTTTTAAGACATCCGGTCTCAGAGATACAGTTGTACAATTGCTTTTAGCTCTCGAAGAAGGTTCCTTCAGTTTTATTGAGTTGGCACCACGTAATGAAAAACCATCCGGGATAGGTATTGAGGATGTCATACTCGAAAGCGCCAGAGAGATATGGAAAAATCCGGGTAATTCGGTAAATATTAGGGACCTTATATTTCCCGAAGATGAAGTCTTAAGGACGACCAGGCTCGCCGCCGGCAGGGAGATTACGGTCAGTTTCCAGGCCGATGAATGGAACTTGCTGGCCGCATTTAACGGTGATTCGGATATTGGCACGGTTCTTGAAGATTCCGGTATAGAGCGCGGCAAAGCCGAAATAATACTGTACGGGCTTACTTCGGCGGGGTTGTTGCGCAGGCTCCGTTTCAAAATACCGGAGCTGTCAAAGATAGCCCGTGAAGAACTGGGGAACATAGGCGCGGCGATAGTCGACAGCGAATTTATCAGGCAGAAATTTGACCGTAAAAAAATGGGGATGAAAAATTTCGTCAGCCTTTTAAACGGATTGGAAGCATCTATTTCCGAAATAACCGGCAGAACAAGGGCAAAGGTTATAATTGAAAAAATGTGGGCCGCGACCAAATAAAATTTTTGGCCGGTAAGAGAACGGCCGGAGTGGAGATAATATGAGTGAAGAGGCGATGCAGGTTTACAGCCATATCGCGGTTGTTTCCGCAGGAGTGTTGTTCTGGGCGGGATTTATGGTTTTTGGTTTTATAGCCGGGCGGTATACGAAAGTTTTTAACAGGGAAACTTTTTCAGGGCTGCTTATGACGGCGCCATCGGGCATACTTATATATGCAATACTGATGCTCCTGAGGTCCTCGACAATGGTTAAAAGTCAGCAATTCAACGACGGGTTGCAGGTTGCTGCGTATGTATTTCTTCTGGTTTCTGCCGTATTGTGCCTCGCGGGTATGATAAAATTCGGCAAGCTCCTTGACGAGCTGTTGAAATATAAGGGGTAAAAATGAAATATGACGTGCTGTTATACCAGTCAGGGCTGATTGTGCTCATGGCTGCGGTTATATGGAACGCGGTTGTCATCTTTAAACTGTCAGCTGTAATAAAGCAAAATAAACCCATCTGGATATTGCCGGCTTTTGCCGCTGTTTTGTTGGCTGCGGCATTTTGTTTTCACGCTTATGCCAGCTATAGCCTGCTGCCGCAAATGACGGAACTCATTAACAGGATGGCATCAAGCGACGTTATGCTTGACCCGGCGAGGCTCGGCACGCTAAAAATTCAGATGGCACAGGTAAAAGACGCACTGATATGGCTAAAAATGGCGTCATTCACAGCCTTTGGCGTTGCGGCATTAATGCTTTTGATGTCAAATCTGATATATTTAAAATGGATATCGAAATAAAAATTTTTTAGGAGGAACGGATGGCCGACAAAATAAATATCATGGTTGTTGACGATGAACCGGATATAGTAAAAATAGTAAAGATAGCCATGGAACTCGCGGGTTTCCAGGTAATAGAAGCCTGTAGCGGGGAAGAATGTCTGGATAAACTGTCCAAAGGAGCAAAACCGGACCTGATACTTCTCGATATAATGATGCCGGGTATAAGCGGTTACGAAACTTGCACTAAAATACGCGCTATTGATGATTTCAAGAAAACTAAAATAGTAATGCTCACAGCCAAGGGACAAAAAGGGGATGCGGAAGAGGGATTGAACTCGGGCGCGGACGACTATATTATCAAACCATTCGATCCCTATGAACTTATCGAGCAGGTGAAAGAAATAATGGAACAATAAAGCAACCGATGTATACTTCGCCGCAGATGCACGGGATTCAATATCAAGGATTTTATGCCTTTCAATATTGCAAAACGTTTCCACGTCGGCCCCGGACCTTTGTAGGTCTGTACGGTTACCGCAGTCAGGCCGACACAATGCACTTTTAGATTCCCGAAAAGTTAAATGATGAATAGAACCGGGTCGGCAAGTGATTTTAATATGCGAAAGCCCGAAATATCAAGCCGGAAGTAACGTCTCCGGCAGTATGCGGATAAATACGGATATTGTGCAGACACACATAAAAGTAATAAGTCGGGCGTGTCATCCGGATATGTGTGGAAAACCGCCTCCATGCCATCCCAATATTACAAGGTGTATTACCACCCGTATACGGTGTCTTTCCTCATTCCCATTTGTACTTTACAACCCCTACGTATTTATGTTAATATTCAATACTTAATGCCCCTATATTTTTGGGCAAAAACTGGGGTTACCGTTTTAGCCGACGCAATCCCGGTAAATTACATCACAAGATGTGAAAGGAGATTTAAATGGCTCTGGTAAACGAAGAAAAGAAGGAACTGATTCAGAAGTACAAAACGCACGAGAAAGACACAGGGTCTCCGGAGGTACAGGTTGCGCTTTTGACCACCAGGATAAACGGCCTGACCGAGCACCTAAAAAAACATGACAAGGACCGCAGCTCGAGGCACGGCTTGCTCCAGCTGGTAAACAAGAGGCGCAGGCTTCTCGATTACCTGAAGACGGTTGATTACGACAGGTATAAAAACCTGATCGAAAAACTCAAGTTGAGAAAGTAAGGTGAGATAATGGAAGGATACATAGCAGAGGAACTGGAACTTGCGGGTAAAAAACTGATAATAGAGACCGGCAAGATGGCAAAACAGGCGGACGGCGCCGTTGTCGTCACATACGGCGACACTACCGTGTTATCGACGGTTGTGGCGGCCAAATCCGCGAAAGAGGGGCAGGATTTTTTCCCGCTGACCGTTGAGTACAGGGAAAAATTTTACGCTGCGGGCAAGATACCGGGCGGCTTTTTCAAAAGAGAAGGAAAGATGCGCGAAAAAGAGGTGCTGACATGTCGCCTCATCGACAGGCCGATCAGGCCGCTCTTTCCGGAAGGCTACCTGAACGAAGTGCAGATTATCTCGACCGTTATCTCGGCGGATACGCAGAACGACCCGGATATCCTTTCCATCATCGGCTCGGCAGCGGCTCTATCCATATCGGACATCCCTTTTGACGGACCGGTAGGAGCCGTGCGCGTGGGCAGGGTGGACGGCAAGATTGTCATCAATCCGACGGCGGATGAGCTGGATACGTCGGACCTAAACGTGGTCATCGCCGGCACCGAGCAGGCTGTCACCATGATAGAGGGCGAGGCAAAGGAAGTTACAGAAGAGGAAATGCTGGAAGTTATCCTGGCCGGCCACGCCGAAATTAAAAAAATAGCGCAGTTTGTAAAGGCACTGGCGGCAAAATGCGGCAAGACAAAAAGGGAAGTCGAACTGGTAACTATAGACAGTGCGATAAAGGCAAAGGTGGATGCCGAGGCGCACGCGAAGATTAATACAGCCGTGAAGATAACCGACAAACTGAAACGTCAGGAAGAGATTGAAACCATAAAGACGGCCGCCAGGGAAAAACTGGAAAAGGAACTCGGTGAGGAAGTTTTTGCGGAAAAGAAAAGGGATATAAACATGTCCCTCGAAGAGATAGAGATGAACGCCGTTCGTCTGATGATCGCAAAGGACCACATCAGGCCTGATGGCAGAAAATTTGACGAGATACGCGCGATATCGTGTGAAGTCGGCCTGGTACGCCGCACGCACGGCTCGGCACTTTTTACGAGAGGCCAGACTCAGGCGCTCGTCATAACGACGCTCGGTTCCGAGGATGACGCCCAGATACTGGACGACCTCGAGGGCGAGGCAAAGAAACATTATACCCTGCAGTATAACTTCCCTCCCTTTTCGGTCGGAGAGGTAAAGAGGGTTGGAGGCCCAGGCAGACGTGAAATAGGGCACGGAGCGCTGGCTGAACGCGCGCTCAAAGCCGTAATACCGGACAGGGAATCCTTCCCGTACACGGTACAGGTAGTCTCCGAGATACTCGAGTCTAACGGTTCCTCGTCAATGGCCTCCGTCTGCGGCGCGACGCTCGCGCTCATGGATGCCGGAGTGCCGATCAAAAAACCGGTCGCGGGTATAGCGATGGGGCTCATCGAACACGAGAACCAGCACGTTATCCTGACCGACATCCAGGGCGCCGAGGACCATTTCGGCGACATGGACTTCAAGGTTGCGGGTACGCGCGACGGCATAACGGCCATACAGATGGATATCAAGATAAAGGGCGTAACGCCGGAACTCATGAGCGATGCGCTCGCGCAGGCCAAAAAGGCCAGGCTTTTTATCCTCGAGGAAAAGATAGTAAAATGTCTGCCTGAACCGCGCAAGGAGATGTCGCCGCACGCCCCCAAAATGTCGCTGATAAAGATTAACAAGGAACGCATCAAGGACCTGATTGGGCCCGGCGGCAAGAACATAAAGGGAATAGTCGAGGAAACCGGCGCGAAAATTGACGTTGAGCAGGACGGAACGGTACGCGTGTTCGCGGCCAACGGCGAGATAATGCAGCGCTGTGAAGAGATGATAAAGGCGCTGACGGGCTCCCCGGACGTGGGCGGGATATACACCGGCGAAGTCACGGGCATCAAGGAGTTCGGCGCGTTCGTTGAAATTATGCCGGGCATTGACGGCCTGCTGCACATCTCGCAGATATCAGATGAGCGGGTCAAGCGCGTCGAGGACGTCCTGCACATGGGGGATGTTGTGACCGTTAAAGTATTAAAGGTTGACGAATCGACAGGCAAGATATCGCTCACCAGGAAAGACGTGCCGCAGAAACCGCAGGCATAAATGAAACAGTTCCACCGCGGTCTTGTGCCGCAGTTCAATGAAAAAGCCTCCTTTCCAGCCGAAGTTGTAAGGGGAGAGGGAATGATAGAGTCGGTTTTGTACGATGAAGGGGCCCACAGGGCCCCTTTTGTATTTGCGGACGAATATGTCATGAAGGTTTACGGAGCAAAGATAAAAAAATCAAACCCGTCTCTTGCTTCCCTGAAATTTTCCGGCTCGATAGATCCCGGCGAATTTTACAGGGTAAAGAGCACACTGGCGCAGGCCGGATCGGGCCTGCTCGTTGCCATGGGCGGGGGCAAGACGATGGACCTTGCCAAACTGGTAAAAAGGGACATGCCCTCTATAAAACTCATCAACATACCCACATCGGCCGCTACCTGTGCAGCCATGACGCCCGTGGCTGTCATGTACGATAAACAGGGCGTTTACATGGACACGCTCGATGCGGCTGTACCCGATACCGTTGTAATAGACTATTGTGTCATGGACGCGCTACCATCCGGTTTTTTCGCGGCAGGGGCGTGCGACGCGGCCGCAAAATATTTTGAAACCCTTGCCGCAGCAAAAAAACTGAAAAAAAGCCTGACCCCGGTCGACACGGCGTGCCTCGCCATGGCTGCGGACAATTTCAAGAGGATAAAGGATATGGCTTTCCTGAAATGGAGCAGGCTCGACAGCACGGCAAAAAGGGAGCTGGCCGAGATAAACATAGTGCTGTCGGGCATGGTATCGTGCCTCGGGGTATCGACCATAACCGCCCTGACCGCGCATGCCGCCGCACACGCTTTTACAGCCTCACCGGGCGCGCGGCAGTATCTGCATGGGGAACATATGGCGCCGGCCCTGCTGTTGCAGGAGGAAATGCTAAAGAACACGAAAAACAGCACGCTTTTAGCCTCTATGTTTGAATGCATGGAACTCGGCGTTTCGCTGTCACAGATAGGGGTAAAAAAACAGGACCTGAAGGATGTTTTTGCATTGTATGAAAAGATAGAAATACGGGAAAAAATATCGGTTTATAGCGGAAAAAAACCGGTGTATAATGATTTTGAAAGGTTTCTGTGACCGGGCCCGCTGACCGGGCGGGGGATAAATGACTCCAAAAGATAACAAGGACAAAAAAGAGGGACAGGCCAAAGAGCCGGCGGAACTGCTGGAGATAATAAAAGACAGGGATAAGAACATAAGCCTCCCCAAAACCCTACTAAAAAAAGAGGAGTGGGGCTTGCTAACCATATTAAGCCTTTTGCTTGCCGGGATATTTCCCGCCTATTTTGTGAACATACTGCTCATATCGTTTTTTACGGAGGTCGGGCACCTGGTTACGACGCACATGACGGAAGTGGAGCGCAAGCGTCTGATCGAGTTTGAAAAGGAGTTCAGGATGGGTTATGACCTGGAATCAAAAGGCGACTGGGACGGGGCGATAAAAATATACAAAGAACTGGCCCCGAAGTATAAAGATAACAAAAAAATAGAGGGCATTGCCATACAGCGTGTCGAATGGATAGAAAAGAACCGTTCGAAGGGAAGGGGATAGCAGGTGTACTGCGAAAACTGCGGCACCAAGGCAGAAGAGGGTTCGAAATTTTGCGGCAAATGCGGCAGGCAGTGGAAGGACATATCCCGGTTAAAAGCGGAAATAGAGGACGGATTAAAGAGCCGCAGGCCGGACGGCCTCGCTGAAAAAATAAAAGCGATAGAGGAAGAGACAGGCAAAGAAGATTTCATGAAACTAAAAGGGGACCTGGCTTTTGTAAAAGGCAATTACCGTGAATCCTATGAGGACTACTCGGGCATACCGTCCGTGGCCAGGCCGTGGGACGTGCTGTTCAACATGGCCTTGATCGACATATCTGTGAACAGGCAGGAACAGGCGGTAAAAAACCTCGAGACCCTGATATCCGCTGACGTGGACCCGTCAAAAAGCGTCCTCTACTCGGAAAAATACAAATCCAAAAAGAATTTCTTCGCCGACGTATACCTATACCTTGGCGTTCTGCACAAAAATCTCGGCCTCTCCACGGAGGCACTCAAATTTTTTGAAAAGGCCCTGCAGTTCAACCCTGACAGCGATCTGGCTAACGCCAACCTCGGGGACATCTATTTCAAGCAGGATAATTACGATACGGCGATCAGTTGTTATAAAAGGGCTGCCGAGTGCGCGGCCGATGACATTAAAAAGTCCCACATACAGAACGACCTGGGGCTTGCGTATTTCAGGAAAGGCCTTATAGAAGAGGCCGTGAGTTCGTTCAAGTCGGCGATATTCCTGAATTCGGATAACAGTAACGCGGTATATAACCTCGGGCTCATCTATGTGAAAAGCGGCATGCAGGATGCCGTAAAGGACGACTATAAGGAGTTTTTAAAGCACGAGAGCGGTTTGGATATCGTTTTTAATTTGTCCCGTTCCATAATGGACGCCGCCAAGCAGGAGTCCATGATGGATATAGGAGTGGAATTCATCGGAACCGATGAATCGGTGAAAAATGTAAAGAGTGTGATTTTAAAGGCCGCGGCCACGGATTCTACGGTGCTGATAACGGGGGAGAACGGCACCGGCAAGGAACTGGCGGCCCGCGCCATACACCAGATGTCAAAACGTTCGGACCGGCCGTTCATTGTGGTCAACTGCGGGGCACTGCCGGAAACCCTGCTCGAGTCCGAACTGTTCGGCCATGAAAAGGGGGCCTTTACCGGCGCTGTGAGGGAAAAGCCCGGCAGGTTCGAACTGGCAGACAGGGGCAGTGTTTTTCTGGATGAGATAGGGGATATAACGCCCGCCATGCAGGTCAAACTGCTGCGCTTTGTCCAGCAGAGGGAGTTCGAGCGTGTCGGCGGGACGCAGCTGCTAAAAGTGGATGTGAGGATAATAGCGGCGACGAACAGAGACCTGAAAAAAATGGTGGAGCAGGGAAAATTCAGGGAGGATTTGTACTACAGGTTATACGTCCTGCCGGTCATGCTGCCACCATTGCGGGCGCGCGGCAGGGACGTCCTGCTTTTGGCGGAACACTTCCTGCGCAATTTTTCGGAAAAAAACAGGAAGGTTTTCACATCAATATCGGAGCGGGCGCAGGAGGCGTTTTTGTCATATTCCTGGCCGGGAAATGTGCGAGAACTTGAGAATGTGATAGAAAGAGTGGTAAGTTTAAATGACGGGCCTGTTGTGGAATTGGATAACCTGCCTGACGAAATAACGGCGGGCAGATTCAACGATGAAAAAACTGTCAAAGAGTACGGGGAAAAAGAGGTAATACTTAAAGTACTTGAGGACACAAAATATTCAAAAACAAAAGCCGCAAAGGCGCTGGGTATATCAAGGGTTGCGTTATGGAAAAAAATGAAGAAATTGGGGATGCAGTAAATGGGCCCAGGGTTCAAGACTCAAGACTCAAGACTCAAGGCTCAAGGCTCAAGGCTCAAGGCTTTCATCAAGGATAATAATAGATAATAATAAGAGAAACTTCAATCGCGTTAACATATTGTTAACTATATGTTAACCAAGTTAACACCAACGAAATAAAAATCCAAAATACATCAATAATATATAATGTATAATATTGGCATGGGTATTGCTTATATAATAGTGAGGTGATAATATGACATTTGAATGTACGGTAAAAAGGGGGCATACAGGCGCCGGTAAGTTTAATGAAGCGAAAATATATATAAGTGCTTCCAATATATTGCAGGCAATGGATATAGCAAAAAACAGGGGTGGAGTAAAGAAAGGTAAGTGTAATATGTACGGGCAGTCGATATTATCGATAAAACAGGTGCAATAAAAAAAGTACTAAAAGCAGAAAGTGTATGTGCTGCAGGATTTTATCCGGCAAATATTAAACCTGCATCCGGGAAGTCAATGTGGGGCCGGCTCAAAGCCGGCTTTTTAAATTTAAATCACAAATCCTAAAAACCCAATCACGAATCTCAAATCACAAATCCCGGAATAAACAAAACAAAAAAAATTACAACATCCATGCCGCTTGTGCTAAAATTCATATAATAAAACAGACGGAGGAGATTTCTGGATATCGGCTCGGGACGAAAAAAAAATACATATTTCACAATTGCGGCGCTGACAACGGCCGCTTTTGGGATGATGTGGCTCGGACGGTTCGGCATTTTGTTCAGTTTGTTTGCCGGGCTTATATCGGGCGCGGCAATGTTCCTGTTATACCGTTTTGGCGGGTTTATAACCACCGGCGCGGAGGAACAGGACAGGGCTCTTTTCATAATCGTCCTGACGGCAGCTGTGATACCGGCGGTTTTGAACGCGTATAAGGATGTAATGTACCACCACCATTTCATAACCCGCGCGCAGGAGACGGGGGTATTTGCCAACGTTATCTGGCGCATATCCCACGGCCTCTCCCAGGTAAACTGGATGGAGGCAACAGACCACCGAGGCATCCACTGGCAGCCGGCCTTATATTTTTTCGCGCTTTTGTACAGGGCGGCGCCGCTCCCGGAGATGCTGCTCATCATGCAGGCGGTCGCGGTATACGCTGCCGTTGTATATCTATACTTTTTTACGGAAAAGGTATTGAACAACAGCCGTGCCGCTTTTTTTATATCCCTTGCTTTCGCTTTGAGCCCGTACGTAACCCGCATACTGCAGTCTGATTTCCACCTGGCGCCGTTTTATTGTGTCCTATTCTTCGCATTTTTCTATTACGCCGAATCATCTATGTTCCTGCCCGCGGCCGGGTGTTTCATAGCCGCAGTCATGCTGCGTGAAGAGGCGCCGGTCTTTTTGGGGCTGGCATCGTTTTTCCTGTGGACGCGTAAAAGGGAGAGGGTGTGGTTTGTGCTTGGGGCAGCGGGGCTTATATACGGGGCGCTGGCGTTCCTATGGTTCATACCGGGATATAACGCGAGGCCGCAGGAGATACTGCAGTTAATCGGTCTGAATGGGGCGGGGTTAACCGCCGATAAACTGTTGCAACTGCTTGTAATGCTGTCATCGGTGCTGTTTTTTGCTGCTGTGCCGTCCATGGCAGCCCTGCTCATAGCCCTGCCGCCGGTTGCCGTATTTACATTTATACACAGGGGCGGCTCAGTAGATGGCATATATCTCTTCCACAGCTATTACTCTTCATTCGTGATACCCGCGGTCTTCGCGTCAACGGTTTACGCTGCCGCGAAACTGACGGATTCCGGGCTGCTGAACCGCACAGGAGCGGTGAACGTATCCGCCGCTGTTCTTTTTATGCAACTCGGAGTGTACTGCGCTTTTTACCAGTCGCGTTTTGCCGCAGCCGGCGTGCTGCTTACTGCGGCGCTCCCTTTTGTCATGAAAAAGATACCATTCCATTGGAAGGCCGCGGCCCTCGCAGCAGTATCGCTGGCTGTTTACCTGCCGGGCTATATGGCGTTTTATTTTGGGGATTTTTACGGTAAACATTCCATGCCGGCCTATGCGGTCACGGGCGTTCAAAAGGCTATCTCAATGCTGCCGTCCAACAAGGACATACCTGTTATAACAAATGGAAACATAATCCCGCATATAGCCGCAAGAAAATACGTGATAGATTTTGACGAGAGACCGGATATGGCGGCGTTGAACCCGGTACTGGCCGGAAATTTCAGAGAATTTTACGTGCTCGGGTTCATGAAGTTCAAAAAATACATAAAAAAGGACCCCGTGGAAAGCCTGGATAACATCGCCCGGGCTGCGCAAAAGGCGGGTTATAAAAGCGAAACACTCCTGGACGATACGGACGCAAAGGTCCTGCTTGTGCGGTTCTACAGGTAGTTAACGTTCAAATTCCATATAATACAAAAGGGCTTTTGAATTCTCGTCTGTCTTGATAATGACGGTGTTCTTATCCGGTGTGGTGTAATTTTTGTACTCGTCCTTTTTATAGTTGTTGGCGTCCAGCCTGTAAATCTTAACCGATTTGAACCTTTTAACGTTTATCTTCAGGGTAGAATACACAGGTTCTATGAGTATGGGTGAAGTCCCCCCGAAAATGACGGAAGTATGGGCCGGCGAGTATTTTGTCCGCGAATTGTCTATCCTGGCCGAAGTGTTCAGCACCAGCCTTGAGGAACCTGTCACAGGCTCGTTGTCGAGCGAAGCAAGGAAGATGGAGGCATAGTTGTTCGACGACTTTATTTTTATGTTTCGGAACTTGAGCCAGTCTTTTTCAGCACTTAAAAAGCCCATGGCGCCCTGGACCTTTTCGGTCGTTACCTGGAAAATGCCGCGGCTAAAGTTCCAGTAGAGCTCGCCGGAAAGCGAGAGGGCCGTGTCCTTTTTCAGAACCGGGTTGAACTTTTTATCCTCCATGGCAGGGTCAAACGTCTTGTACGACCTCATCATGAGCGGGGTGGTATAGTCGTCATTGATGAGCTTGTACGAGGAGTCCTTCGTAAAGAAAGCGTCGTTATCGGAGGAGTAATCCACGATTTTTTCCTGCGTGGCCGAGACGGCGCCTGCCCTGTATATGAGGACGGCTATCGGCCAGTTCGAGATGGTATCGGGCCATACCGAGAAGTCCGCGAAATGGGCTATGTATTTTTTCCACTCATAATTCGAAAAATTGAACTGCAGCATTGCGTCCCAGGCGTTTAAGGAGGCGTAGGAGGCCATCAGTATCGGGGCGCCCGCACGGAACTCGTTGGGCACCAGCGCGTTCCACTCGGAGCATGTGAAGGGTTTTTTGTATATCCTGGCGTGGCCGAGTTCCGTCACGGAGTTCATTTTGGATTTTATCATGGGCAGGTTCTTAAAAGTTATGTTTTCCTGCATGGTCCACCCGCCCGAGGGGTGGTCCCAGTAGGAGTGGCGGTCTATGAAATCCAGGGCCGCGTTGGCGCGCAGGTCCGGGTCCCACAGCTCCCAGTGGTTGGAGCCGGTGATGAGGCCTTTGAAACCGAGGCCTTTCATGTGGCCGTACATTTTTTTATAGAACGCGTACTCTGTGGCGTAGTAGAATTCCTTGGTATCCGCCCCGCGGCCGGAACAGTTCGAACCGAACATCATGGCCCAGTCATCCCGGTTGATCCTGAACATCTCGCGCCTGACCGTGCCGTTGTTAAAATCCTCGTTATCGCCCAGGTCCGAGTCGCCGAACCTGTCCCACTCCCGGCGCAGGTTTGACATGTTCTTGTATTTCTTTTTCAGGAAGTCGTTGAACATGGCGTTTAACTTCTGCGTGTGGCGCCGCGGTATCTGCTTGTTGCTCTCCCAGTAGAACAGCGACGTCTCGTTCACGGTCTCGGACATCACTATGGCAGGCTCGTCCTTGTATGCCGTGGCGGTGTAACGGTTGACGTGGTTTAACAGGTTTGTCATGTACTCGCGCGTCAACTCTTGCAGTTTCTCATCGACGAAAATGACCTCCTTGAAACCGAGCGGTATTTTGTCAAAATCAGCCATGCCGTCGCCCTTTTTGAGGCCGCGGTGGACGAGCATATCCATGAAAACATAAATGCCGGCGTCTTTTAATTTGTATATCAGGTAGTCCAGTTTTTCCAGCGAATCCTCTGAGAATGTCCTCGTATCGTCAGCTGTTTTATCGAATATCGACGGCTCGGCCCATGGCGCGTCCATGTGGTGCAGCCTCACCAGGTTAACCCCGAGTTTGGAAAGCCTTTTTACCATTTTGTCCGTTGCGGCATGGTCCCTGAAAACATCACCCGCAACCAGGTTGGTGCCCCAGAAACGCACGGGCGTGCCGTCGGAAAAGGCGAGCGAGCCCTCCTCGGTTGCCGTGATGGGGCCGTGTTTGCCCGCGGGCCTGTCCTGCAGGTAATTGAAATCGATGGCCGCGTCGGCCGTATAGCGGTCCTGCTCAAATTCAAATGGCCACCAGCCCGTGCGGTCCTCTTCCTTTGGTACCTCCGGCAATACGACGTTTCCCTTTTTGTCCTTGCAGGTCATTTTCAGGCTGTCGAGCCACATGGTGCCGGAACAGTTCAAAAGCCCCGCCGATACTATTATATTCTTTGAGCCGGCGGGCACAACATAATCACGGGACCACTCCGTCCACGTATCCATATTATAATCAGCCTCACCTGTGACGGGAGGCCACCAGTTGTTGACCAGCTCGCCATTTTCATCGCGGAACTCGACCGATATCCTGGCTTTTTCCCAGACGTTGGCGCCTGCCGTGACCCCGGAGACCTTGACATAGCCGGAGATGGTGACGGAGAAGATTTTTGACGTGTCTACGGGCACCGACTGGGTTATCATGGAGTAGGGGTTGGACGGGTTATATATCCTGAAAC
Source organism: Spirochaetia bacterium (assembly GCA_021372235.1). GTDB lineage: Bacteria > Oederibacteriota > PGYV01 > PGYV01 > Palsa-1178 > JAJFUW01. The sequence continues at coordinate 15,451 of JAJFUW010000060.1, forward strand.
ATGTGGCGGAATCATGGCCGGGCGATTCAAAGACAGCCTCGCCGGCGACCCAGCCGCCCCAATACAGGGGGAGAGTGGAACCGAATTCCATACCACCGTTTAGGAGCCAGTTATCAGGGTCGCGTTCTATGATGAGGTTATTGCCGTCGGTGACCGAAACGGCGTCGAGCCACATTTCGCCCGTGCAGTTGGTGAGCGAAGGCTGTATCTTCATGGTGCGCGCATTATCGGGCACGTTTATGACGCAAACCTTTTGCGCCCAGTCAAACGAGCCTTTCCAGCGGCCGAGTTCGGGCCAGCCGCCCACCTGTGCGCCATCCCTGTCGTAAAAGAGCACCATCACACGGGCCATTTCCCAGTCTTCTCTGCCCTTCACTATATCTTTTATCTTTACAAGCGCTTTGACGGTCACAACCCGGGTCTTTTCCGGGTCTATGATGACAGTCTGGGTGATGTCGTTGTAGCGCGGGGCGGGGTTTGACATGTACAGGTAAAAATTATCCGGCGCGGCGACAAGGGTGACCCCGTCAGAGAGCACGGGAACCCATGGCGCGAGGACGCCGCCGCCATCGTCAAAGGTGCCGTTTTTTATGAGATTTTCAGCTTCTGCGGCCAATACAACATTGACGGAGAGGAGCAATAACGAGAATATAATGATGCCTTTTTTCACAGGAACCTCCTGAAAAGTGTTAAATACGGGAACATGCCGTCATTAATTATAGATTATATTATAACATAAAAATTGAAATATTGGATTGTTGGTGTATAATTATTACGGCAATAAGGGAGGCGTTTTATGGAAAATCGGTGCGGGATTTTTTTGGTGTTTGCTCGAAAATAACTGCTACATCAGTATGTTTAGATGTGAATACGGATATGGAACGAGGATTGCGGAAACTCCGGAAACACAAAAAGAACACAATTGCAGCGAGTACACGAACAAATATATTTTATAAGACAAATGGCTGAGAGATACATGGTGCTTAAAGTACAATAATTGTATCTGCGTTAATGCATATATGTATCCATAAAAAATGATGAAACCGGGTGAAAATTGACAGCGCAACTCTTTGTGCCGTTATTACATTATACCGCCTTGCTGGTGTATATGACCATGGGTTTTGTTGTTTTATGGTTCAATAAAAAAAACCCGCTCAATATTATTACGGCGTGTATGTTTTTTTGTTTTGCTCTATGGACGGCCGGGATGCTATTGACAAATGACCTTCAGATGGGAATGGACCGCGCAAAAACAGTGTTTCGAGTAACTTCAATCGGATGGCTGCTTTTCCCGGCCTTTATGTTATCGTTTGCGGTTATTTTTGCGGAGAAAAGATCGGTTTATCGGTCGGTTTATTTCCCCGCCACGCTTGCCATCATATCGGCTTTATTTGTGGCCCTGTACGAATACGGCCTGCTCATGGGGCCGATAAGACCCGAGATGTTCGGATGGTTTGAAACGTGGCAAAACAATGTATGGGTCTATCTGTTTTATCTATATTATATAACTGCCTGCGTCCTGTCGCTTCTATTGTTTTTTGAATCTGCGTCCAAAAGTAAGCATGTGTATAAAAAAAAGACATCCGTTGTATTGTTTGCAACGTTATCATTGTGCCTGTTGACGGGGACTATTAATGAAATAGTAATGCCGCGGTTGAATGTTATAGTTGATATAACAAATATTTTTGTGCTCATATGGGCTCTCGGCATTTTTTACGCACTGGTAAAATACCGTTTTATGAGCATCACGCCAAAGTCTATTACCGATGATATCATTGCACAGATGGCGGAGTCTTTGATAATACTGGACGATTCTTTTACGGTTGTTTTTGCAAATAGAGCCGCTTTCGCGATGTCCGGATACACAGAGGGCGAACTGAAAAACATGCCGTTTGCAAATCTGGCGCATAGTATCGGCGCGCCAACGGGCTGGATGAAACAGCTGCTGGTCGAAGGGCTGATAAAAAACAGCGAAATGGAACTGCGGGATAAAACGGGGAAAAGCATCCCGATATTGCTCACCGCATCGCTGATTACGGACGAAGGCGACATAAAGGGCTCAATCTGTATAATTAATGATATTACCGAACGCAAGGTTTACGAACAAAAACTCAAAAACGATATTGAAAAAATGAAAGAACTCGACAGGCTGAAAGATGATTTTTTATCGATCGTTTCCCATGAACTGAGGACTCCGATAACTGCCATCAGGGGGTATCTGTCGTTTTTTTTAAACGGTGCATTTGGAGCAATGTCGCCGGAACAAAAGGACGTCATGGAAAGAGTAAGATCAAATACCGACAGACTCCTGACCCTTATAAACAATCTGCTTGATATGTCAAAAATCGAAGCCGGTTTTCTGACAATCGAATTTTCGAATATCAATATTGTACGGGTCGTGGAAGAATCAATGAATGAGATACTGCTGCTGGCGCAAAATAACGGCATATCGCTGTATTTTAAAAATAAACCTGCGGGTGAAATTCTTTTGGAAGCGGACAGGGAACGAATCAAACAGGTTATGCTGAATCTGCTAAGCAATGCGATAAAATTTTCCGGGCCAAACACGGAGGTAGTCGTTTCTATTGTTGAAAACTATGTTATGGACAGGGCCAAAGCAGAGACGATTTATGATTCTACGGGTAACGCTGTACGTGAAGGAAATTATGTGATGATATGTGTAAAGGATGAAGGCGTTGGATTAAATGAAGAACAAAAGAAGAAGATATTCGGACGTTTTTATCAGGCGGAAAGAGCGGATAACAGGAAACATTCCGGCACGGGGATCGGGTTATATATTTCCAGGAAAATTGTGGAGGCACATGGCGGTTTTTTCGTTATCGAGTCGCAGGGCCTCGATAAGGGAACCGCGTTTTCTTTTTACCTTCCTAAAAACAGGTGAAATAGATATCGGTGCGCCATTTGTCCCCGGAACAGAGGCAATCCGGCGGAATCTCCTTTTTTGGCGAAACCCTGCGGAACCACACGCGACAGGCCATACGTGATATCTTGTTTTTAATCCTATTATTTGGTAGTATTAATTTTGCGCACCAGGAGGTGTCATGGAACTCTCAACCAGGCTTTTTGCCATGATTATTGAACTTGTCTATGTTCCTGTCCAGATAGAGGATAAGAAGATACGGGAACTTTTCAATTCCGTATCCGACAACCATTCCATCACATCCTACAACGCCGCGCCCGACGGTACGGTTGTCATGTCCTCAAAGGATGAAAAGAACAATTTTGTCCGTTACAGGATAATGAAGGACAGGGTGGTATTGTCCTACGAATACTGCCGGAACTCCATTAACTATTATCAGGGGCTCGCCGGCGATTTTATCGAAAAATTCACAAAAAACATAGGCGTTTCGCTTTTTCTCGCGGAAACCACGGTCCTGCGCAGGCATGCCAACATACAGGGGGTCTCCGATTCACGCGATTACCTTATCAAAAGAGTCTACGGCATGGACGAAGAGAACCTGAAAAAATTCAACAGGCCTCTGCATATGATGGGGACACGCATTTTTTTCCCGCCCGTGCCGGACGACCCGTGCGTATATGAGGTCAAAATAGAGACCGTAATGGAGGATTACAGGACGCTTTTTCTGGAATGCCTGGGCGTCTACGCGGCGGCAATCGATACCCGACAGGGCATAACGGGCATATTTAATAACCTGAAGAAAACAGACGATTTCCTGATAAATAATATCGGCGGGTTCATAACCCAGTTTGCGGAGGAAAAACAATGAAACTCTCGACGGATAACAGAAAGATTTTTGACATCAACGCGGATATTTACCTGGCCGCGGTAATAAACGGGGACAACAGGCAGTTTTCGTCCCCGGTTTACGGCAAGGCAGGTGCGTCCCTGGCAAAGGCATTAAAAGATGGCACCATAAAGGGTGATACGAGGAAAAAGTCAGTTATTGTTTTGAACGGCAAAAAGGTGCTGTGTGTGGGCCTTGGTGAAAAGGAAAATCTCACAGCGGAGAAAGTCCGCGAGGCTGCCGGTTTCGCGCTGCGCGAGGCAAAAGCGCTGGGCTGCAGGACAGCCGCGACAACGTGCTGGCTGCCGGGTGAAAAGGAGTTCAGGGCGCAGTGCGAGGGCATGATGCTCGCCGATTATGTATATGACGAGTACAAAAAGAAAAAAGAGGACAGGTTTGAAAGCGTTGCTGTTTCTGCTGCGGGGTTGTCCGCGAAAAAGGTCATAGACGAGACAGGGATAGTGATTGATGCGGTTTTTGCGGCAAAGGACCTGATGAACGGGCCGGGTAATTCAACGACACCTTCAAAGATGGCATCTGAGGCAAAAAAAACGGCCGGCAAAAATCAGAAGCTGAAGGTAAAGGTATTCGGCAGGGAAGAGATAAAAAAGATGGGAATGGGAGCTTTTTACGGCGTGTCAAAAGGCACTGCCGAGGAACCCAAATTCATCGTGGCAGAGTACAAGAACGCCGGAAAAAAGAGGCCCATGATATTTGTGGGCAAAGGCATCACTTTTGATTCCGGCGGGATATCCATAAAACCGTCGAACAGGATGGAGGACATGAAATATGATATGTCGGGCGCTGCCGTGGTGCTGTCCCTGATGAAGATTGTCGCGGCGATGAAACTGCCCGTGAACGCGGTGTTTATAACGCCGCTTACAGAGAACCTGCCCGACGGCAGGGCCGACAAACCAGGGGACATCCTGACGTCCATGGCGGGGATAACGATAGAGATAATATCCACGGACGCCGAGGGACGGCTCATACTATGCGACGCCATTGCCTATGCCCAGCAGAAATACAAACCGTTCTTCATAATAGACATAGCAACCTTAACGGGTGCCTGTTCCATGTTTTTTGGCAACTATGCTACAGGGCTCATGGACAACGGCACGGAACTGGTTGAGGTCATGAAAAAAGCGGGCGACGAGACGGGCGAACGCGTGTGGCAGCTGCCCATGTATGACGAGTACCGCGAGATGATAAATTCCAAGTACGCGGATATAAAAAATTCCGGCGCCGGTAATTCCGGTACCATCACCGCCGGCATGTTCCTGCGCGAGTTCGTAAAAAAAGGCACGCCGTGGATGCACCTGGACATAGCAGGTACGGCGTATGGAGTTGCGAACAAATCCTATATACCGGACGGAACAGCGGCTACAGGAGTCAGGTTGCTTTATGATTTTGTAAAAAAAATCCTAAAAGGAGGGTATTATGCTTAAAAAGTTAATTGTTGTTGCATTGGTTCTGGCTGTTGCTTTACCGGTTTTCGCTGCGGAAAAAGGCGGGTATTCGGCGTTGTTAAAGGACAAACAGTCGTTGGGCTGCGGAGTGACCGGAGGTTATGCGTCATACAGGATATGGCCGTCGGACGATTTCGGAATCCAGGGTTCTGTCGGCTTATCGCTCGGGGAAAACTACGTCAGTATGCCGCTCACAATCGCGGCGCTTTTTCCCGTGTTTGAGGCGGGTAATTTCGCGATTATTGCCGCGCCCGGCATCACATTTGGCTATACTTCTGTTGCGGAAAATACCAGCACGGTTGAATTTGGCGCCGGCGCGGACGTGTTATTTGAGGTGGCTCTGCCGGTTATCAGCAATGCGTTATCCATAGGCAGCGGTATAGGGCTGTGGCTGGGGATGAACGCGAACAACTATGGGGGCACGAGCAATTCGAGTTTCTTCCTGAACGCTCTGACTGTCACACCGGTATACGTCAGGTATTATTTCTAACGGCAATTAATTAAAAAAAACAACGGGCGGATGATAATACATCCGCCCGTTGTTTTTTTATGACACTTTTAAAACAAGACGAAAAACCAAATGGTTAAACGAATGATTTAAAGTATTGCAAAAATGCCATATAACAGGAACCCTATACCTTGACTTTTTATAAGTATATGGTAAAATTCAACTATATTACCCTAAAAATTTTAGGAGGCTAATTTGGGAAAAATAACGAGGAACCTCGTTTTTGCGTTTAGCCTGTTTGTTATATCAATTTTCTTTTCTGCCGGCGCCAATGCTGCGTACATCATCTCCTCGCTGAATTTCCAGTTATCGCCCGTGGCCACAACAGCAAAGATAGGGGACTATGTCCTGTTCCGTATGTGCGTTGTGAACGCCACGGACACTTTTCAGAACGTGACGGTAAACAGCGTCACAAATACTTCGATCGTAGTATCGTCGCCCGATTTCAACGGGATATTTCCTCTGTATGTATATGACGGCGTCAGGACATGGGTGGTCAACGCCTATCAGAACACTTCCCTGAAGACGGTTGCATTATCGGACACGAACCTGGCCGCCGGCATACCTCCGTTGGGGACCGGTTACGCGACACTGCAGTACGCGGATTTCAACGCTTCGACCGGTTCGCTCGCGGCCGGCGGGACGGCTTCGATAAACATAGGAACAGCTATATACGGCATACCGATGTACGACGACGGGTTGGCCGCTCACAATGACACCGGAGCTCTGCCGGACGGCGTATACGGAGCCAGGTTCCAGGTCAGGGAATCATACCAATTTAACATAACAAACACCGCCATTGAAGGCAACTTTACAAAAGCGGGCGTCAAGGCCGGTAACTCGCCCTATACTTCGGCTAACAGGATCAGCATTGACGGTATCAGGCCCAAAATCGAACTTGTTAACGCAACACCCAACCCGTTCAACCCGAACAAACAGCTCCTGCAGCTTTTTTACTATCTCACCGAGAGCTCGGCCTTAACCTGCGTGCTTTTAGACTCCGTGGGAAACACTGTCATAACACTTTCGACTGACGGGATATTCGGCTACAACAACCCGCTGCAGTGGGACGGGCTGGATTCGGCCGGCAACTTGAGGACCGATGGCGATTACTGGTACAGATTTGATATCGCGGACGGCGCTGGAAACACAGGACTCGCGTTTACCGGAAAACTAAAAGTCACAACCATCGAGCTTGTGGCGTCGATATACTCCATTGACGCCGAATACATACAGACGTCACAGGATGAAACAATGGTAACGCTCAATCTCGAGACGCTATTGACAAACGCCACGACTGCAAACCTGGCAAACCTCGGGTTTGATTATACGGCTTATGAGGTCCCGGGGGTCAGCCATGATTATGAGAATTACCCGTGGCAATATGTGGATCTCAGGATATATGACTCGCAGGGCTCGCTGTTCAGCCCAACCGTCAAAGATCACACAGCGTTTGATACCGACCTGCTCTATATGAACATACAACTCGACCCGCTTTTTTATGACGGGCTTCCAATGGCGGGATTTACACCCAACCCGCTGCCTGATTCGGGATGCGGCATAATCAATACGGGCACTGTTTATACAAAAGGCGACGGTGATGACGGCAATGACTGGGATTGCGTTTTCGGAAGTCCGTTCGTTGACCAGGGAGCCGGTGTGTTCAAAGCAGACACGGCATATATATATCATCAAATTGGAATGGCGGCGGGTACCTATATAGCTGCTTTTAAGGCGGTGCTTACGGGGAAGACAATAATTTCCGTCTCGGAGAATGGGCCTTCCTCGGAAACACTGGAATGTTCCATGGGAGGGACAACAACTTCATACACCGTCACCAGCAACCCGTACCATGTCATCCCGAGTTTCTTCTATGATGAATCATATAACGTGTCCGGTGACGAGAGGGGATATGGCCTGTCTTCCAACGACAGAACTGTATCATTCATAGTGGAGCAGAATCCGGCGGTTCCGAATGCGGACTCCACGCCGCCATCGGTTGTGGCGAACTCGGAGTATCCTTCGAACAACTCGGTCAAGGAACCGGGTATAATCAACTCTTCAAATTACGTAAAAGTGACACTGACTGACGATGGAGTGGGAGCAGGGCCTGTGAACCTCTCCACGATCATACTAAAGGACCCGTACGGCAACCAGGTACAGGGCCACACGGCCTGGAACGCGGGTACGCCCGGGACCAAGACATGGGAGATATATTACATACCGGACAGCCCGATTACGCTCGGAGGCGTTTACAAACTGCAAATAATCCCCATTGACGCGGCTTACAACATAGGGGCGGCCGTGGAATACACGTTCGAAGTGAATGACACATCGATACCGCAGGCCGGCAACATGAACGTGCAGTCCGGTTCGGGCGGGTCGCTGAATCTGACGGAATCCACGGCCACACAGGTGAACTTCCTCGTATCAAAGATGGAAGTAACACTGATACCGGGCGGCAGTGCCGCAATCGACTGGACCAATTGCAGCATAAGCGTGTCGGGCGCAGCGGGCACATACGACCACGAATCAGGGACGAACATAATGAGTTTCACCCCGTCGACAGTCATAACCGACGGCCAATACACGGTTTATGTGACAGCCGTATCCTCCAATGGGTATCAGGGGGTCTATACATACGTGTTCTATGTGACCACTGCGGGCATGGTATACGTGAACCTGGACGCCACCACTGTTGAGAGCGTAAACACGTGCATGAGGATATCTTCTTTTGACACGGCGGTTTCCGGTATTACAGACAACAACGGCACCATGGTTCCGGCAAACCTGATAACGGTCGCCGCGCAGACGGGCCCGCAGTATCCGCCGTCCGGCTATACTATTGTCGGCAACACCGTAGCTTTCTCGGCGGGCGCGACATATCAGATGCCTTTCACATTCAACAGCAATTTCTGTATGGCCACGCTCAGGATGCACTACACCGATGCACATCTGGCGGCGCTGCTGGCGTCGGGTAAGAAAGAAACGGACCTGACAGTATGGTACTGGAACGGATCGGTCTGGACACAGATAACCACTATCGGAACGCCAGTAACCGGCGGCGCTGACCATTACATTGATGTGTCACTCTCCGGGTTGCCCGCGAATAACAAATACGCGCTGATGTACCAGACGCCTGTCGAGGCGCCCGCAACGTTCCATTTTAACAACACCAAGGCATTTGATCCATCAAGCGGACCGGCGGTCATATATTACGCCGATTCGATAACCAACCTCACGGAAGCCAGAGTATATATCTACAATCTGACAGGCAGCCTGGTGAGGACACTGCAGACCGAGGATGTGGCCGATCCGGCCAACGTCGCCTCCGACCCCATGAACCCGGCTACGATAAAGTATTTCTTCGTCTGGGACGGGAAAAACGACAGAGGTTCAACGGTCAGAAACGGGATTTATGCCGTTAAAATATCGCTTAAATACAGCGACGGGACGACCTCGACTGCCTCCAGGCTGATTGCGGTGGTGAAATAACATGATGAAAAAACATATGGCAAGGTTCTTTTTATTCCCGGTCTTAACCGCACTCGCATGCGTTCCTGTTATGGCAGCACAGTCGGGAATGCTGGGAGGGGCGTACACGGACAACGGGATATCAACGAGGGCGCTCGGCATGGGCTCCGCGTTCACGGCCGTGTCCGATGACGGCAACGCTTCGTGGTGGAACCCGTCAGCCATGGCGTTTTTGGGCAAAACAAAATCGGTATCGTTCACCTATGTCCCGGAGATGATAACCGGATTTACCGGAATATCGGACATATTTATCTCCTATGCGCAGGGCGATACTATGGGTTTTGGAGCACTGGGAGGCAGTGTCCGCTACCTGTCAGCCAGGTTTGAGGCGGATTACACGGGCGACGACGAATATAAATGGGCCGAGTACATAGCGGCCATTTCCTGGGCCTACCGGATAGACAGGTACATAGGGCTTTCAAAGTTCAATTTCCCAAAACTGGCCATAGGCCTGAACGCAAAATATTTCGGGTCGTCCACGGACCTCATGATCGGCTCCACGGAGGTATCCGCAAGCGGGTTCGGCGTGGATGCGTCCATAACGCTGGCCATGAAGGATAATTTCAGGATTGCGGTGATGGCAAAGAACGTCTTTTCGCAGGTAAAATGGCAGTCAGGCACACAGGAAGCCGTGCCCTATGACATAACAGCGGGGCTGTATTACGGGATAACAAACGAGCTCGGCGTAGCGTTCGACCTGAAAACAACGCAAAACGACACTTCCCTGGAGGTGGCTTCCTGCAACGCGGGCGCGGAGTACAGGTTTGATTTTGGAAAGAACGCACAGATACAGTCTGCAGTGGCACGTGCGGGCGTACAGTATTCGCCCTTCATGGATACGCTTGTTTTGTGCGGCGGCGCCAGCGTGGGCATGGAAACTTTTTCCGTTGATTACGCCATACAAAAATACATGCGCACGGACTTAAACGACATGACGCACAGGTTCGGATTGACGGTCAATTTCTAAACTGCCCTCAAAATAATCAAGAAAGGGCGGGCTAAAGGCCCGCCCTATACTTTAGACAGAGGGGTACCCTATGAACATCAATGAACTTCTCCATCTTATGATAGAAAAAAAGGCTTCGGATCTGCACCTCAAAGAAGGCAGGCCGCCCATCATGCGCGTGGACGGCAAACTGGCGGCCCTCGACATGGAAATACTGTCCCGCACGGACATGCGCGAAATGATGTACGCCATGATGGACGAGAAACAGCGCCGGAAATTTGAACTGACCAACGAGATGGACCTGGCATATAACCTCGAGGGTGTGGCTCGTTTCAGGGCGAACGCTTTCCAGCAGATGGGAAAGTACGAGGTGGTGTTGAGGGCGATACCCATAAAAATACCGACCATGGAGGAACTGATGCTGCCCTCGGCGCTCGCGGAGATAGCCCTGCTACCCAGAGGGCTTGTGCTGGTGACCGGGACCACGGGCAGCGGGAAATCCACAACTCTCGCATCCATGATAAATAAGGTCAACGAAAACTACGCGCATCACATAGTCACGATAGAGGACCCCGTAGAGTTCGTGCACCAGGACAAGCGTTCCAGCGTTTCCCAGAGGGAGGTAGGGCTGGATACGGAGAACTTCACCACGGCCCTAAAATACGTGCTCAGGCAGGACCCTGACGTCATACTCATCGGTGAAATGCGCGACGCGGAAACTGTCGCCACCGCCATATCGGCGGCTGAGACCGGGCACATGGTATTTTCCACACTGCATACCATGGACACAATACAGACAATAAACAGGATACTTGATTTTTTTCCAAAGGAACAGCAGGGGCAGATCAGGATGCAGTTGGCAGGTGCGCTGCGTGCAGTGGTGTCGCTCAGGCTGATAGCGAAATCAGACGGAATGGGCAGGGTTCCGGCTGTGGAGATAATGGTGGTCACTCCCACGGTGCGCGGATACCTGGAGGACGGCAGGATAAACATGATAAAGGACCTTATAAAGGACGGGGCGCAGTCCGGAATGCAGACCTTTGACCAGGCCATCGTATCCCTGTATAAAAAAGGGCTGATATCCATGGAAGAGGCGAAGAAAAACGCCACATCCCAGCAGGAGATAGACATGGCTATGAAGGGCATCACTTCCAGCAAGGCTTCGGCCCAGTCCATACTGGACAATATGCTTAAGGAACAGTCGAAAAAGGAGTACCAGGCCGAGATTCGCACAGCAAAGGACATGGCATCCTCGGGCAGAGTCAAAGACGCGTTCGCTGCCTTTGAAAAATTGCGCAACAAATATCCGAACGATACAGAAATAGCCGAACAGCTTGAAACGTTGCGGGCATCGGTAAACCGCGAGCAGTTCGGTACCAATGTAAAAGCCGTCATTTTGGACGGACTGGGCATCTATAAAAAGGGAAATATCAGGGGTGCGATAGTAAAGTGGCAGGAGGGGCTCTCGCTGGACCCGGAGAACGTTCAGTTGAAATCATATATAAAATCAGCGGAGGAGAGGCTGCAGGTCTCCGCCAAAATACCCGGAATGCTGGCGGAGGGAGTGGAGATATATAAAACCGGCCATGTTGAAGAGGCTATCCGGAAATGGCGGGAGATAATGCTGCTGGACCCGGCAAACGCGCAGGCTGAGTCCTACATAAAAAGTGCGGAACTGAAACTGAGGGAACTGCAGGTTAAAAAAGAGGTGGAAACGTTCCTGGTAAAGGGCAACGAGGAGAGCGCCAGGGGCAACCTGATGGAAGCGATAATACTGTACAAACGCGCGCTTGATATCAAACCCGATTCAAAGGATATACGGGCAGCGCTTGATAAGACTTACGCCGGCCTCATGAAAGAGGATTTTGGCAGCGATGTGGAGGCGGCCATTATCGCCGAGGCTTTTCAGAAAGGCATAGAAAAGCTCATGCAGGAGGACTACATGGGCGTCATAAGGGAATGGAAGAAGACAATAGAAAAACGGCCGCTCGAGAAGAAACTGAAAAACTATGTGGAAAAGGCAAAGCAGCTTTTGAAACAGAGGATGGAAGAGTTGATGGAGCAGGTGGACGGGTATTACAGGGAAAAACGCATCGTGGAAGCCATGGCAACCCTCGATAAAATACTGAAAATAGACCCGGCGAACGAGTTTGCGTTGAAATACAAGCGCGATATTAAACCGTTAATGGACGAAGAGGTCTCAAGGGCATACACGGAGGCAATGCAGTTTTATACTGACAGCAGGCTGCAGGAGGCAAAAGAGCGTCTCATGCACGTGCTCAGGCTCGACCCCGGCCATCTGACAGCACGCAAGCGGCTGGAGGAAGTCAATGAAAGGCTGGCGGCCCTGGGATAATCGATGCTGAAAAAAATATTATACGGGATATTTACCGCTGTTTTTGTGGTGCTCTCTTTTTCCGCAGCCCTACAGTTAGGCAACCTGGTCAGGGGGTACACCGCCAGCAGTTACCGCGAACTGGCTTTTTTCGCGGGTTTTGCCCTGTACCTGGTAATTCACTTCCTCCTGTACAGGCCCGTTTTTGCCCATGTAATGGCGCATGAACTGACACACATGCTATGGGGGGCGGTATTTGGGGCCAAAACAAAATCCATCTACGTGTCAAAAGACGGCGGCAAAGTCCTGATATCCAAATCCAACTTTTTAATATCACTGGCGCCATATTTTTTCCCCCTGTATGCCCTGTTCGCGCTCGGCATCTACGCAATCGCCAGGGATGAGCACCAGGTCTGGCTCGCGGGAGTTGTCGGGGCGGCGCTCGCTTTTCACATAGCGCTTACGATATTTTCGCTCACCACTTCTCAGACAGACCTGAAGGAGGATTCAAATATAGTTTTTTCACTGGCTTTTGTGCTTTTTATGAACATGATAGTGATAGCGTTCATACTATCCGTTATCGCGGGCCCCAAAAAAGTTGAGTTTCCGCACTATCTCATGAGTGTATTCACGGGAGTTGCTGATATGGGTAAATGGGTAATAAACATGTTTAATAAAATATAGCACTTTTAATCATAAAAGACCGAAAATATTCCGCACGGCGGGCAAAATCAGCGCTGTCAGTAAAACGCAGGATTTATCCTATTTGTGCCAAAAAACGGACAGCACTGAATTTTCAGAGTAAACCTACCACTCAAGTTTTTGTTTCTGCAGTTCCAGGTACTCCTTTGTAATCTTCTCCATATTGTTTTTTGCATCTTTGCTTTCCGGGTCGATTTTCAGCAGGTCTTTCCATGCCTGTATGGACCCTTCAAAATCGCCTTTTGAATACAGCAATACTGCCCTGTTAAAAATGGAAGATTTCTGTTTTTCCAGGGAGGATTTTTTTTCTGTTTCCGCGACCTCGATCTTTTTAATCTTGTCCTGCGCCTGTTTGATGTAGTTGTATACCTGGCGCTGCAGCGGGGAGGCTTTGATTACCTGGTCCCATTCACTTATGGCTTTTTCATAATTGCCGGCGGCATAATTGTTCAGTCCGCTCTCGAAATGCTGCCTGATTACGGCCTTGTTGCCCTCTTCGATACCGAGGTTATTCTCGCCGAGGGTTCTGATGAGTTCCTGGGCGCGTGCAAATTGTGTTTTAGCGGAGGAGTTTTCCGGATCCAGGTCGAGGACGTTCTTTAATGAGACCAGAGCGTCAATATACAGGTTTTCCTTCATTAATCGGTCCGCGTCGCGCATATAAGCCTGTATCCTCGATTTTTTTAACAACTCATCAACCTGATTGCGGAGCCTGATAAAATCCGGATAATACGGGTCCCACACGAGCGCTTTGTCGACTGTCGTACGCGCGTTCTCGTAGGAACCCAGCATTATATCCATTTCTATCCATTCCTTATATTTTTGGATTGTTTCACGTTTAATCTTTTCTATGAGTTCGTTCTTGACCATGGCTTCCCGGGCCACAAGGCTGGATTCCATCTGCCTTATGTTATCGCCGAAACTATAAGAAACGGAAAATTTATGCAACAGGGCGATGTCGCCTGTTACAAGGGCATAATCGATTTCGGCGCCAAATATGGACAGCGTAGCTCCCGCGGCGAATCCAAGACCTGATATGCCTGCGCGCAGGCTGTACATATCATACAACGAGTACTCGGCACCTGCCGAGAATAAATATGTTCCGTATTCTGCCAGTGAGGCATTTGCGGATAACCTCAGGGTGCTTTTTTTCTCGCCGGGGAACATATGTTCCCAGCCTATGCCGATTTTGCCTGTCATTGGCATGGAGTCCTGTGATGATCCCGAACCATAGTCAAACACGGGTTTTACAAGATTGTCGGCGGAAACGGAAATACCGATATCGAGCGGAAGCGTCAGCATCAGGCCGGCATCAATGCCGGCGGACCCGAAACTCTTATGGTAGAAAGAGTGGTTCAGGTATTTTATTGAGGCACCCGCGCTCAAATAAGGAAGCAATGTAATACCGTATGAAACATAGTAGGATGCGTAACTGTCGCTGAATGAAGATACAAGTATGTTATTGGCGTCACGTTCTTCGATGCTGCCGGCGTCCAGCGTCAGCGCCGAAACAGAGAGTGTCCCCCTGTCAAAGAATGGAACCGCGTAAGTTACGGCTCCCAGCAAGCCGGATTCATACAGGTTGTAGTAGGTCATGCCTATCCGCTGGCGCGCGACAAAAGCAAGGCGTGCCGGATTTGAGAATTGCGCAAACCCGTCCTCTATGAATGGCGCATATGCTCCGGCCATGCCGGCGTCTTTTATTCCGATTGATCCGGTATAGGGAACATCATTTGCAAAGGAAATTGCGGCAAAAACAGAGATGAGAGCGAGTGCCGGTATGGGTGTTTTTTTCATCAATTTTCCGCCTTTATTTTATATAAGTTATTTTTCTTACAATGGTTTCTGTTTTTGCCGAACCTGTCTTTTCTATTTTTACCAGGTAAGTCCCGGCTATTATGCTCCTGCCGGAGGAGTCCGAACCGTCCCAGGTGTCTTCGTCATGTGACCCGGGGTTCTTTTGGACGGAATCAATGACGGTTTTTATGAACCTGCCGGACAGGTCGTATATTTTAATCGTGATGTCAGAAGAAGCATCCAGGTAATACGCAAGCCTGGCGTATGAGCCCTTTTTAAATGGATTTGGATAAGTTGAGAATGATAGCGAATCAGATGTACCTGCCAGTACGCCGTTCCCGGAGAACATGGGGAAAGAGTAACCGGATGCGGCATTGCCAAAAACATCCCTTGCCGGATCATTGTCCTGGAAGGCAAAAATCGAACCGGAATCCAGAGATATCCGGCAGGAAGATGATGAAGGGTCCGGCAGGACGTCCAGATATACTGAAATAGTGCTTGTTAACGGCATCGCGGGTATGGTAACAGGGGATGGAAAAGCCATGTATATACGGCTGCCGGACGGTGACGAAACCACTGAAGTGACACCGGCACAGGCAATTTTTAGGGTTGATACGGTTGCGGCAAAATCAACCGCGCCGCCTGATGAATCACGGGCCGTCAGCGTAAGCCCCTTAATGAGGATGTTGCCGTTACCGAAAGAAAGCGGCGATGACAGAGTGATATCCATTGCATGGATGTTTTGCTGGCCCGTATAAATGTTAGGAGCCATCAGCGGGTTGACCGATACCAGGAAAGAACTTGAGAGCAGGGCAAGCGGGGAGACATAGGGCATTGATACGGCAGGGTTGACTGCGGCAGCATAGAGGGAGTTTTTATCCCTGCAGTTAATGTCGGACGCACTGTTAACGGATACCCTGAAGTTGTTTACAACCGTCGATATGGAAATATCCGCCGAGACCACAACGGTCACTCCTGAAGCGGCAGGGATTATGGCCGTGTTGGAAAGCGAAAAAGTAACCGCATTCCCGGAGGACTCGATGTTATCGGATAGTTTGACGCGGTATTTGACGGTTCCGCTGGAATCTGTCAGGGCAATCCTGGAAAACAGATCTTTTGGAATAATTGGAGCATTGTTGTTGTCGGTGATGTGGAGTTTTAGGTTGTAAAGTTCGGCTGAAGCCGAAGTGGAATTACCCGGATTTTCAAGGTAGATGGATATCAATTCAACGTTTGTCGCACCTTTGTTTATGTAGCGCGGATCCGGGCCCGTCAGATAATAGTAACTGTTTATAGAATTACAGGCGCTGACAAGTTTTGAAAAATTCGAATACATGGGGAAACCCGTCGGGTCGGCGGATGAAGCGGAAACACTCACAGGCTTCATAGTGTAAGAATCAACCGCGTTCACACAGGGCGCGGAGTCCAGACTGAGGACAAAGTCCGCGGCCGGAGGGGCTGTGTCAGCCAGCGTGATTATGACGTTTGCCTGTACGGTAACGCCTGCCGGGACATCCAGAAGAGAGAGCGGGATATTCAGCGGCACGGCGCCTCCGGGCATAAGCGCATGTGTTATTTCACCGTATTTTGTTCCCTGCTCCTTGTCCGTTATTTTTATGGTGGCAAGTATTGAAGCCGGCGCCAGGACAGCCCCGGGAGAAGGGTATGCCTCAACTGTTATGGTAAGGTTCCTGACGTTGATGTCCGCGGATGACTGCGGCGAGTTGTTGTAAAAAATAATATCACACGGGATTACGTTGTTTGACTGGCCGGTTGATACAAAAGGCTGCATGGAACCGGGAACGTGGGATACCAAAAGTTCTCCGGCCGGGGTAATATCGGTAACCAGGAGGACCGGAGGCACCCCGGGCTCGTCCGATGATGAAACTCCGGGAGCGTTGGCAAAGACAAGGGAATCGGTCTGCATCTCAATCGTTCCAAAAACCGGTGAATCAGCGATGTCAACGGTTATCCAGAGCCCTGAACCATCGGCAACTGCCAATGAAAAAACGTTGTCCCATGTATTAACGCCGGATGAAACGAGGGTTGTGACATACACCGCTGAAAAGGTGTCAAATTCGGGACTATCAACGGCCATGTACCATAGTTTAACCCCGTGCTGTGCTATAGATGATGGTTCGTCCGCAGCGCCGGCGTACCAGGAATCAAGTGTGTTTTTTACACCGGCTTGCGTAAGCACATCCCCGCCGGGTGCGTTGATTGAAATGTGAAGTACCGGATTATCTTTTAAAGTTGCCTCCAGATATTGCCCTGAATATCCAAACGGTTCCACGGTAACCGATGTGGCGGCGGAAAACAGGGAATGGAACGGAGACAGACAAAAAAATAGCATTAGAAATATTTTTCTAGTTTTCATATGACTCCTCGGAATTTTTTTTGTCCTTTTGTTAAATTATAGTTTAAGGAATTACAAAAGTAAAGGTTAAAAAATGGGTTTAAAAAATGGTAAAAAAGAAAGATAGAAATACAAAAAATCGACATAAATAGAAATTTCATTTCCACTATGTGAAACCGCAGTCTATTGTATGGCTTGGACGGTATAATAACTATATATGGTATTTTTTTAGCCATATTTTTAAGGATAAATATATCAAAATTTGTAGATGATTTGATTTACTTGACAATACTGTTGTCAAGTAGGTATAATTAAATATGTAATGATTTGCAGATAAAAAGAGTATTGATTTTTGGACTATTGCAGACAGGCAAAGTGATTTTTTTAGTTGCGTTTAATTTAAGGAGGATTCGTCCGGGATAGTGTTATAAACTAAAAACAGGTTTTCGCAATGTAAAGAACAAATAGCACAATAGAACCATGCTTTATGGCAGTATGATTTATATTTTAAAGCGGCGGTAAAAAAATATGGAGGCTTGAACATGTCAAACGGGGAAAATGTTGTGTTGAGCGAAAAACAAGAGAAATCAGGAAGCAAGCAGATTTATACTATTAATGAAGTGGCGCTCATGCTGAATGTCCATCAGCAGACGTTACGCAACTGGGAGAGAAAAAAGGTGATAGTCCCCCTGCGCGCGGGTTCCCGCAGGATATACACCCATGAACATATTGAATTGTGTAAAAAGATAAAAGAATACTCGGGGAAAGGAGTGCCGCTCAAGTGCATAAAAATGCTGATGGAAAAAATACAGGGAGGAACACATGGCTAAAAAGTCCGGTAAGAAGACCGTGAAAAAAATAATGAAGAAAGCGGTAAAAAATAAGCCTGCAAAAAGCGCCGCGTCAGCCGTGCCGCGGGAAATAGTACTGAAAAATTACATGGAAGACATTGTAAAAAGAAACCTTGACGACCAACTGCAAGCAAGGTCCGATATATGCGGTTGCTCCAGGTGCAGGATGGATATTTTTGCCTACTCCCTGAACCACCTGCCTCCGAAATATGTAGTCTCTGGGAAGGGGCATATATTCACGAAATTGCAGGAGATGGAGATGCAGTTTAACGCTGATGTTACAAGGGAAGTGTATAAGGCGGTTGAGTTTATCAGAACCCACAAACGGCATGAATAAATAATTGCACTCCCTGTTTTAGTAAAGGTGACGGGAAATATGAAGTCAGGAACAACAAAAGACCCCAGAGGCATTATAATAAAAATTGCAATGAACGTCATAATAGCAGCATGCCTATTTTTTCATACGGCCGGGTTATTCGCGGCTGCTGAAACAGCGGGCCATGAGACTGTTCCTGCTTTTGTCGCATATGATCCGGCGGCAGGGTCGTTTATCCTGAAAATCCGGGAAACCAGGGCGCCAAAAGAATTCAAAGAGAGGTTCAAATATAGGGTTGTGGGAAAAAGCCGGAAACCAGGAGACGGAATCCTGGAGATGAATATACCTGCGAAAGAGGCGGAAAAGACAGCGGAATTTATAGGGCAGAGGCTTGAGGCTGCGGAGATCACCGCGGCAAAGGTTTCCTCCAGGCGGATCAAGGATGATGTCGTAAGGGTTGAACTCAGCAACAAAATGGACGGTCAGTGGTATCTTTTGAGCGCGGATATACCGGCCGGATATAATGTGAAACGCATTTACAGGGATGACGGTATGGCGCTCGACAACACGACGGTTTTTGATGATGAAGGGGTTGCCGTCCAGGATGTCAAATGGTACAGACAGGGCAATAAAGTCTATTTTTACGACGATCCCGTATTCGGGTATTCGGTCGTATTATCCCCGCCGCAGCCGTATATGTCCATAGCTGTTCTCGAGGCTACGGGCGGCGCCGGACAGATATCCAGCATTGTTTACCCCTATGCCGGTGAGGACATGATAACCACCGACGCGTATGACAAGCTGGACCATATTGGCAGGATTCAGGACAATAATTGGGGGGCAGATACAGACATAGACTGCGGGACCAAGATAGCTTTTCGTTATACTTCCGGGGACAATACGTACCAGTATGGAAACCCTGCGCGCGTTGTTGCGGGAACCGGACGTGACAGAACGTTCGAACATGTTGCATCGACCGAGTACCAGCTTCGCACGACCCCGTGGGGAGAGACCGAGTCCGTAATACTGACTACTTTTAGGACCACAAGAACTAACGGAACTGAAATACCTATCCTTGGCACAAAAAAGACAATAATACGCGGCAACAAAAAATGGTTCGCGACAATATTTTATTTCAGGAATAATTATACCGGAGGCACTCCCAGAAATGCGATAAACGTAAGGTTCTTCCAGGGACTCGACTGGAATTTTAACGGAACGATCGCGGACGACAGCTGTTCATATGACGCAGTAAAAGACACTGTGTTCGGGTATAAGCCGGCCGGGGTCCCGATATCATACGGAGGGTTCAGCGGCGGCAAACCCAGCGCAGCACATCAGGTAAGTGCTTATAATGCCATTTGGACCAATATAAGAAATGCAGGCCTGTCAAACTCGACAGATTTTACCGGCGATGCGGCTATAGCCATGGAATGGAACCTGGGGGCAATTATGCAGGGGGCGACAGGCATAGCTGAAATCATATATGGATATGGAAACACGCTGAACGGCCAGGCGCAGACAGACATGCAGAACGAAATTGATTATGGCATGCAGAGGCTTCGTGATACCGGCGTCATGGAGATCAAGGCGCCGGAAGCGGGTACGGTTTATCAGAACAGCCGGTCGTATGTCATGATAACCGGTACGGTTGTGGACTATGGGCTTCGTGACTGGACCGGCCTGACGGTACATGCGCGTATCACGGGGCCTGCCGGTTTTACCGCTATTGACACTCCGTTCGCGTGGGTGAACCTGTCTGTCCCGCTGGCCGAGAGCGCGGAGGTGGGGTACAGATTTGACATATCATCGGTGCCACAGGGAGAATATACTATAACGCTGTATACGGACCTGGACAATGATAATTTGATAGCGGACCAGAACCGGCAAAATGATTCAAAGAGCGTTACCATAATAGTGGGCGGGGTTTCCCTGTCACCCTCGGTCTTGCAGGTGACCGACGCCGGCATGGCCGGGACAATCGATTTAAGCCTGACGAATACCGCGGGAGCGGACGACTATTTTGACATTGACCTGACATCCTCGACAAAAGGGTGGCCCACGGATTTGATACGGGGCGATACAGGCGTGGTTATAGCGTCGGATACCGACGGCGATGGAAACTGGGATACAGTTACGCCGGGTTACGATGCGGAAAATGGCAATAATAAACCGGAGGTCCGTGTCGCCAACATGGCAGGGTTCATGATGCGGCTTAAAAAGTATGTGCCTGATTCCGCAATATCAGGGGAAACGGATACAACTACGGTAAGGGCAACGGGAATAAGCAACGCTCTCCTCACTGCCTCGGTAAAAGAGTACACGAGGGTTTCGTCCGCGGGATCAGTTAATAAGACGCTCTGGCTGCACGGCGGCATACAAGCCCCGGCGCAGAACAACTACAGCCTGACCACACTGACGGATACGGCGGCAGTTCAGACATATTCGATTGTGGGACCGCTGCAAACACAATCGTGGAGCCTTTCGCCCGTGTTGTACAGAGAACTCAGGATAACGCAGGATATAGCGGTTAACCTGTACTGTTCGAA
>JAJFUW010000069.1 GCA_021372235.1 Spirochaetia bacterium
GCCAACGGTTACCAGCACGTTTCGTATTTCTCCGGTTTTGTCGGCACCGAACTCAACAGGATATGCGACCTCTACCTGCCCGGGGAAGGGCTCGCTGCCGAAGAGATGAGCGAGTTTGATTCGGTCTTTTTCAACACCACAATCATATCCGGGTTCGCGGGCCTTGCCAATATCGCACTGAAAAAGAAGGTCGGGCCGCACCTGGCATATGTAAGGCGTTCCCAATATATACTTGAAAACATCCATTTATCCGCAAAACTTGCCTCACCAAAATTCGTCTTTGCGCACATAATCCTGCCGCATCCGCCGTTCGTATTTGACGAGAACGGGCCTACAGACAGGTATGTGGGCACACCGGGAGTAGCGTTCCACGACGGGACGCAGAACTCATTCCCAAAGGATCAGTACATAAAGGCCTATGCGGCTCAGGCCGGGTACCTGCACAGGCAGGCAAAGAAGATGGTCTCCAGGTTGCTCGCGGAAACGGGAGGCAAAGCTATAATAATAATGCAGGCCGACCACGGACCCGGCTCGCAGTGGGACGTTGACAGCATGGAAAAGACCAATTTAAAGGAGCGCTTTTCCATATTCAGCGCTTATTACCTGCCGGGTGACGGAAAAAAATTGCTGTATGAAAATATCACGCCCGTCAACAATTTTAGGCTCATTTTGAGCCATTACCTCGGCATGGATTATCCGCTCCTGCAGGATGACAGTTACTACTCAGGATGGGAAACGCCGTTTATGTTGACAAAAATAAGGAGGGAATAGGACTGTTTGAAAAGAACGGTAAAGACAGCGGTAAAGCCGGCGGCCATATCAAATAATGATGTTCCTTATTTAAACAGTCAGTCGAGGATTTTTTTAATGCGGCCTTTTTGTCTGTTTATTTACCGTTGTAAAATACTATGATGAAAATCTGCTTCCGCAGAACATTTGACCGGTAAATATGTGCCCCGGCAAACGTATACCATTTCGTGTTTTTTGGCGGAAAACTTCGGGAAAGACCATTTTTTGCCCTGCTTTTATGACCATTTTGAAATTGACTTAAAACCCACCGTGTAATATAATCATAAGACATTTTAAAAATAGAATTTAACCGTTTGTTTATTTAGAGATTTTTGATTTTTGGCCACGTGAGTGGTCTGTGGGTATTTAAATAGAAAATAAATACAAGAGACCGGAGTAGAGCAAACAAGGGCAAAAGTAAAGCAATCAAGGCAAAGTTACAAGAAACAAGAGCTAAAAGTGCAACACGAAAAGTAAAACAATGTAAAATTGCACACATGCGCGGAAAACAGGAGACAACAAATATGGAAAAGAAGGTCATAAAAGCCGGTTTGATAGGGTTTGGGACCATAGGCAAGGGCGTCGTGAAATTGTTCAAGAATTCGGGTTCCATCATTGACGCCAAATCCGGGGTCCGCGTTGAACTGAAAAAGATATGTGATTTGGACATAAAGACCGACAGGGGCGTCAAGGTCGCACCCGGAGTTTTGACCACGGATATCAACGATATTATAAACGACCCGGAGATAGACATAGTCATAGAACTCATGGGCGGCTACAGGCCGGCGTTTGATTTTGTACTGCGCGCGCTCAACTCGGGCAAGAATGTTGTTTCGGCGAACAAGGCCATGATATCAAAATACTGGCGGGAATTAAGACAGGCGGCGCAAAAGAACGGCGTTTCCATAATGTGTGAGGCTTCTGTCGGCGGCGGCATACCGATACTGCGAGGCCTGGAACAGGGGCTCGCGGCCAACAGGATAATCGAGATACGCGGGATTCTAAACGGCACCTGCAACTACATACTCACCAAAATGACCATGGAAAAGATGACCTTTGATGCGGCCCTAAGAGAAGCCCAGCAAAAGGGTTTTGCCGAGGCTGACCCGACTTTTGACATCGAAGGCTACGACACCATGCACAAGGCTATCATAATTTCAAACATGTCTTTTGACAGCCGTTTTTCGGAGAGGGATGTGGCTGTGCAGGGGATAAAGGGCATTGATTTTACCGACATACAGTACGCCGACGAGCTTGGCTACGTCATGAAACTCCTGGCTATCGCATCCCGCGATGTGGACGGTGTTAACATCAGGGTCCAGCCTTCGTTCGTACCAAAGGATAACATGCTGGCGTCCGTCAATTACGAGTTTAACGCCATATATGTAAAAGGCGATGCCGTGGGAGAAACTCTTTTCTACGGCCGCGGTGCGGGCGAGATGCCCACAGCATCGGCGGTGCTGTCGGACATAATACACATAGCGCGTAACATGGCGCACGGTTATACGTACAGGAAGGCGCAGATCGCGGTAAAAGAGGCGGCAGTAAAGGTAAAAAGCATCGGCAGTATAGTTTCAAAATACTACCTGCGTTTTTCGGTCTCCGACAGAGCGGGGGTGCTGGCGCAGATAGCGGGAATTTTGGGCAGGTACAACATAAGCATAGAATCTGTCCTGCAAAAAGCAAGGCACTCGGTCTCAAAGGTGCCCGTGGTTATTATGACCTACGAGGCAAACGAGGCGGACCTCCGGAGGGCGCTGAAAAAAATAGACGCGCTCGCCACGACGAAGGAAAAGACGGTGGTATACCGGGTCATTAACTGAGAAAAATATAACGCAAGATAAACGCGGTTTGTTGTTGGAAACACAGGTTTTATCTCCAAACTGCAAATTGTTTTTATCTCCAAACTGTTTTTAAAGGATGGTCTCCATGGCTCCATATCAGGGTCTGATAGAGAAATACCGCAAGTTCCTGCCGGTGTCAAAAAAGACCCCGGTCATATCGCTGCTCGAGGGTAACACGCCGCTCATCAGGGTGGATAAGATAGGCAAAATGATCGGCGACAACGTCGAACTTTACGTGAAGTTCGAGGGGTTGAACCCGACCGGTTCGTTCAAGGACCGCGGCATGACTATGGCCATCTCAAAAGCGTGTGAAAAAGGGATGAAAGCCACTATATGTGCCTCGACGGGCAACACCTCGGCCTCTGCAGCGGCATACTCCGCACGCGCCGGGCTGACCAGCTACGTCATCATACCCAACGGTTATATAGCGCTCGGCAAACTTTCGCAGGCACTTATACACGGGGCCAGGGTAATAGCGGTTGAGGGTAATTTTGACGTCGCCCTCGACATGGTCAAACAGGTCTGCGAGCGCTACCCCATAGAACTCGTGAACTCGCTAAACCCTTTCAGGATAGAGGGGCAGAAAACGGGTGCTTTTGAGATAGTAGACTGCCTGGGCGAAGCGCCGGACTACCATTTCATACCCGTTGGCAATGCGGGCAACATAACGGCATACTGGAAAGGGTACAATGAGTACAAACAGCACGGTCTTTCAAAGAAACTCCCCAAAATGATGGGGTTCCAGGCGGCCGGCTCGGCGCCCATCGTGCTTGGGCACCCCGTCGAAAAACCGGATACGATTGCCACGGCCATCAGGATAGGCAACCCTGCCAGCTGGTCGCAGGCAGTGAACGCGCAGAAGGAATCGGGCGGCGTCATAGACATGGTTACCGACGAAGAGATAATAGCGGCGTACAAACTGCTCGCCGGCAGAGAGGGCGTGTTCTGCGAACCCGCCTCCGCGGCGTCCGTCGCGGGGCTTTTAAAATACGGCAGGAAAAAATTCTTCAAGGAAAAGAAAAAAATCAGAATAGTGTGCGTTTTGACAGGCAACGGCATAAAGGACCCGGACATGGCGATCAAATCGGTCGCGTTCAAACCGATAGTTGTGAAACCGGACCTAAAATCAATAATGAAGATAATCGGGAAATAGGAGGCAACAGATGAAAAAGTTCGCGGCCCTGGCGTTATTGCTCGTGTTTTTTTCCGGCGCTGTTTACGCGGCAAAATCCCCGTATGATGTTTATAACGACGCACTCGACCTGTACGGTGCGCACGATTACAAAGGCGCGGTAAAACTCTATAAAAAAGTAATAAAAGAAAAGCCGGATTTCGCAAAGGCGTATAACGCATGCGGACTGGCTTACATAGCACAGAAACAGGTTGACCACGCGATATTTTACTACAAAAAGGCCGTGTTTATAGACAAAAACTACGCCGAGGCGTGGTACAACTACGCCGTGGCCATGGACATAAAAGACCCAAAGTCGCTCTCAACGCAGGAGGATTATTACCTGAAAGCCATAGGGCTCATGAACGACGACCACATCATGGTGCGCAGTGCGCTGAACCTGGCAAAGATATACAGAAAACAGGGCAAGCACGACGAAGGCATAATGCTGCTGCGTAACGCCATGAAAAAGGAACCCGCATTCGAGGAACTGTATAACGAGGCAGGGCTTATCTATATCGATGCGGAAATATACGACAGGGCCGTGGAGATGTTCAAAAAAGCGGTGGAACTCAGGCGCGAATATGTCGAGGCGCAGACAAACCTGGCCATAGCATATCAGAAGCAGGGCAACCTGGCCGCATCGGTCACGCAACTCGAGGAGACGCTGGCAAAAGACGACAACTTTGCGGGTGCGCAGTATTCCTACGGCAACGCCATGCTGTACAACGGTTATTATGACAAGGCTATCGAGCACCTGAAAAAGGCGGTTGCCCTCGATAAAAACCTGGCCGAGGGGTATTACTCGCTGGGCAAGGCGTACCTGCATAAACAAATGTTCGAGGAGTCCGAGGCTTCGCTGAAAGCGGCGCTCAAAATCAGGAAAAATTACACGCTCGCGAAAAAACTGCTGGACGAGGTCAGGGTTAAACAGAAGGCTTTCAGGTCGCATATCACGTTCCCAAAGATAAAGACGGAAGGCGAAGAGGGCGAAGATACCGGCGACGAGGAACTGACTGATGCGCAGAAGGCCGAAAAACTCAAAAAACAGAAAGAGATGGAAAACGTGGAAGACTTAAGGTTATCTGACGACAAACCCAAAAAGGCCGAAGGCGAGGAAGACGAAGAGGGAACAGAAAAAGAAGAAGAGTTCTGAGGAAAAAACTATAAGCAATAAACTATGAAGAAATATAAAGGCAAAGCATAAGCCATACGTTAAGTTTTGAACATCAAAGGAAACAATTAACGGAAAACGAGGTAGTCATGAAATACATTATACTTCTCGCGGACGGTATGGCGGACGAGCCTGTCGCGGAACTGGGCGGAAAAACACCGCTGGAAGCCGCGAACACCCCCAACATGGACGCGCTTTTTTCAAAATCCACATATGGCACGGTCAACCCCCTGGTAAAAGGGTTCCCGCTGGGGTCGGATGTGGGTAATATGACCATAATGGGCAACAACCCGAATGAATATTACACAGGCAGGGCGCCCATGGAAGCTGCGAACATGGGGATAGACCTCGGGCCAAAAGACGTGGCATTCCGCTGCAACCTGGTGACGGTCAGGTCCGGCATCATGTTGGATTACAGTTCCGGGCATATCACGACAGACGAGGCAAAACAGCTCATAAAAATGATAGACAAAAAACTTGGTTCGCCGGACGTGCGTTTTTATCCGGGCAAGAGTTACAGACATATCATGGTAATGAAGGGCGGCGAGTCCGTCAAGGCGACGCCCCCGCACGACATAACGGGAAAACCGGTCGCTGACTACTGGCCCAAAGGCGCGAAAGCCGAGGTTCTAAAACAACTCATGGAAGATTCCGTGTTCCTGCTCGACGGCCATGAGGTTAATCGCAGCCGCAGGGACGCGGGGAAGAACGCGGCAAACATGATATGGCTCTGGGGACAGGGCAAGAAATTGGAACTGCCGCACATGAAGGACAAATGGGGCTTGACCGGGGCAGTCATATCGGCCGTTGACCTGGTGAATGGTATAGGCGTGTCCATGGGGCTTGATATCATAAACGTTCCCGGGGTAACCGGCTATATAGACACAAACTACCGGGGCAAGGCGGAAGCAGCTCTCAAGGCACTCGGGAAAAAGGATTTTGTTTACGTCCACGTGGAAGCCACGGATGAGATGGGGCACAACGGGGACATAAAGGGCAAGATAGAGGCTGTGGAGAAATTTGATACGGAGATAGTCGGCAGGATAGTGGAAGGGCTAAAAGACCGGAAAGAGTATAAAATAATGGTGACCTCGGACCATGCCACGCCGGTTAAGGTCAGAACGCACACCGCCGGTGTTGTCCCGTATATGATATACAACTCGTTAAAAGAAGAGAACACTGCCCCGGTAAAATATGGCGAGACAGCGGTAAAGAACGGAAAGCATTTTGACAGAGGCTGGGAACTCTTTGAGCATTTCATAAAAGTTGCCTGACACAAAAATATATATAAGGAATACGGAGGTAGCAGTAACATGGCACTGATAGTCCAAAAATACGGCGGTGCGTCGCTGGCAACACCGGAAAAAATGCTTTTTGTGGCCGACAGGATTATAAAGGAAAAGAATAAGGGCAATCAGATGGTGGTGGTGGTATCGGCCCCGGGTGACACCACGGACAACCTCATAGAATTCGCGGAAAAACTGGCAAAGGAACCCGATTCACGCGAACTCGACATGCTCATGGCCACAGGAGAGCAGCAATCGATAGCGCTTATGTCCATGGCCCTGATTGAAAAGGGGTACAAGGCAAAATCGTTTACGGGCATGCAGCTTGGCATCATGACAGATACAAAACACACAAAAGCGCGCATACTGGACATCAAAGGCGCGGGTAAGATAAAACAGGCGCTAAAAGACGGCTATATCTGCATTGTCGCAGGTTTTCAGGGCATGACGCAGGATGAACAGGTGACAACCCTGGGGCGCGGAGGCTCGGACCTCACGGCGGTGGCGCTCGCCACCGCTATAAAAGCCGATGTATGCGAGTTTCTGAAGGACGTTCCCGGTGTAATGACAACAAACCCGGAGATATGCAAAGAGGCTAAAAAGATTGATTTCCTGTCGTATGACGAGATGCTGGAACTGTCGTCAGGCGGGGCGCAGGTGCTCTATAACCGCAGTGTCGAGTTCGCAAAAAACTACGGAGTGGTACTGCATGTGAGGGGGACCTTCACGGATAAAACAGGCACTATAATCAAAAAGGAGGACAGCGGGATGGAAAAGACAGTGGTAAGCGGCATCACCTATAATAAAAAAGAAGCCAAGATAACCATAAAAGGAGTGCCCGACAGGCCGGGCATTGCCTCATATATTTTCAACAAGATAGCCGACGGCGACGTCAATGTCGACATGATAATACAGAACGTATC
Source organism: Spirochaetia bacterium (assembly GCA_021372235.1). Taxonomy (GTDB): domain Bacteria; phylum Oederibacteriota; class PGYV01; order PGYV01; family Palsa-1178; genus JAJFUW01. Next base: position 7,188 of record JAJFUW010000069.1, read on the forward strand.
CGATAAGGGGATGACGGACATATCATTCACAGTATTCAGGAAAGACCTGGGCAAGGCAAAAAAATTGCTGGACCCCATCGTGAAAAAGATTGACGCAAAAGGATATTTTGTGGACGAGAACATAGGCAAGGTATCGGCGGTCGGAGTGGGCATGAGAACGCACACGGGAATCGCATCGGCCATGTTCAAGGCGCTGGCCGAGAAAAAAATCAACATCCTCATGATATCCACCTCGGAGATAAAGATATCCGTGGTCGTGCTCGAGGACCAGGTAGAGGACGCGGTAAGGGCGCTGCACGCAGCCTTTAAACTCGGAAAAAAGAAAGCGTCAGCGGAATAAATAAGCGGAGGATAAAATGGAAAACATTGTCAATCAAAACGCACAGCCGCAACAGCCTGCAGAACCGGCCAAAAATCCGGTAACAGAGCCGGTAAAAAAGGAAAAAAAAGAGGAAGAATTCTCGCTGGCGTGGAACCTGAAGGTCCTTGCCGTGATATACGTCATACTTGGTGTGCTGTACATAGTCCTGAAAGTAACGCTAAAGTAGGCGGCCATGGAGAAAAAAATATTTATATACGATGCAACACTGCGCGAGGGAGCGCAGAACGCGCGGGTGGCTTTTACCACGGAAGACAAGATAGCGATAGCCCGCAAGCTTGACGCGCTCGGCGTGGATTATATAGAGGGAGGATGGCCGTTAAAAGGGGTCAACGACGGGGATTTCGATTTTTTCCGCGCCTTCAAAAATAAGCCGTTAAAGATTGCAAAATTGGCGGCTTTTGGCTCGACCCGCAGGGTTGGTAATAAAGTCCAAAATGACGCGACATTAAATTCACTGCTGGATGCGCAGACCCCGGTCGTGACCATTTTCGGCAAGTCCTGGGATATGCATGTATTAAAGGTACTGAACACGACTCCGGACGAGAACATCAGGATAATCAGCGAATCCGTAGCGTATTTAAAATCAAAAAAACGCGAGGTCATATATGACGCCGAGCACTTTTTTGACGGTTACAAGGCAAACCCCGAATACGCAATGAAATGTTTGCTCGCGGCTCAGTCGGCCGGGGCGGACTGCATAACGCTGTGCGACACAAACGGCGGCACAACGGTGGCAGAAATGGAAAAAATATCCCGCATCGCCAGGAACAGCGTCAAAATCAGGCTCGGGGCACACATGCACAACGATTCCGGGCTCGCGGTGGCAAACAGCCTGGTGGCGGTTGACAGCGGATTTGACGATGTGCAGGGGACTATGAACGGCTGGGGGGAACGCTGCGGTAACGCGGACCTGGCATCGCTCATACCTATATTGTCGTTGAAATACGGTTGCCTTACCATACCGCCCCAAAATATGGTAAAACTGACGGAGACTTCCCACTACCTGTATGAAAGGGTAAATGTCACGCCCGTTGACAGTCAGCCGTTCGTGGGCAAGAACGCTTTCGCACATAAAGCCGGTGTGCACGCCAACGCTGTCATGAAAGTCTCGTATGCCTACGAACACATGAACCCCGAACTTGTCGGTAACGAGAGGCTCATGCTCATGTCCACCCAGGCGGGCGTTTCCACCCTGATACACAAAGCACATGAGATAGGGGTCAGGCTCGCAAAAGACGACCCGAAAACAAAGGAACTGATAGTCAAAATAAAGAAACTCGAATCAGAAGGGTATGAATTCGAAGGCGCTGACGCCTCACTCAGGCTTTTTATCCTGAAAAACACCTCGAAAGTAAAGGAATTCTTTAAACTTATCGGTTATAAGGTAATAGTTGAGGATTACGACGGACGCCTGTCAGATGAGGCCGCCATAAAGATTGAAGTTGACGGTGCGGTTGAACACTGCGTCTCCGAAGGCAACGGTCCGGTGAATGCGCTGGATAATGCTCTGCGTAAGGCTCTGAAAAAGTTCTACAAAAAAATTGAGGACGTCAGGCTCGTGGACTACAAAGTCCGTGTTATTGAAGGCGCGGAAGGGACGTCGGCAAAGGTAAAGGTATTCATCGAGAGCTCCGACAATAAGGATGTCTGGACAACGGTAGGGGTTTCGGAAAACATAATTGAGGCAAGCTGGCTGGCTCTGAAAGACAGCGTAGAATATAAGTTGTTAAAAGAAAAATAAACAACTGCGGGTGACCCGCAGCGGCACAATCATATTAAGGAGGAGTTTCTATGCCCGGCGAAGTCTATTTTACCCGTTTTGGCGCACCCGGTAATGACGATTCCATATTGAACCGCCTGGCAAAGATGTTCGACAGGGTCGGTGCCGGGGCCATAATAAAACAAAACGAGAATGTGGCTGTCAAAGCCCATTTTGGTGAACAGGGAAACGTTTCTTTTGTCTCGCCATTATACTACAGGACCATAGTGGACCGTATAAAAGCGTGCGGAGGCAACCCTTTTTTAACCGACACGAACACACTGTATGTGGGCGAACGAAACAACGCGGTCAAGCACCTCAACACGGCGTTGCGCCACGGTTTTGCCTATGCTACGGCAGGCGCACCGGTCATGATAGCGGACGGCCTGTCGGGCATGGACGCTGTAGAGGTGCAGATAAACGGGGACCATGTCAAAAAAGCAAAAGTAGCTTCCGCCATTTACTGGGCCAATGCGATGATAGTGGTATCGCATTGCAAGGGCCACATGATGACAGCCATGGGCGGCGCCATAAAAAACCTGGGGATGGGCTGTGCGGCCCGTGCCGGCAAGCAGGACCAGCACTCGGGCAACGTTCCGAAATTCAGGACAGATAACTGCACCGGCTGTGAGGAGTGCGTGGCATGGTGTAATTTTGGCGCCCTGAAGATAGTGGACGGCAGGGTCATTAATGACCCGTCAAAGTGCGCGGGGTGCGGGGAATGCATACCGGCATGCAGGTTTGACGCGATAGATTCCAATTGGGACACGGACCTCGTCAGGATGAACGAAAAAATGGCCGAGTACGCTGCCGCAGCCATGAACAACAAGAAAAACAAGGCGGTATTTTTTAACTTTGTCCTCAACGTGACGCCCGAATGCGACTGCATGCCCTCGTCCGACAATTACCTGGTGCCTGACATAGGCATCCTGGCCTCTTTTGACCCCGTTGCCATAGACAAAGCTTCGGTGGACCTGGTGAACAAAGCCTCTGTTATCCGTGAAAATGTGGAAGGCAAGGAAGGTTTTGATTTACAATATGCCGAAAAGGACAAATTCAGGATAGCTCACCCGAAACTCGACTGGAGTGTGCAGTTAAAACACGCGGAAAAGATGGGGCTGGGCAGTATGGACTATGAGATTATTGAGGTCTGAGTGGAATTTACTGAATATAGGGGATTGGAGACCGGGCAAAAAGGATTTTTACTCAGTCTTCATCGTCAGGTCTCATGTTTCCGGTCTCTTGAACTCCAAACGGAGGAATATTTCGTGAATAATAAGGGCATCGGTATTTTTGATTCCGGGCTTGGCGGGCTGACCGTGGCCAAAGAGATAATGAACCTGCTGCCGAACGAAAAAATATTTTATCTCGGTGATACGGCCAGGACGCCTTATGGCACAAAGACAAAAGAGACCATAATAAGATTCTCAAAAGAGAACACATCTTTCCTGCTCAAAAAGAACGTCAAGATAATAGTTGTCGCCTGCAATACCGCTTCGGCGCTGGCTTTAAAGGAACTCAAACATGAGTTCCCGATTGACATCATAGGCGTCATCGAGGCGGGTGCACGGGCTGCCGTTGAAGCTACGCAGAACAACAGGGTGGGGGTCATAGGGACCCGCGGCACAATAAACAGCGGCGCGTATGTTGATGCAATACACAAATACGGCCCTAAAGTCAGGGTCTCCGGCAAGGCCGCGCCGCTTTTGGTCCCGCTCGTCGAGGAAGGCTGGCTATCCGGGCCTGAAACCGAGAGTATCCTGAAAAAGTACCTGGCGGAGTTCGGGCCAAAGAAGATTGATACGCTTGTCCTGGGATGCACACACTATCCGCTCTTAAAACCCATGATAAAAAAACTGATGCCAAAAGTCACGATAATAGATTCGGCCCGTGAGATGGCAAAGACGGTACAGGCACTGCTGGAAGCCCGTGACCTGACCGCACGGCGCAATAACAGGGGCAAATCGGAGTTTTTTGTAACTGACACCCCGGATACATTCAACAAGGTAGGCAGGATGTTCATGAAAAAAGATATGGTGATGGCGAGGAAGGTAACCCTGTAAGGGCAAAAGAAGGGCCCTGTACCCTGTACCAAATCAACGGAGGTTTTGCATGTACGAGTTAATGATACGCGACGGTTTTGCCGCAGCACACAACCTGCGCGGTTACAGGGGCAGGTGCGAACACGTGCACGGCCATAATTACACGGTGGAGGCCTATTTTACATCTGAAAAACTGGACGGCACAGGGCTGGCGGTTGATTTTAATATCCTGAAAAAGTCGTTAAAAAAAATAACCGACAGCCTGGACCACAAGTACCTGAACAAGGACATACCTTTTTTTAGGAAAAATAACACCTCGGCCGAGAACATAGCCATATTTGTATACAGCGGGCTGAAAAAAAGCGTTAAAAAGGCGAAAGTGAGCAAAGTGTGCATATGGGAGTCGGAAGGATCCATGGCGGCCTACTACGAGAAAAGCGAGTAGAGCAGAACAATAAGACAAGAGTAAGGCAACAACAAAGCAATAAGTCGGAAATAAAAATAGACCAAAATAATTCAAAGCGGTTATTGTATGAACCGGAACGGACGGGAAAAGGGGTTTACTTTGTCTCTTGTCTCGTATCCGGTTCCTGCCATACTCCGCAGAGGGGGAAGTTTTATGCGACCTGACGGAAGAAAGCCCGATCAGCTGCGGCCTATCAAGATTACGCGCAACTATACCAGGTTCGCCGAGGGCTCGGTGCTGGTTGAGTTCGGAGAAACCAAAGTGCTGTGTAATGCCAGTATTACCGCGGATTTGCCGCCTTTTCTAAAGGGGACGGGTTCGGGCTGGGTTACCGCCGAATATGCCATGCTGCCGCGCAGCGCGAATACGCGAATTCCGCGTGACGGGGCCAGGGGCAGGGTGAACGGCCGTTCGATGGAGATACAGAGGTTGGTGGGCAGGTCACTGAGGAGCGTGGTCGACCTGAAACAATTGGGAGAAAAGAACATAATAATAGACGCCGATGTCCTGCAGGCGGACGGCGGCACCAGGACGGCTGCCATAACAGGGTCGTTCGTCGCGCTTTACGACGCCATCACGCTCATGCAAGAGAACGGTGACATAAAAGGAAAACCAATCCGTGATTTTTTAGCGGCCGTTTCGGTGGGGATTAATTCGGACGGGGAAGAATTACTGGACCTCAATTACGCGGAGGACTCGTCCGCGTACGTGGATATGAACACGGTCATGACAGGTGCGGGCGTTTTTGTCGAACTGCAGTCCACCGCCGAAAAGAAACCATTTACAGACGAAAACCTGGCAAAACTGATAGCACTGTCAAAAAAGGGCATAACGGAACTGATAGCCATACAGAAAAAAACACTGGGGTTGTGACCGGATGACGGATATAGTGCTGGCAACGAACAATAGAAATAAATTAAAGGAAATACAGCATATCATAGGGGCAAAAGCCGTGGTGCTGTCCCTGTACGACATAGGTTTTACAGGCGAGATAATCGAAGACGGAGAGACGCTCGCCGAAAACGCGCTGATAAAAGCCAGGGCTGTAAAGGCAAAAGCCGGGCGCAGGGTTGTGATAGCCGATGATACCGGTCTCGAGGTGGATTATCTTGCGAAAGCCCCGGGGGTATATTCCGCCAGATTTGCGGGTCCCGGCTGCGATTATATGGACAATAACCGGAAACTTCTAAAGCTGATGAAAGGCGTAAAACCGGCCGGCCGTACTGCTGTATTCAGGACATGTGTGGCCGTGGTATATCCCGATGGAAAAGAAGAGATATATGAGGGCAGGGTGGAGGGTTCCATAACAACTGCCATGAAAGGCGCCAACGGTTTCGGATATGACCCCGTGTTTTACGTGAAGAGCAAAAAAAAGACCTATGCGCAGATGGAATTAAAGGAGAAAAATTCGGTTTCACACAGGATGAAAGCCGTAAAAAAAGCACTGGCTGCTATCAGTAAAAGATACGGACCCAAATAACACCGTATTATCAGGCGTTATTGACCGTTAAAACGGTTAAAAGGGGGAATACACGGAACAACATCCTGTTTTATGGAATAGGCATAAAAAAATTAATTATTGACAATTTTTTAAGGTTATTATAAGATTAATACACTTCAAAAGGTGTTTAAAAAAGTTGGAGGAAAAATGAAAAATAATAATAAACTTGTGGTATTTTTCTCCGTGTTAGTAATGTTTTCATTCAGCATAACGCTGACTGCCAAATCAACCAACTCCGGGTCAAAAACGGACTACGGCCTCAACGCAAAGATAATCGCGGTAGCGGACCCTGCATACAAAGAATACACTTATATTGACATTGGCAAAGCACATGGCATCAAGGCCGGCCAGAGGTTCCTGGTAAAGGGCCGTTATGGAAAGGTCATGGTAGAAGTCGTACAGCCGTACCAGAGGATGTCGGCTGTCAGGATAGTTGACAGTTATCTCCTGCAGGAAGGAAACGGCGGCGATTCTGTTGCAGAGTCCATGTATCCCAAAATAAAGATTAAAAAATATACCGAGACACGACCGATGTTTGCAAGCAGGGTAGTGGCCAAGAAAAAATCAGCCTCATCCGTAACGCCCAAAAAGAAAGTAGCGGCAAAAAAAGCCGAGGTACCGCCGCTTGATACGGGCATACCCGCACTTCCCGGCGAAACCGGAATGGCGCCGGTGATGGAGCCTGAAGCCGGGCCGGATATGACAATGCCTGAACCGGATTTTGGAGCACCCGGGTTGGCGGAAGAACCTATTGGTGAAGCAGGAGCAGGTTTGCCGGGAGAAGAAGTACCGGTTATGGATATGGGAATACCCGCGGAACCGGGTATGGATATGGGAGCCGGAGAGCCCGCACTGCCCGGAGACGATATGGGATTACCGGCGGATATGGGCATGGATATGGGAGCGGGAGAGTCCGCACTGCCCGGAGACGACATGGGATTACCGGCGGATATGGGAATGGATATGGGAGCGGGAGAGTCCGCACTGCCCGGAGACGACATGGGATTACCGGCGGATATGGGAATGGATATGGGAGCGGGAGA
>JAJFUW010000101.1 GCA_021372235.1 Spirochaetia bacterium
CTTGTCCCATTGTTTCACCTCGTGTTTTTTATGTCGTTCTCGCAAACAACATAATAACACAGATAAACAATGGGACTTTCTTTTTTCTTAGTTGTTGCACTTCATCTTACAATTTTTACTTATCAAGACCAAAGGCAACCAGACCAAAGCGGCAAAGCTCCTCGGGATTACCCGCAAGATGATAATGAATAAAATAGACAAATATGATATTTCAAAAATTGTCCCTGTAAGGACAAGAGGAAGCAAAAAGTCCTGATTTGGACAATTGCAATTTTACCGTTCTAAAATCATCCCTATTTCAATAACACACAATTGGCATGAAAATTGCTATATATAAAACATAAATATATGATTAGACGGAGGTATGGATGCAATTATATTCAGATAAGAGGGCGGATACAAGGGTTGAGTTCAATGGTGAGATAAAATATAAAGTTTTATCCGATTCGGAAACTGCAACCGGGTCAAACTATGAGACAGCCTTATCCAAAAACATCTCAAAAGGCGGGCTATGCATTCTTGCAGGGCAAAAATTCAGCGAAGGAACAGTAGTAAGGGTCGAAATACCCGGTATAGAAAATAAAGAGCACCCAATAAAGGCCTTTTGCGAGGTGTTATGGTGCTCTTCGGATAATGGAAAAAAAGATCAATTTGAAGCGGGACTCAGTTTCATCGCATTAAAAGAAGACGATATGGATGTCCTGCAAAAATATGTGACAACACACAGGATGATGTGAAGATAATTTGCATGATGTTCATAAAGAGGGAAAAATGTACGAAAACATAAAAGGTTATTTGTGCGAAAATTGTCCCGGTTTACTTTTGGTAATATTCTCCATTATGTTAGTCACATACTTCACTTTTATCCTTCCCCGGCTTGGCAGCTGATATTTCCGCGGCAGTTTTGGTAAATTTCGATTGACATATCGTTTATCCTCCGTTAAAATAATGTAAATTTTCCTTTAAATTACGGGAGGTTTTTTGATGCGTACAACCAGGTTTATATTGTCAATTATTATGATTACGGTATTTTCCATACCGTTATTCTCAGCGGAAGCCAAAGGCGGCAAGGCAAAATCTGCCGCAGAAAACAGGGAACCCGGCAGCGGGCCTGTAACATTGGGCGGGCGTGAAGGACCCGGCACAGAGGCTGATTTTTTCGACGATGAATCGCTCGTTTCCACGCCGGAGCCTACGGCAACCCCCAACTATTCGTTTAAAACTCCTGAAAAAGAGGCATGGGTTGCCTTAACTGACGCAAAAGCTCTGATAAACAGATGCAACAAGGACCTGCCAAGGTGCACAAAAGTCATGAAAGAGGATTTCATGAAGCAGTATAACGCCATGGGCGGTGTGGTGGCGTCAATACACACACAGGCGCTGCTTGACAGGCGCGACCAAGTGGAATATGCCTGGGAAGAATCCGTAGAAAAGACCAGGCACACGCTGGCACTCGGAGAGGAATGGACAAATGAATTTTTTGAGGATTACAACGAAGCGGTAAAAAAGCAGGAGAGGGTAACGCAGCTTCTAAAAAAATTCCGTTCAAAAATACTGCAGCCAGATGAAGTGGAGCAGAAACAATCCCATAATAAAGAGGAACTGTTCTTCCTGAAAAAGGACATTGAAAAGTTCAGGGAACTGTATAACGCCAACGCAGACAGATTTAACGGCATGCTCCTGAAAAAAGAGGAAAAGGTTAATCAACTGCTCAACGAGCATTATGAACTTTACAGGCCATAAAATATGTAAAAAATGGCCGCCCATGAGGCGGCCTTTTTTTTTAAGTTAAGAAAGGATGTTTTATGGGCGGTTCGGGAGTTGTACGAGGCCCTTATTAGTTTACCGTCCTTAAAACTTCGTGTGATATGTTGAAAAATGTCCGGAATATCCTCATAGTCAAACTGCGCGATATCGGAGACATCGTTTTGTCTACGCCTGTCATAAATGTTTTAAACGACGCCTGCCAGTCCCCGAGGATAACATACCTGCTGAAAAAGGAGTACGAAAACTTTAAATACCTGCTGCCGCATACGGCCGAGGTAATTACATACGACAAAAAAAACCCTTTTGATTTTATCAGGGTGGCGGCCAGGCTGCGTTCGGGCAGGTTCGACCTCGCTGTCAACCTGCACGCATCTTTCAGGTCGGCCCTTATAACATACCTGTCAGGCGCAAAATTCAGGCTTGTTCATAACCACAGCGGTTCTGACTATTTCACCTCTGTCCCGCTTGGGATAAAAGAAGAGACAAAATCAATCATAGAGAGAGACCTGGACACTCTGGCTCCGCTGAAACTCGGAGAGCCGACCGTGGAACAGAAAAAAACGCGGCTGGTACTCAACGATGATTACACCCGGTATATTGACGATGAAGAAATATGGCTGACGGTGGGTCTCGGGATAGGGGCAAAACGTGAAAACAAGATGTGGCCTGCGGACAGGTTCGCATCGCTGGGATTAAAGCTTGTTGCTGACGGTTATAATATCGCGGTATTTTGTGCCAACAGTGAGAGAAAAAAAGGCGAGGATGTAGTCGGCAGTATAGGACCGAAGGCAAAACTATACTGCGGCCTTGATTTTTTAAGGCTGGCATTTTTTCTCAATAAACTCAGGCTTTTTGCGGGCAACGATTCCGGCCTGCGCCATATGGCAGCCGCTTTAGGCATAAAAACAGTGACATTATTCGGGCCGGAAAATCCGGTCGAATGGCATCCGTACAGCGAAAAGGACGGACATATCGGTATATCACACCTGCATGATTTCGTCGCCGCCGGCGTGGATGTCACATCAAGGCAATTCCGCGAAAAATCCGCCGAATCTATTGAAAAGATAACCGTTGAAGAAGTGTACGCTGCGGCCCGGTCCCTGTTGCAGCCGCACGGCACCGCAAAGTAACCTTTTTTGGCACAAAGGACACAAGTGCGAAAAATCATAATCATATCGATAAGCCTTATGCTTATGCCGCCAAAATACAATTGACAAAAGATTATATTATAGTAATATATATAGGATTGTTCAAAGCGGAACGTTAAAAAACGTATCCAAATTTAAATGCCGGAGGTAGCATTATGGTAAAAGTAGGTATCAACGGTTTCGGAAGAATCGGCAGGTGCACTTTAAGGGCACTGCTGCAGAGAAAGGACCAGAAATTTGAGGTTGTGGCGATCAATGATATTACTGATCCTGCAATGCTGGCGCACCTTCTAAAGTATGACTCAGTACAGGGCACATTTGACGGCGACGTGGCTGTTGAAGGGTCTGACATCAAAGTTAACGGCAAATTGATCAAGATATTCAAGGAAAAAGACCCGGCAGCAATCAAATGGAGTTCACTCGGGATTCAGGTTGTAGTTGAGTCAACCGGCCTGTTTACGGACAAGGAAAAAGCGGTTGTTCACATAACATCCGGCGGTGTAAAAAAAGTTGTCATATCCGCCCCCGCAAAAGGCGAGGACAAGACATTTGTTCTCGGCGTAAACGATAAGGAATATGACCCCAAACTTCATAACGTGGTATCAAACGCGTCATGCACGACGAACTGTCTCGCACCGCTGACAAAGGTGCTCCATGATAAGGTCGGCATAGTAAAAGGCCTCATGACAACTATCCACAGTTACACCAACGACCAGAGAATCCTCGATCTGCCCCACAAAGACCCGAGGAGGGCGCGTGCGGGCGCCATCAACATGATTCCGACATCAACCGGAGCGGCGAAAGCCATCGGCCTGGTTATGCCGGAACTCAAAGGCAAACTGAACGGATACTCGATGAGGGTCCCGACACCCAACGTATCGGCTGTTGACGTGGTATTTGAAATGAAGAGGCCAATGACAAAGGAAGAAGTTAACGGCATGCTGAAAGCGGCGGCTGAAGGCGAAATGAAAGGAATCCTGGGATACACGGACCTTCCGCTCGTATCCAGGGACTTCCTGAACGATCCGCGTTCATCCATAGTTGACGGGGACTGCACTTATGTCGTCGATAACATGGTAAAGGTTTTATCGTGGTATGACAACGAGTGGGGCTATTCGAACAGGGTGGTCGACCTCGTGAACCTTTTGATTTCCAAAGGGCTCTAAAAACAAAAATTAACAATGAATAATTAACAATGAATGATCCGGGGCGGGTCTTAATGACCCGCCCCGGGATTTTAGATGCAATCATAAAATTACCGGGGGTGGTAAAATGGCAAAATTATCCATCGATGACATAAAGAACGAACTAAAGGGTAAAAAGGTACTTATGCGCGTTGATTTCAACGTGCCGCTGGACGATAAGCGCGTCATTACTTCCGACAAAAGGATATCGGCTTCGCTGCCTTCGATAAAATTTGTTATTGAGAATGGCGGGAAACTCATACTGATGTCCCACCTCGGCAGACCGAAAGGTAAAAAAAATCCGGAATTTTCTCTGGATGTGGTCGCTGTAAAACTCGCGGAGCTTCTCGGTAAAGAGGTTAAATTCTCAAAGGACTGCATAGGCGATGAACCGAAAAAACTGGTTGATTCGATGAAGGAAGGCGACGTGGTCCTGCTCGAGAACCTGCGTTTTTATAATGAAGAAGAAGCAAACGACCCGGAATTCGCAAAAAAGCTTGCTTCACTCGGCGATATATATATAAACGATGCGTTCGGCACGGCGCACAGGGCACACGCCTCGACCGAAGGCGTATGCAAGTTCATAAAAAAATGTGCGGCCGGCTATCTGATGGAAAAAGAACTGAAGTTCCTGGGCCAGCTCCTGGAAAAACCGGCCAAACCTTTTATAGCGATACTCGGCGGGGCCAAGGTTTCGGACAAGATAATGGTAATAGAGAACCTGTTAAACATAGTGGACGGGATTATCATAGGCGGCGGTATGGCATATACGTTCCTCAAGGCCAAGGGCAGGGCCATCGGCAATTCACTGTGCGAGACGGACAAAATTGATACTGCAAAAGAAATCATGAAAAAGGGGCTTGATAAAAATGTTTCCATCTATCTGCCCATTGACCACGTTGTGGCCAGGATGGACGGTGGGCCGGGAGACTTTATGGAAAAACTGAAAAAGGCCGAATACAAAGAGGTCCTGCGCGATGATATAGATGACGGGTGGGAAGGCGTTGACATAGGGAAAAACACCATAGAAAAATTTAAGAATATAATATCCAAGTCAAAAACGATATTCTGGAACGGTCCCATGGGAGTGTTTGAGGTGGAACAGTTCTCAAAAGGAACGTTCGAGATTGGAAAGGCGCTGGCCGCATCGGGAGCGGTAACAGTGGTGGGCGGCGGGGATTCGGCCTCGGCGCTCAAAAAACTTAAACTATCGGACAAAATGACCCATGTTTCCACTGGAGGCGGGGCTTCCATGGAATTCATGGAAGGAACCGAACTGCCGGGCGTAGCGGCATTGACCGACAAATAATCACAAAACCAAACGGAGGTTGTTAATTTGCGTATCCCTTTGATTGCAGGAAACTGGAAGATGTACAAAGATGTGAACGAAGCTGTTGAACTGGCGCAGTCGCTGAAAAACGTGCTGAAAGACGTCGATGCAAACAAGTCGGAAGCGGCGGTATGCCCGCCAGCCATAGACATTCCCGGAGTTGTCAGCGTACTAAAAGGCACCAATATACGCGTCGGGGCACAGAACATGTATGCCAAACAGGAGGGCGCGTTCACGGGCGAGATATCGCCGCTGATGCTGCGTTCCGCCGGCGTCCACTATGTCATATTGGGACACTCGGAAAGGCGAGAATATTTTAAGGAATCCAATGAAATGATAAACGGCAAGGTCAGGATGGCCCTCGAATACGGCCTGTTTCCGATACTTTGTGTGGGAGAAAAACTCGAGGATAGGGAAGCGGGCAGGGCTTTTGACATTGTAAAAGCACACGTCACCGGAGGCCTCTCGGGTATACCAAAGGAAAAAATGGCTAACGTAGTCATAGCTTATGAGCCTGTATGGGCAATAGGAACGGGCAAGACAGCAACTCCCGATCAGGCGCAGGAAATTCACGCTTTCATCAGGAAAACAATAGTTTCGCTTTATGATGATGCGACGGCACAGTCTGTCCGCATCCAGTACGGCGGGTCGGTAAAACCGGACAACGCTAAAACACTGATGGGAATGCCGGACATTGACGGAGCGCTTGTGGGCGGGGCAGCGCTAAAGGCGGATTCGTTTGAAGCAATTGTAAAGTATTACAAATAAATTTTAAAAAAGCACGCATACCGCGAGCTTTTTTTGAAAAAGGAGAAAATGAATGGAACTTTTTTACAACATAGTATGGGTTATACATTTTGTAAATGTTATACTGTTGATAGCGATAGTGTTGCTCCAAACCGGAAAAGGTTCTGAAGTCGGTTTTGCTTTTGGCGGAGGAACGGCGCAGACAATGTTCGGCACCTCAGGCGGCAAAAATGTATTGACAAAAGTGACCATAGCCCTTGCAGTGCTTTTTATGACAACTTCCATAATACTCGCACTTTTCCAGGCTCGCAGGGGCGGTTATTCGGGGGTTGTAAACAATATAAAAACAGAGGCACCCGCGGTTCCGGGGCAGGCAGGGGATAATGTTCCGGCTCCGGCGGAAGTCCCGGTAAAATAGATATTTTGCAGTTACGGAATCAAAGCAAAAACAGGGGACAAGAACAGGAAAGGGATTCTCTTGTCTCCTGTTTTTTTTGATATTGCTGGCAATTTTTTGTTTTAAAACCTCAACCGGGAGGTTCTTCCAATGAAAAAAACAAATATAGTGTTATGCCTCTGCACAGTGTCATTTGTTTTATCCCTATATTCCTGTAAGCCTAACCCAAAATACACAATGCAAAAGGATTATGTGGACAGGCCCGCTAAAGGAGACACGCTCATAGAGGCCTCCATAGGGGAGCCAACAACCTTAAACCCGGTACTTGCTTCTGACAATGCCTCTTTTAGTATCATAGCACAGGTGTTTAACGGGCTCGTACGTTATGATAAAAACATAAAACTGGAAGGCGACCTTGCGGAGAAATGGACCGTCTCACCTGACAACAAAACGCTGACCTTTAAACTGCGAAGAGGCGTTAAGTTCCACGACGGGGTAGAACTCACCTCAAAAGATGTCAGGTTCACATACGAAAAATATACGGACCCGGCGGTCAAAACTGCTTACCGCGGCCAGTTTGAACTGGTGGACAGAGTCGAGACCCCTGATGATTATACTTTCATAGCGCATTATAAGAAGCCTTTTGCGCCGGCGCTGGAATCATGGTCCATAGCAATATTGCCGATGCACCTCATGGAAAAAGGCGACTTTAACACTTCGCCGTTCAACAGGGCGCCGGTGGGAACCGGCCCTTATGTGTTTAAAAAATGGGTGACTAATCAGAAAATAGAGCTTCAGGCGAATAAGGATTATTATGAGGGCGAGCCGAATATAACGGGTTATTCATACAGGGTAATACCGGACCAGTCCGTCCAGTTTATGAACCTGCAGGCGGGCAACATCGATGCCATGGAACTGAACGCGGACCTTTACCTGAAAAAATGCGAAAGCCCGCAGTTTAAGGAAAATTTCAACAAATATTCCTATGCGGCATTCAGATACACGTACATAGGATACAACCTGTCAAATCCGCTGTTTAAGAGCGTAAATGTCCGCAGGGCGCTCTCGTATGCTATTAACCGCGATGAAATAATAGACGGCATCTATGGAGGCCTTGCGAGACCGCTCACGGGCCCGTTCATACCGGGTTCCTGGGCCTATAATAACTCTGTTGCGGGTTATGGTTATGACCTTGAAAAATCGGAAAAACTTCTCGCACAGGAAGGATGGAAAAAGGGGAGTGACGGCGTGCTTGAAAAAGACGGCGTAAAATTTTCTTTCATACTCTATACGAACCAGGGAAACAAGGAACGCGAACAGGTGGCGGCGATTGCCCAGCAGCAGTGGGGAAAACTGGGGATAAATGTCCGGGTCAGGGTGCTGGCATGGAATATTTTTATAACCGAATTTGTGGATAAACGCAAATTTGATGCGATAGTCATGGGCTGGTCGCTCTCCCGGGACCCGGATTGTTACGACATCTGGAGTTCGGAAAAGACAAAAGAAGGCGAGTTTAATTTTATAGGTTAT
The DNA here is from genome assembly GCA_021372235.1 of Spirochaetia bacterium. Lineage (GTDB taxonomy): Bacteria > Oederibacteriota > PGYV01 > PGYV01 > Palsa-1178 > JAJFUW01. The sequence continues at coordinate 8,104 of JAJFUW010000101.1, forward strand.
AAAAACAGCGAAGTTGACGCATTGCTGGACGAAGCGAGGTCCGTATATGACATAAATAAAAGGGCCGTACTGTATAAAAAAGCGCATGCCTTGATAGCGTCAGATTGCCCGTATACATTCCTGTATACGCCTCTGGCACTTTCAGCGTACCACAAGAGATTCCACGGTATAACAGTGGACCCCGCAGGAATAGGGTACAATTTTATCAGGTGGTACGTTCCGTTGGAAATACAGAAATATAAATAAACAGAAAAACGAGACCTCAATGGTCGCGGAAATTAAAGAACCCCGGAGTGACGGGGAGCCGGCTACAGGGCGGCTTGTTAAACAGAAACAATCACCTTTTCGACAGGGAGCCAAGTATGCCGCGTATGAGTTGCCTGCCGACCTCGCGACCTATTGTTGTGACAGCTGAACCGGCGGCTTTCTCCAGCATGGACTTACCGGGTCTCGGCGCGGTGGTGCCATGGGGCCGTCTTGCGTTCATTCTGTCATTTTTTTCAAATTCTCTTTGTTTCAATATCCTTTCCTGTTCCTGCTGTACCGCGTCCTGTTCCTGTTTGACCTTTTTTGTCAGTATTTCGCAGGCTGATTCACGGTCAACGACACGATCGTATTTGCCGGCAAGGTTTGACGACGCGATTATTCGGCTGCGGGTGGCATCATCTATAGCGGAAAAAGAGCTCTGCGGCGGGAGCACGAAAGCCCGTTCCACAACGGCGGGTTTTCCGTCCGCTTCCAGGAATGATATCAGCGCTTCGCCGGTGGCAAGCTCGGTTATGGCCGTCTCCGTGGAAAAAGCGGGGTTTGCACGGAATGACTGAGCGGCTGCCTTTACGAATTTCCGGTCAGCCGGTGTAAAAGCCCTGAGTGCATGCTGAACACGGTTTCCGAGCTGGCCGAGGACATCCTGCGGGATATCCGCTGGGGTTTGTGTGACAAAATATACACCCACGCCTTTTGAACGTATCAGGCGGACAACCTGCTCAATCTTGTCCAGAAGGGCCTTTGGCGCATCCTCAAACAGGAGGTGTGCTTCATCAAAGAAAAATACCATTTTGGGCATGTCAAGGTCTCCGGCTTCAGGCAGGACCTCAAACAACTCGGAGAGCATCCATAGCAGGAAAGTGGAATATAGCACCGGGGTCAGGTAAAGTTTCGTACTGTGGAGTATGTTCACGTATCCTTTACCCGCGGAAGTTGCCTGCATCCAGTCGAAAATATCAAGGGCGGGTTCGCCGAAAAAATGCGCGCCACCCTGGTCTTCGAGCGTTAAAAGCCCGCGCAGTATTGTGCCTATGGTCTGTGAAGAAACGTTGCCATAATCAGTGGTGAGTTCTTTTGCGTGGTCACCAACGTACTGTATCATGGCCCGCAGGTCCTTCAGGTCGAGCAGGAGCAGGCCGTTATCGTCAGCCACGCGGAATACAATGTTTAGGACGCCTGCCTGGGTCTCGTTTAGCCCCAGCATCCTTCCGAGCAGGAGGGAACCCATATCCGATATGGTGGTGCGTACGGGGTGTCCGTTTTCGCCGAACAAATCCCAGAACCGTACCGGATATGACTTGAAGGAAAAACCTTCAATCCCGAGTTTTTTTATCCTCTCATCCAGTTTCGGATTTGGGGTGCCCTCGACCGCAAGGCCGGCCAGATCGCCTTTGACGTCGGCGAGGAACACGGGGACGCCCATATCGCTGAATGATTCGGCGAGGACCTTGAGCGTTACGGTTTTACCGGTGCCCGTCGCACCGGCTATCAGGCCGTGTCTGTTCGCCATTTTAGGCAAAAGATAGACCGGGACGGAACTTTTCGCTGCCAATATCCTGTTATTTGTGTACATATACACCTCTTTTTTTTTATGATTAATTATATAACCGTGATTTCTAAAAGTCAAAATATTTAATATTGACTTTTGAAATTGTGATATTATAATATTGTATGATTTAAATAATTAAACGGGTGTATAAATGGATACAAAAGGTAAACTCTATTCCGAAAAAAGGGGAAAAAAGAGAGTCTTGAAGGAATTCATGGTACTTTATAAACTTATGCCAAAAAAAATAACCATGGAAACCGTCAGAAAAAACGGAAAAACATGTGATGTCAGCCTGAGCGGGATAAAAATAGAGGGTGAATCAGTCGGTGATGTCGGCGATATTATTCGCCTCGAAATATTCGGGAAAAACAAGAACGACCTTTTAATTGTGCTGGCGGAGATACGATGGGTAAAAAAAGCCGCCGACAAATTTCAGTTCGGGGTCAAATTCATAGGCCTGCGCGAGGAAGAGGCTGAAACGCTCGAGGAAATGCTGACAAATTGAGACGGTAACTTTCAGTGAGTTATAATTTTATTAATGAACATGCTGAAAGAGGGGGGATTAAAGTCTGAGTAATAACTTATAGGATGTAAGTGAAATCGTGACTTTGTGGAGAAAAAATATTGAAAAAAGTTTTAACCCGGATATTTATATTTATATGCCTTTCTGCTGCGGTAAATGCGGCACCCATGTTTCCGCTAATCCTTCCGTGGAATGATTCAACGAGCAACGCAACCGATTTAAGCGCTTTAGTTGCAAGGAATATAGATCTCGAAGGATATGTAACCGTTACTGCCGCGGGTCATTTTGCAGTAAACTCCGGCAGGATAAAATTTTGGGGAACAAATACTGCTTTTGGAGCAAATTTTCCGTCCAAAGCCAACGCCACGCAGGTGGCGGCGAGGCTCGCCAAGTTCGGTTTCAATATAGTAAGGCTGCACCACATGGACATGTACGACATCTGGACCACTACAAACCCTGATCGGGACATAGACCCGGCAAAACTCGACCTTCTGGATTATTTCATTTACTCGCTCAAGCAAAAAGGTGTTTACGCGGACATCAACCTCGTGGTATCGCGGCCGTTCAACCGGGGAAGCGATTTACCGGCGGATATCAACCTCATAACCGACTGGAAAGTGCGGGACGCCCTGGGATATTTTGACCCGCAGACAAGGCAGTTGCAAAAGAAATACGCGTACGACCTTTTGACCCACGTAAACACTTATACGGGCAACGCCTATATAAACGAGCCGTCAATCGCATTGATAGAGATAAATAACGAGAACGGACTGACCCAGGCATATTTGAGCCGGCAGCTTGACGCGCTTCCGGCTTATTATTCGGGTCTGTTGAATACACAATGGAATGCGTGGCTGAAAACAAAATACGGGACGCAGTCCGCACTTTCTACTGCCTGGGGAGGCGGAGTAACACCAAATGGTCCGGAAAAAATAATCAACGGGAATTTCAGCACGGGGCCGGGCTCCGAGTGGCATCTGGAGGTTATAGCACCCGCTGCGGCTGCCGGAGCGGTAACCGCGGAAGGTGCGGGAACTGGTTATCCGAACGATTACAGAATAAACATAATGACAGCGGAGCCCGCAAACACCTGGCACGTACAATTCATACAGACCAACCTTGACGTGCAGACAGGCAGGGCGTACACGCTGTCGTTCTGGGCAAAGGCGGACACGGCGCGGGTAATGAATGTGAACATCATGCAGACAAATTCGCCATGGGCAAATCTGGGATTCTCCGTGAACGTGAACCTGACAACGGCCTGGCAGCACTATACGTATGTCACGATGGTCAACGCCAATGAAGCAAACGCACGGGTGACTTTTTCAGCACTGGCGTCGGCCACCGGCACGGTCTGGATAACGGGCGTGTCGTTTGCCGAGGGCGGGTCGCTTGGTTTTTACCCCGGGGAAGATCTGGATACAAATACCATAAGGAATTTTCTTCAGGAGGGTGAGACCATACTCAGGACCGATAATTCCAAAAAAGACTGGTTCCGCTTCCTGCAGGAAACGGAGACAGCCTACTGGCTCGACATGCGCGATTATGTGAAAAATACACTGGGCGCGCACGCAATAGTTTTTGGTACGATAGTAGGCTGCTCCACTCCGAACGTGCAGGCCGGACTGGACGCAATAGACACGCATACGTACTGGAAACATCCATCATTTCCGGGAACGTCATGGAGCGCGACCGACTGGTATGTGGAGAATTATCCTATGGTCAACAACCAGCAGGGCTCGACAGTAGCGGGTATAGGCGTAAAGGCGGTATTAAACAGGCCGCACCTGGTCACGGAATACAACCACCCGAGCCCTAATACTTACGAGTCAGAGGCCATGTTTTTCCTTTCAACTTACGGGTCGCTGCAGGACTGGGATGCGGTATTTCCTTTTGATTACAACGGCAGTGACTTATGGAACTCGGGAAGGATAGACGGGTATTTTGACGTAAACCAGAACCCGGTGAAAATGGCTTCAATGATTCCGTGCGCGTTGGCGTTTTACCGCGGGGACATTTCACCGGCTGCGCAAACCGTAGTGGTGCCAATAAACGCCGAGGAGGAAATAAGCCGGCTGCTTAACACATGGGCGTGGCAGCTTGTCGACGCCGCGACCGAAGGCGAAAACACAAAATCAACGCTGATACATAAGGTAAGGATAGCGGTCGAGGGCCAGAACGTGCCCGGAGGGTCGATTGCACCGGGTACCACGAATACTTCCGGCAACGTTATGACGTCCGACACGGGGCAGATAACATGGGACATGTCAAATACGTCCGCCGGATTTGTGAAAGTGGACACGGCCATGACGAAAATGGTATATGGTTTCCAGGCCGGACGCACTTATTACCTGTCGGGTGTGACAATAACGCCGGGAGCGACGCTTGCGGCAGGTTTTTCCTCAATTGCCGTATCAGCTCTTGACGGTAATTCATTTGCATCTGCGCAGCACATACTTGTGACAGCACTTGGCGGTCAGTACAATACCGGCGCACAGTTCTACACCTACCCCAACACACCGGTTACTTACCCGCCTGCCATGAACACAAACGTTACTTTGCGCGACCTGTGGGGCGTATCGCCGTCCATGGTGGAGGGAATACCCGCGGCAATTACGCTTCCGTGTGCGTACGCCGATACCCGGGTATGGGCGCTGAATGCGACAGGGGGCCGCGGCACGGCGGTACCGGTCGTAAACAGCGGGGGCTTCGCGTCTTTTTCCATAGATCCGTCATACAATGCGGTATGGTATGAAGTCGCGGTGACCCAACCGGAATACACTCCATCCGCAACAGCAACGGATTTGCCGGTTTATTCGGCGACAGCTACGCCGACAATTACCATAACTTCCACGCCAATCGCAACTCTCACGCGGACTGCTTCGTCCACCGTGACACAGTCGGTGACAGGAACCGGGACGCTCACCGGAACCGCTACACCTACAATTACAGAAAACGGAACTTTTTTGCCGACGCCTTTATCCACAGGTTCGGTGTCCAACACACCGACGATTACAAAGACGGAAACCATAACTGGAACAGATACTGTTACGCCGACAGTTGTCGAAACACTCAGTAAAACCGTAACACACATGGATACGGTAACGGTGACACGAACACTAACAGCAACAAATACAACACCTATAGTATCAAGCAATACGGTTACTCCGTTTTTTACGCAAACCGTAACCCATATAACAACAAATACGCCGGGCCCGTTTACAGGCGCAAGCAATACCGCAACGCCGACTCCCACTCAAATGCCGGTGTCAGGTATTCTTGAGATCGTGGATGTCAGGGTTTTCCCGCACCCGTATAACCCCGGAAAAGATGACCTGAAAATCAGCTTCCATACGGGAGCGGACCTGGCAGGAGTAAAAGTAAAGATATTTACGGTCGGGTTCCGTCTCATAAACACATTTGAAGCAGGCACCTGGCCGGCCGGCATTGTGGAGTTCACCGTGGACAGGAAGTATCTTGTCAAACTGGCGAACGGCACCTATTTTTATGCGATATCGGCTTCCGACAGTCAGGGCCGCGAGGCACATTCCAAACCGGGCTGTCTGATAATAATAAAATGATTTTTGTCTGAGATATGGCAGGCAAACTTAATATTCATTAAAATTGAAAATTAGTTCAATCAAATAATGCAACACTCCTGATGTTATAGTATACGCGCAATTCAATCATATCACCGTGGACTGTATTGACTGAGCAAAGGCGCTCGTCATACATACCATAAGGGCAGCGGCATTTAATATTGCGGATAAAGATATATTTATAAAATAAGAACAAGCAAATTTATCCTTGACACGCCTGTTAAAAACTTTTTTTAGGCGGTGGTTCGATCTGCACCATCCGGTATTTCCGGTCATAAGCAGGATACAAATAATATTTTCCCGATGTTTCTAAATCTTTCACATCAAAACGCGCGAAAAACTCGTCCCGCCTGATAAAGAATGGATAGCTCGTAACCTTGACCGAAAAACATACGGTTGCATATTGTCCGGCACCGATTGTCAGGGACCAGTTGACAATATTGCTCGATACCGTGCAGCCATTATCACATTCAATAAAATTCGTGGCGGCCGGTATTGTATCCCAAACATCGGTCGTTATGTCATTGGATGATGTATTCGTAACCGACAGGCAGAAAACAATCGTGTCACCGATATACGCATAAGACACATCAGCCGATTTTGAGATTTTTATCCCGACCGAATATTCATATGCACCGATATCAGTAACGCCCTCCTGCGGCCTCGTCACGCCTTCATAGTCAATAGAAGTTCCCGTTGTGCCTTTATTTCTTAATTGCGTGGAAGATGAACTTATATGCCAATCGGAACCGTCACTGACAAATTCATTGGCGGCATTTATTGAATACTGGCAGCCCGTTCCAAAACCTGTGCTTTCGGATTCAAAAGCGCAATACTGGACCTGGCCTGTGGCTGACGAGCAATACCCGCTAATATCATCGGTATTTCCGGCAAAAACCGTATTTTTTATTACTTCGCCGGTGCCGCCTGCACACGTAGAACCGTGTTTGTAGCCTATATAATTGCCAACGATAGAACAGTTTGTGATTTTTATATTATTGGCGTCATTCGTATTATTATCGAATATTGCAGCGTACGAACTGCCCGTGAAACCGGTAATTATCGAATTTTCAAGCACACCCATGTTCGATCTGTTTGCCGCCTGCATATTAAAACCGTATCCGGAACTGTTGCCGGTCACCAGGCACTGTTTTAAGGTAAGCGTGCCGTTGTTATTCGCGTTGTTTGCCCAATAAAAAACCGCGTTATTTGTTGTGCTGGTTGATGTGCGTTTCACGGTGCAGTTTATAAATGTGAAGTTTGCGCCACTATTACCCGTTACAGAAACAGTATACCCTCCGTCGGAATAGGAATGATTTATCGTAAGGTTTGTTACAGTAACGTTCCATGCGGTATTGTTATCGTTTGCAAGCAGCGTGGGATTAGAATCCGCAGCGCCGTCCCAAACAGTGCCGGCAACATCGGATGTAATATTGATATTTTTTGCAATCGTTAAATTTTCCGTAATATTTTTGTTTATATGTATTGTATCTCCGTTGGCAGCGCATGCCGCGTATGCAAGCGCAAGCGTGGTAAAATGCGGTGAACCACCGCCTGCATCAACATAATAATCTGTTGAGAAAACCAAGGCAGGCACAAGCAGAACAAACATTAAAAACATAATTGCTTGTTTTACCCTGTTTCCATTTACGCGGATTTTTTTCCCCACGTTCCGTGTCTCCTTAATATTCTTTTACTTATTGTATTTCCTGACAAAAAATATACAATTTCATATAAATATCAATCTACAACAGGCTATAATAACATCGTTTTTCACATTACGCCTTTTAAGGAAACCTTTAAATAATTCACTTAAATATAGTATACAAATAAAGGCCTGTTTTGTCAATATTTTGCTATTTTTAAAAGGTTTTTTCAATGTATAAAAACATTTTATTTTAATTAGATTTATTTGGCATTTAATTTTTGAGATATTTAGTCAATTTTTTTTGGGGGGGGTGGGGTGGGTGGGCTTGTTATATTTAAAATCTAACCCGGCCTTTAAATGGAAATACCGGCGATCAGGTCAGTTAAAAATCTCAACACACATTGTGAGGATGTATTATAGAGGATTGAAAAAATACATTATTTTCCGCGGCAACACTGACCTTCAAAAATGTCAGGGATATTTGAATCCGCCAAACGGGGATATAATTATTGGTTATATTCATATGCCCTTATGTCCAATCATTATCATTTTCAGCAAGAAAGCCGGCAATCCAAACTTATCAGGATTGATGCTGCATATAAACACCCCTTGAAATACTCTATGTTTTACGCAATGTTTTATAATTAAAACGGGTATAAATCAAACGGCCTTGCTGAATCCCTAAAAAACAGTTCTTGATAAATGATTTTTCATGCTGTAAAATATGCTTATCTTAAACGTTTCAGGAGATGAAAATGAAAAGGGTAACGATCAAGGATATAGCAAGGAACCTCGGCGTGGCTTATTCAACAGTATCCATGGCCATGAGCGACAATAAAACCATAAGCGAGAAAATGAAGCAAAAAGTGAAAAAAAAGGCGGCTGAAATGGGATATTACCCCAGCCGCAGCGCGCGAAACCTGGTAAATGGCAGGAGTGGCAATATAGCGGTTGTGACGCCGGGACTGTTTTCACTCTATGAGATGCATATTGTGCGTGGCATGGAAGACGCCATGCTTGAGAGCGGTTATGATATGGTGCTTCATACGGCGAAATACGACTGGCAGGAAGTGCACAAGGAGATGAGAAAGATTATGTATGAACAAACCGCAGACGCGGTCATTGTAATCGGCGTAATGCTGACCGATGAAATAATCGGCGAGTTTAAAAAATCGAAAGTACCGCTTGTAAACATCGACGGCGGTTTAAAAAAAACAACCTGCGACCTGAATATAGACAATTATTCATGCGGCGTCATTGCCGCGGCGCATTTTGTGAGAACAGGCAGGAAAAGGCCGGCGCTGATACTCGGCAACACGGAATTCGCATTTTCGCAGTCTGAAAGGCTGAGAGGTTTTAAAACCGAACTGAAGAAGAACGGGATTAGCCTCGGTAAGAACTTCATTTGCGAAAGCCCGCTGTACCTGCCGCAGGACTTAAAGTTGCTTGGCTGCAAGGCGGCAGGAGAGTTCATGGAAAAAGGGGCGGACTCGGTTTACTGCGCTAACGGAGATTTTGCGGCTCAGGGCGTCATAAAATACTGTTCCGATAATAATATAGAGATACCGGGGCAATTTTCTGTTATCGGAACGGACAATTTTGATGTAGCCGATGCGCTGAACATGACATCAATTGAGCAACCACTGAGGGAAATGGGGAAAAGGGCTTTTGAAACGGCTGAAAAGGCATTGAAGAATAACGGCTTTTCGGGCGGGAGAGAGTTTTTTACACCAAAACTTGTAATAAGAAATACCTGAGTTTTTACGGAATCTCCATATATACTGCAGAAAAATTTTTTCTCTAAAAACCGACCAAAATTAACTTGACATTTTTAAAGATAATGAGTATATTTATATCAACTGAAACGTTTCAGATTTATTTTTTAAAGGGTTTGAAACGTATCAGTAAAAACAAGGAGGTTTGAGACTATGGGAAATAACAAAATAATTGCGATGACGGTTGTGATAGTCCTCATATTTGGGAACCTTGTTGCTGCAGCCGCAATCAGCGTCAATACTTCTGCGTCGGTGAACAGTAATACCTGCGACACGATTTCATGGACAGATTCCTCGGGTCATCAGAGGACGGGCAGCATTGTGAAAATTAACGGCAATCCTTCGGGATTCAAAGGCGGGTATTTTACACAGGTGACTTATATGGACGGAACCACACCGGTTTCCTGCAATGAGAGCAACACGTATTCAGACCTGTCCGGCTTGGGCTTCATGATAAATCACCAGCCCACAGGCTACGCCGGCAGGGGATGGGCGAATTCAAAACAGGACGGTTTTAACGGCACCACTTCGATAATTTTCCAGGGGGCCAACCACGTTATTTACCAGACCGAAATGGACATGTACGGCGACAACGGAAATACTGCGCTGGGCGCGTGGAAGGTTAAATGGATATACATGATAAGGACGGGCAACGACTACATAGTCGATTCGATTGCTTACGATTTTTCCTCAAAACCTTACGGTACATACGGCAACGACATCAGGTCGCCATACTGCGAGTTAAACTGGACCGGAACGGGCGCGGCTAATACCCTGACAGAGAGCATAGACGGCATAGAGTTCTGCGCAACGGACAATGCGGGTGCAAGCTGGATATTCAGGACAAAAGATTCGTCGCCGTTCTCTTCGGGATATACCTATAATACGGCGGGCAGGAACATACCTTACACTCTTCAGTGGAAAAATTCTCCTGACAGGGAGGTTGGATATATTTCAACACTTGACCTGACACAGCAGGCCGCTGCCGGCGGGTATCTGTCAGCACCGGTTAACATAGGAGCCACAGGCACATCCATGCCGCCGAACTGGGGAATCAATTATCAGTCAAACGGATTCCAGAATTGGGTGGGGGATAAAATGACATGGGGCATGCCGTACGGAGCTGCCGGCGGCGAAACCGCGGCCGAATCCGGGTCAACGGCAAAAAGCACGTACCCTGACTGGACATGGCGCAAGTATTGGCAGGGATATCCCACAAACGGGTTTACTCTGCTGATACAACTCGGCAAAAAAACAGACGATAATGTCAGAAAACTTGTAGCTGAGTCGGCGGACATACACGAACTCATAAACCCGCTTTCGGCTTCAACGGGTACCGTGGTTACGTCCGGTAAAATAAACCTGTATGACTCTGCCGCGTTCACACTGAAGCCGGCAGGGTATAACCACCTCTACCACGCGTGGGAAGTGAACTGCGCGGCTGATGCGGCCGATGTTACACTCACGCTCGGCGCGGTCAAACTGAAAAACCAGACATTCATTTTTAACAATTTCAACGGCAGCGTCACGCCCGAGTTAAGTGTGGGTGGCGTTACACAGGTTGAAGGCACAGATATGTTCACGTCACTTGACACGACAAACAGAAAATTGTACGTGACTTTCAACAGGACGTTTACCGGCTCGGTAAATATTGTTTTGGGTTCTTCGGCGTCACCGACACCTTCATATACAAATACGC
>JAJFUW010000080.1 GCA_021372235.1 Spirochaetia bacterium
TTTGAAAAAACTGCCGTCTGTTCGCTCATAAACCCCTCCATTTTTTTTGCCGGGAACTGTATACTATAAGTATACAGTATGTATACTTATAGTCAAGTAAAAAAATATTGCCGGTAAGAGACAAAAGTAATACGGCTCGTAAAATTCCACAAAAAAAACGAGCCCATAAAGGTTTCAGTGCAAAAATCATAATCGGACGGCAGTGTCCCCGGAGAGCGAGGGATTCCCTGCGGTGGTTGTTGTATTATTAAACCCGGATTGGTTATGACGTATAATTCATGCTGAATTACTCCGCACAACTACATGATGCACGGTTTGCCGCGCATCCAAGCGCAACCACAAAAAATGACAGGACCTGCAGGGCCGTAGTTTTTTCACCGCCCTTTGGACAGCGCGGGAGCGCTGTCCAAAGCAGGACGATAATTCTTACATCAAGCACAACATAATTACGCGCCTGTAAAAACGCAGCAAGCTGCGTCTTAACATCCCCTACTTGCCCATTTTGTCCAGGGCCGCCACAAGTTCGTCCAGTTTTTTGTAACTTTCCTCTATTTCCCTGTTATCATCCGCTATTTTTTTTCGCAGTTCGTCTATCAGGTTCATGTCACCCTTTTCATACGCCTTTGCCAGGTCAGCTGTCCTGGATTTCTGGTGCGTCTCCGCTTCATCTACCGCCTCTTCCAGCCTTGCTATCTTTGCCTGCAGGGCTTTGTGCTCTTTGGCCCTTTCAAAAGCCGCCTCGTTCTCCTTCGGAGTTTCAGCCTGCGGCTTTTTTTCCTTTTTGCTCTTTTTTTCGTCGTCGCCCCATCCGACCCTCTCAAGGAACTCCTGGTAGGTGCCCTCAAACACCGTGACCTCGTCGTCATTGAATACTATCAGCCTGTTTGCAAGGTGGTGCAGAAACATCTCACTGTGGGTCACTATGATGACCGCTCCGGGGAAAACATCCAGCGCCGTTATCATCGAGTCGCACGATTCTATGTCGAGGTGGTTTGTTGGTTCGTCCAACAGCAGCAGGTTTGCCGGGTTTAAAAGTATCTTGCCGAGCGACACCCTGCTCTTTTCGCCTCCCGATAGGACCGATATCTGTTTTAAAGCCATGTCCCCGGGGAACATCATGGCCCCGCATACCTTGCGTATATCCCCGTATTTCATGTCCGGCCTCACCTTTGCCAGTTCCCTGTCAATGGTGAGCGAATTGTCGAGGCGTTCTATATTCGTCTGCCCAAAATATCCCGGGGAACATTCGGGATGCACCTTGATCGTCCCTGTCACAGGGGATAGTTCTTCCGCCAGCAGACGCAGCAGCGTTGACTTACCCTTGCCGTTCTTGCCGATAACGCAGATACGGTCGTCTTTGTGCACGTCTATGGTCAGATTCTTTATCAGCATCCTGTCGGGTGTGTAGCCGAACGAGAGGTTCTGGATTCTCAGCGGCATCTTTGCCTCAAATTCCTTGTAGTTGAACTTGAACCCGAGCTCCGCTATCTTTCCCAGCTCCTCTTTTTTGTCCATCTTGTCGAGAGCCTTTATGCGCGACTGCACCATGGAGGCGCGCGTGGCCTGGGCGCGGAACCGGTTTATGAACTCCTCCGCGTCCTTCCTTATTTTTTCCTCGCGCATCCTGGTCTGCTCGTATATCTCCTCCTCAACGGCTATCTGGTTGAAAAGTTTTACGGTGTCGCCTTCGAGTTTTTTTATCTTTTTCCTGTGGATAGCCATTGTGTGAGTGGTGACAGCATTCATGAAATCGCGGTCATGGGTGATTATCATGAGTTCGTTCTCACGTTCGCACAGGAACCTGGTCAGCCAGCGTATGGATATGATGTCGAGATAGTTTGTCGGCTCATCCAGCAGCAGCAGGTGCG
>JAJFUW010000127.1 GCA_021372235.1 Spirochaetia bacterium
CCTCATGTCGTAGCCGTAGCAGGATACGCCAAAAGAAATAACTCCCTTGCCAACCTGGCCGGATTCAAAGGGCTCTATCATCCCCTTTTTAGCCATCTTTACTATCCATTTATCCGGCATTACGCCCATTTTTTCCCTCCGTATTTGTGCTTTTTTATTCCGGGTAGTATATCACCCAAAAAACAAATTAACAATTAATAATTAAGAATGTATAATATGAGCAAGGAATCGGAGGTGTCTCGTGAATAATCAAAAAGGCAAAACCGCGCTTATAACCGGGGCGAACCGCGGGCTTGGCCGTGCGATGGCGGAAAAACTGGCGTCCATGGGTGCGGGCGTCATCATCACCGCGCGTAATATGAATAAGGGCTCGCAGGCCTTGAAGGAACTGCGTGAAAAGGGTTACAATGTTACCCTATACACAGCCGATATGGAGAAGCCCTCCGAGGTTGAACGGCTTTGCCGGCTCGTTACAAAGAACCACCCGGTCATCGACATTCTCATCAATAACGCCGGCATTAAGATTGAGGACGACAGTGTCACAATAGAGACAATAAATGAAAAGAAACTGCGTGATACGATGGAGGTCAACTTCTTTTCCGTGGTTTCCATGTGCAGGCACATGATACCCCTTCTGAAAAAATCCGACGATGCCAGGATAGTGAACATCTCGTCGGGGCTGTCGGAACTCACAATACCGAGAAAAGGCCCTTCCCCTTCCTATTCCATGTCAAAAACCGCAGTTAATGCGATAACCAAGAACCTGACAAACGAACTCAAAAACACAAATATCATGGTGTTTTCCACAGACCCGGGCTGGGTCCGCACCGACATGAGCGGGCCTGCCGCACCGGCTTCCATCGAGGACGGGATAATAACGCCAATATGGCTGGCAACAGCGCCGAAAGAAGAGCTGGTCAACGGCGGGTTTTACAGGGAAAAGAAAATAATACCGTGGTAGGATAATCACAAACCCCAAATAGGTACGAAGACGTGAATAATTATTATACTTGCAGCAACCCGCCGTTGTAGCCGCGCCCCCTGCGGTCGCGCTGCGGGCTTTTTACTTCCGCGACCATGAAGGTCGCGGATACAACGGCGGATTTTAAAACAACTCTAATCAACAAGCTGCGGTCGCGCTGCGGGCTTTTTACTTCCGCGACCATGAAGGTTGCGGATACAACGGCGGATTTTAAAACAACTCTAATCAACAAGCCGACCTTGTAGCCGCGCCCCCTGCGGTCGCGCTTCGGGCTCTTTACTTCCGCGACCATGAAGGTCTCGGCTGCAATTACCCTCTGCCGTTAACCTAATTTGTAACTCTGACTCGCAGTGGCCTTGCCGCTAAACTTTCATACTGCCGATAAAATCTTCAAAATGTGCCACCCTCTGTTCGTCGCTTTTTGTGAACAGGAACGGGGATACATCAGCCGCCACGTCCTTCATCTTCAACTTTGATACTTTTTCATATAGTGCCTGCTTCAATTCCTTCCCGTCATTAATCCCGCACTTCACCTTTAAATATCCGTAATCCGGTGCCGTGATTCCTGACAGAAACGTTACATCATAGAAATCTCTGCCTTTTTCCCTGCGTCTGCCCAAAAGTGCGGATATCTTCATCGACAGCAGGACCGCCGGTGACGGTACGATAACCCGTGCGAACACCCCGAACCTGTTTATGACCTTTGTCTCAACAGCGTATTTTAAACCCTGCGGCTCTGCGTCCAGCTGCAATATCAACTTTTCATCTTCATGCCCGGATAGACCATACCTGAAATATATTCCTTTAAACCTTAAAAAACACCTGAACGCACCCTTAAAGGAAAAATCCGCCTCATTGGCATAACCTTCGAGTGCGAGCCTTCTCGACGCATCCTGTGACAGACGCCTAAACTCACCGTTATCCAGCCCCCGGTTGTCAAAATCCAGGTCCTCAGAAAACCTGAGGCTGCCATGGCACAGCCTGATCGCCGTACCGCCCATGAAACACATCCTGCTGCCGTAACCCGATTCATATATGGAAGCGAGCACCCTGCACTGCAGGTACTCTGCCAGAATATTGCGCCTGAACACGTGCACCTGCGGCGGGTAGGCTGTCAGCAGCGATTCCATCGATATCATCCGAAAACCTCCCTGATTGCATTGGTTATTCCCTTATCTGCCATTGCAACGGCCCCTTTCCTTACCCCGGCCGCAATACCCTCCGCCTTTATCCTCTTCATATCAAGCCGCAACCCCGCAATTGCCTCAGCGGACCTGAACGAGGGTTCGAGATACAACAGGTCCAGTATTGCTTTTGCCGGTTCCGCCACCAAAAACTCCCTGCCCGGCGCGCCTGCCGTGATATAACCCCAGAAACGCTTCACCGCGCACTTGCGGTAAACAAATCTTGCAAACACCGTTTCAAACGTCTGCGTCTTTCTTGATGTTATTGATAACACCGACAGAGGCCTGTCCGGTATAAGCCCATAGTACGCCAGGGCGCTTTGCATGGATATATAGGAAGGCGCATACACCCTGTTGGCGGCCGCGAAAAGGAACAGTTCATCCGGCCCGGCAGAGGAAAAAACATAGTAATTCCTTATGAACTTCCTGATGTATCCCTTCTTCTGCCATTCATTCAGCCTGGGCCTGTAGAATCCGGGCTCAACCGCCCGTACCTCGTTTACGCTGAAAAGTCCCTGGCTGCCGAACTTTTCCTGCAGTTCCATATAGCGCATATAATTCTCCAAGTTACGTTATTTAGTATCTTTCGGAATTATATCATAACAACTGATCTATGTCAATTCCCCGTTGTTATAGGGATTGCTCAACAAATTCCCTGACCCTTACTTCCGCGACCATGAAGGTTGCGGCCACAACGGCGGCTTTTACAACACCTCTAATCAACAAGCCGACCTTGTAGCCGCGACCCCTGTTTTATTTTCTCGTTAAATCCGCGCCTCTTATAAATACACCTTTGAGTTTTCTTTTCGGCAGACAGGCGGTATAATGTTATCAACTCATACGGAGGTGATTTTTTATGGACTTAAAAGGTAAAACAGTTCTGATAACCGGCGGGAACCGCGGCATGGGCAGAGCTATGGTGGAAAAGTTCGCTTCCATGGACGCGAAAGTCATATTCACCGCCCGCAACAGAAAAAAGGGCGAGAACGCGCTGAAAGAGTTCAAAGCCAAAGGCCTCGATGTCACCCTCAAGATGGCTGATATGGCAAAGACGTCTGACGTCGAAAAACTTGGCAGGGTGCTTTCAAGGGAGCTGACATGCCTGGACGTCCTGATAAACAGTGCGGCAATAAACGGCGAGTCCGGCAATGTGACCATAGAGACGATAGATGAAAAGATACTGCGCAGAATAATGGAGATAGATTTTTTCTCCGTCCTGTTCATGTGCAAGTTCATGATACCGCTGTTAAAAAAATCCCCGTCCGGAAGAATTATTAATTTTTCATCCGGACTCGGACAACTCACGCCGGATAAATGCGGCCCATTCCCGTCTTACTCGATAGCAAAAACAGCCGTGAACAGTCTGACAAAGAACCTTGCCAACGAGCTCAAAGACACGAATATAATGGTTTTTTCTGTGGACCCCGGTTGGGTAAAAACCGACCTGGGTGGACCGGACGCCCCCACATCAATCGAACAGGGCATTGACACACCGGTATGGCTGGCAACAGAAGATGCGGGGAAACTACAAAACGGGAGTTTTTATAAGGAACGTAAAGTTATAGAATGGTAACAACAGGTTCCATGTTCTCACTTTAGCACCGGGAATTTCGCGGTTTTCTTTATTTCTATCGCCCCGCCGGAGTCAACCCTGATGACGTAATAGTATGTGCCCGAAGTTAACCCGGGCAGGTCAAGCTCGGCCTTGTTCGCCTGGCCCGTAGTGCCGTACTGCTCTGAAACTTCCACATATACGCCTGTCACGTTATATAGCTATCTTTACCTCGGCGTTAGCAGCGAGCGCATAAACAATGTACGCGTGTTTGTTCGCTGTCCCGGGGGATACATACGATCCATTTGTCGCCGGCGGAGGCATCGGCGTCGGGTACAGGGCGCTGATGTCATCGACATACCGCCCGCGGTAATCGTTGGCGTAATCATCATGTGAAACAAATTCAAGTCAGAATATCGCCGGATACCCTTCGTACGCGTAAAGGTCAAGCTGCTGCGTGTACCATGTGCCTTCGCTTACGGACAGGTCAGCCGGCAGTTGCCGGCTCAAACCGCCGTCAATAGATATAAATTGTTAATTCTTGATTTAAAGCAGTTCTTCGATGTTAAAAACACCTGTGGCCAGCCCTATCTGCGAATGGCCGCCGGGTCCGTATTCCTTATCATGGCTATCACCTCCGCCCCAGCCCTCGTACCACATGAACCATTTGCCATTCAGGTCGTACAGCTGGCCGTACCATATACCTCCGTCGTCAAATGAGCCCCTGACGCCGCGGGAAAATACGGGGTTCTGGGAGCCCCTGGTCCAGTGTATCAGGTCCGTTGAAAAAGCTATCCCAAAATATGGCGGATAGTCGAGGTATTTGTTGTCCCCCGCATAGAGCATGTAATAGACGCCGTTGTTCTCTATTATCCTCGGGACCGTCACTGTTTTGGCATCCCATGCCGAGGGGTCGTCCGACGGGGACAAAATCGGACTGTTGCCATAGCCTTCAAATATCACCCCGTCCGTCGAGGTTGCCAGAAAGACAGAGTAACCGCCCTCAGGGTTCCCGGCAACATAGTAAAGATAAATGATGCCGTCTTTTTCCACAACTTCGGGCGCGCGGCCAACGAGGATTGCCTTTTGTTTCTTTTTGAAGTTATAAAAATTATCAGATACCGCGAGCCCGACCCGGTCAGGCCCGTTGCCTATGGCGCTGTAGTACAGGTAAACTTTATCCTTGAAATATACGGTTGCCGGGTCCAGCACGCCCTTTTCGTCAAATATGTATGGCCCGGCGTCGATTATGGGGTTGCCGGAGTAGTCGTCGAAATTCCTGCCGTTGAAAAAATCAAGCGGAGCGGTGGCCAGCGTTATCCTGTCCGTGCCATCGCCGCTGCGGTAGTAGAGATAGACATTTTTATTATGGACCAGGATGTCCGGATTGGCCGTGTGCCAGGCCTTGTATGTGCCGGGTTTGGTCGGGAAAGCAGGGTACGCGTCCTTTTCCCAGTAATCGTTCTTTGTTATTACCCTGTCTTTCTTATCACAGGTTATTTTACCGGGATTTTTTATGGAGTTACGCGCGTATGTTGCATGGGCTTTGAGCGCCGGCTCTTTTGCAGCCATATCCGCGAGCAGGCCGTAAGCCGGAGCGTATTTCTGTTCGCCGAGGAATATGACAAATTCCCGTTTCAATGTTATATTTTGCCCAAAATCAGCCTTTATATAGGCATCGACAGCCTCTTTTGGTTTTCCCATTATCATGTAAGCCAGCACCTGCGAATTCGGGGTGAATTTATCAGCATTGGCTTTTATAAAATTTCCCGCATCTTTGCGCAGGAGCCGCTCTTTGTTCACGAGGTAAAAATAGTATAGCCTGCCGTCGTTCTCTGCCTGAGGCGCCATACCGCCCAGCACTACCGTATCGGCCGTGTCTGATTTTAGGGTCGAAAGCGTGAGCGCAGCCTCTGATTTGAAATCGTTATTGTTGAGCAGCATCGCGATTGCGGCCATGGAGTCGCTGTTGCCCGTGCGCCGTGCGTCAGTAAGCGCGGAACGTATTAGTTCGGGTTTGCCGGACTGGAGGCGTTCGTCTATGGACTGGATTTTCTGTGAACAAGAAGAGAGCAGTGTCGAAATCATCATTATTATTAAGGTTCTTTTCATGGCCCACCCAACGGTTATTATTAATTATTCATTGTTAATTATTTCCTGCCATACTCCATGCAGCACTTCGCATCTATCCCGCCGCGTGTGTTGTAAACCGTCTCCACGTATAGATAGGAAGGCGTTAAAAGTTTTTTTATGTCCTTGAATATTCTGTCGGTCGCTTTTTCCTGGTATATGCCCACGTTGCGGAAGGAAATGAAGTAATATTTCAGGGATTTTAACTCTACTATTTTGCCTTTCGGGATATACCTGATTATGACAGCGGCAATATCCGGCAGTCCCGAAAACGGGCAGACCGCCGAGAATTCCCCTGTCTTATACTCAATTAACTGCCTGCC
This sequence comes from Spirochaetia bacterium, assembly GCA_021372235.1. Taxonomy (GTDB): domain Bacteria; phylum Oederibacteriota; class PGYV01; order PGYV01; family Palsa-1178; genus JAJFUW01. The sequence continues at coordinate 6,172 of JAJFUW010000127.1, forward strand.
GCCGGTGTAATCTATTGTCTCCAGGCACTTTGTATCTATGGCCGATTCCGGCCCAAACATGTACGAACGTCCTTCTGCCCTGGGCATGATAAAAACTCCTTATGAGTGGTACGGTTTTGAATACGCATTATTATAACACGGGTTATGGCAGTCAGACAAGAGAGACAGGAGACAAAAAGTGCAACTAAACGCACCCCCCGTATTGCAAATGCAGTTCCGCTATATTATGGGGTTTTAGTAAAATGCTGCAGCGGGACGGTTTTGACGGCAGTGCGGCTGCAATTTAAGCTATTTGTGCGGGTAAAAAGCCTTCGCTATATGCCGGTGTAACCTATATAAATGCGTATAATAAAATTCCGATTTTGGATTTTGCAGACATATATATGAAAAAAACGACAATTACATTTTAGTGTTTTAAAACTTCCTTTTCCTTGTTTGTCATGATGCTTTTTTCCTGTAAAAACCCCTGTTTCAGGCAGATCAATCCTCCGCCTAAAACAGGTTTGAAAAAATTATCCTACTTTTTTACCGCTGTTTTTGAAGGATGTACCAGTTCTTCCATGGTTTCCTTTCCTTCTTCCATCAGTTCTCCCGTCTTTTCGCCGACTCCATCAATGAAAACCTTCACACGTTTTCTTGATTCTTTTCCCGGCTGCGTTGCGTAGAACAGTCCCAAACCTGCTCCGACCGCCGTGCCTAAAAGCAGCGCCAAAATCACTTCTCCTACGTTTTGTCCGCTCATTTTATTTTCCTCCTTTCGCTTTTTTTTTCAAAAAATCCGCCTATTATTTTTGTAATCTTTGCGAGCATACCATTGCCCAAAAATGTCAGATTAACGAGCGGTGCCGCCATGTTAAGCATGGCGGCTACACCCTCAAACTCCCTGGCGGTCTTTTTTATCTGTACCATGGTAATGATAAAAAAAACTGTTCCCGTTACTATGGCGGCCGCCGTTGCTATCACACAGACCAAAACAATCGTTGTCATTTTTTTCCTCCTGTATACTTTTAACACCTTCAGGGAGCGTCCGTTTACGTTCATCCCTTATTATGTAAGAAACCACAAAATTCATGACGGCCGTAAAAAATGCCATACCGACGTCAGGTACTGTATGTAAAACGCAACTGATACGGCACATCCTTATCCGTGGATATACATACGTTTCACGCCTGAAATAAACAGCGCAGGGTCAGGTACAACACAAGCGCTGCCCATCCGAAATTGTCCCGGATTCCTTTTTAATAGTCCGGATGCCTGGAACTCACCGCTTATTGCATTCCACGGGCAATAAGAATATAGTTGTCGTATATTTCTACATCACCGCCCGGTACAATTAACCGGTATGTTCCCGCCGTCTGCAGTCCCGCGTAACTCCGTTGCGCCACCGTCATCCACAGGATTTCTTCCGCAAAGTGCCGAATTGCGAAAAAAACCGGCATGGGGGCGCTAAAACAAACTGTGCCGGTTTATGCGTCCTTTTCAGTGTTTCCACTCCGGTAAAGTCAGGTTGCGCTCCGGACGTCAGACTCGTTACCGCAGAAAAGGCACATCAGCGGCGGTCCTCCGCGCTATTTTTTGTTATCACCGTGTACCATTTTTTCCGCTTTGAGCCAATCGCGCTTGTCATTACCGTGCATTGAACCGCTCTGTATAAACAGGTCATATGCCGTCCTGCTTATAATCCCTGTCAGATCTTCCTTTTTTTTTGCCGGTTCTTTTCCTGAGGCCGTTGCGTTTTTCATTTTTTCCATGTTAAACCTCCATTGGTTGATGATATAATCATACCTCATTACACTCTTGCGCGTTATGTCCTGATTCCGCAATTCGTGGACCTATTTCAGCACGCCTGACGTCTGCTCAACCGGGTCCATTTTACCGTGCCGTTTGGCTATCCTCAATCCGCTTGTCATTGATTTCACCAGTTCAACAACGCAACCTGTCGATTCCGCCGGCCTTTTCACGACACAGACCCCCTGAGCCTGCGTCCGACTATTCTTCAGGCCGCTCCTTTCGAGGCCGTAAAACTTCATGAATACACTTTTAGTGAGAGTTTTTCCTTATCGCTGAATTCAAACAAGTTCTTTTAGGACTGTTTTTACCGCTTTTAAAACATTAAATTGACTCCGGCTCCGATATTTATTCCCGAGAAATCCACATCGACCGGCTTTCCGCTGTTATCGTTGAACGGATCATTTGACGGTATTATATAAAGCCCGTAACCGGGCACCGTGGCGCTCACACTCTCAACGTTCTTAAAATTTGTCATTTTGGCAAACCTGTAGCCGCAGTTTAAATTCACCGACAGTAACTTAAGGAGCCTGAATTCGATTGCCGCGGTCAAATCGGCCACAAAACCGTTTGTGCCATAGATTGCCAGCAGCGCGGAGCTGTCATTGTATTTTGTAGATTGCGCGCAGTATGCAAGCCCCCAGCCCGCGTACGCGCCTACATTTACCGCTACAACAGACTCACTGCCCAGCGGCAAATACATGTTCAATCCCGCCATGATCGGTATCAGATAATTGTCGATCGACGTTTCCGTATACATCCAGTTCGGCGGCGGGACATTAACAAGCCTGAACCCGGTATATGTTGATGGGAATATATACTGCAGGCCCGTCCTTATCCCGGCCAGAATATTTGTATTCAGATTCACGCCGATGTCAATATTCCCAAATAACCCGTTGCCATACGCCTTCCAGTCTGCGTTTGACGTGGTTGTGTAGGCTGCCGCGTCGGTCTTGATCGTCTCCCAGTACGAATTCAGGCTGTCCAGTGAAGAATAGGAATATCCGCCGCTTACGCCGATCCTGATCTCCGCAAACGAAGGGCAGGCAAAAACCAGTGCGATTACCGTAAAAAGATAAAATTTACGCATAAAGCTCCTTTTGTATTTGGATTTTTTTAAATATTCAGATCAGATGCCAGTAGTACCTTAAAACATAGAACACAACATAAAACCAGCTCATGAAAGCTCCCAAAATGCACCACAATATGGAATGATGGACCTGCCACACCAGGATTATTGCAATAACACTCCCGATTCCTATACCACCGGCCGCATAGTTGTAATTTCTCATATTTGTTCCTCCATTTTTTTAGTTGCTGTTTTTCTGCCGCTATTTTATCAGGACGGCATTATCCCCGGTTTTCCACTATCCGCCTGTCGGGTGGTACTGCCCGCTTAACCCTCATGCGCTTCCCCTTCGTCCCTCCAGTAACCCTGCCTTTTGTAATGCAGGTGCAGCCTTTCTTCATAGTCCCTTACAGGCGTTGTTTCCGGGGTGTATTCCGGAGCCAGTTTTATGCTTTCAATGGTAATATTCAGGTATACTTTTCGTTCTTCAAAACTCACACGTTCTATCAACCCGGGGGACACAATTACCTTTTTATCCGCGAACCACTCTCCCGTGTTGATTACCAGGTAACGTATTGCCCAGGCCTCATCATCCAGTATAAAATCTTCAACTCTTCCTATTTCGCCGTTTTTAGCATGTATTCTGTAGCCGGTCACATATTTTGTTTCGCGCAGGTGAGGGTCCCATGATTTTTCAGTTTCGGGATTCACCTCCTCTTTTCCCGTTTCTTTCTTCAAAAAAGGATGATCACCCCACATATAAGGCCCGCCCCAATAAACCGGCCGGCCAAAGAACCGGTAATATGCCTCTTCGGATTTCCAGCTCGCGGGTTTATCCGTATCATGTAGAGGCCCGTCCTCAACCTGCTTTTTTAACAGTTTCACATATATGTTTTTATCTTCCCTTGTGACCTCCCTCAGGGCGGACTCCGAAATCAACACCTTTTTTTTCAGGGAACCCGTCCCTGTTGAAGCCACCAGGTAGCGTATGGTCCAGGACCTGTCGTCAAAATAGAACTCATTGACCTCGCCTGTCTCACCGTCTATGCATTTAAGACTGTATCCCTTTAAAGTTTTTGCGCTGTTGAGCATTTCAATAACTCCTTCTCAAGATAATACGGCGCTTCGCCGTTTATTTCAATGTTTTACATCCGCCTTTTAAGGTATATCCCCCGCATCGGCCGGGCCTGTTCAGGCTGTGCCTTTCTTACCGGAGTTTTTAGCAGTATCTGCGGCAGTTCGTTGAGTTCCGGGTCTATATTGTCCGTCAATACACTATGCACCCCGCGCCGCATCCTGAAAAATATCATCCGTTTCCATGACCGGAGAATCTGACACTCCGAAATTGTTTATTGCGTCTAAAACCATAACAGCCTCCCGCCTCACCCGTTCCGGACAGGAACCATTCAGGGCTCCGGCAAGATGCCCGATCGCCGGCGCTCTCATTTCTACCAGCACAAACCCGGACCGCTGACGGACCGTTGTGTCAATGTTTCCCGGTAAGCCATGTACATTTCAGCGGTATCCGTATTTTTACCCTTTACAGCCATATTATCCCCCCGTTTTGTGTCATAAACGGAGCAGTTGTTTTTGCGGATGTATAAATCCCCGTGAAACAAGCATACACCCGCAGCCGTGGATTGTGTATGACGATTGTCCGCTTTATATGGACTTATTTCAGCAGGATACAGCCGTCACGGTAATTGTTGTTGTGCCCCCGGAATAGGCGAAACTGCCAATGACTTAATCAGTTTTTTCACCATTAATCCCGCTATCAGCGGCAAATGGTCCGAAGCCGTCTTTTCAAGTGCGGTCAACGTTTTTTTTATATTACCGGCCTTTACGCCTTTACCGACAAAAATATGGTCGACGAGCCCCGGGGAAAAACCATCCATATTTGCTTCCTGACGCCTTTTGCCGGAAGCTTGAAAATGTATGCCGGTGAGGTGTTCTTTTAAAAAATCGTATATTCCGGAATTACTGTGCGCGTTAAAATCTCCACACATGATCAGCGGGTCCGAGGCTCCCGGGGCGCCGGGCCACTTTCTGCCGGTCAGATACTTTGCCTGCATCATGCCTTCAGGCGCAAAGGGACTTAATTGCGTGTTGAATACCTGTATCTTTCTGCCATGCGCTTTAATTTCCACCCGGAGAACGCCGTTTTTTCCCGTGTAAACCGTATTTACCAGGCAGGGCCGCGAACCTCTCTTTATGAGTTTCATGGCAAATCTGCTGAGAATTACATTTCCGTGGGAGCCTGTTTTAAGCATGCTATTTGAACCATAATAAAAGTTTGCGGGAAGAAGGTCCGCTGCGGTCTTTGCCTGATGCATATGATTGCTCACATCAATCTCCTGCAGTGCTATTATGTCGGAATTGTGCATGGCAATAACCCTGGAAATACGTTCGGGGCTCGTCTTCCCATCACGGCCATTACATGCATAAACGTTATAGCTCATGATCTTCAGTTTCATCTC
>JAJFUW010000129.1 GCA_021372235.1 Spirochaetia bacterium
TTGCCGCCGCAGCCGCCTTTTCTTTTGACCCTCCGGCCGCGCCCCCGGCTGCCGCTTTTGCCTTTTCAGCCTCGGCTCTGTCTATTATGCGGAGATTACCCTGCACCTTGTACGCGTCTTTGAGCTGCTGTTCCAGCAGCATTTTTACGGTTTCGTTCTTGTCCGCCCCGGGCTTGAAATCCCTGTAATATTTTTTTACCACCGCGTCGTTGATCGCCGAGGCGCGCACCCTGCCGGACGGATCTATTATCGCCATGGCTATAACATTTTTTTCAACCTGGACAAACCCGTTCATGTAGTCCCTGTATACGTTCCAGTTGATAACGCCGTTCTGTTTTGCCACAGACCAGAGCGCACCCATGTTTTTGGTGACTTTTTTGACGCTGTTGGTCATCTCTTTTTTGCCATTGGACCAGTTCATGGCCATGTAATAACTGACTATCGCGGCCAGCGAGATGATAAGCAGAGAATAGATGAGTATTGTTATCTTATACTGCAGGGAAAACTTAACCTGCCTGCGGGTTGCCATGGTTTTCTCCCTATTTCGCCACGGATTCCAGAGCGTAGAACGAGGAATTCGTGTCGCCAAAATATACTATGCCGTCCTCGGCTATCGGCGAGCACTCTATCCTGCTGTCGTAGGCCGTGGACCATTTCTTTTCGCCGCTTTTTATGTCGAGCGCCATCAGTTCCTTGCCCGCGGCCACGTAGAGCGTGTCGTTTATAGCCATGGGCACGGTGAGTACGGCGTACTCCGTCAATTTTTTCCAGAGCAGTTTGCCGCTCGATAAATCTATGGCATAAACGTTCTTATCCTTGGAACCCGTGAAAAAAGCCCCGTCCTTTATCACTCCGGCAGTTATCCAGCCCTCTGCCGTAAAAGCCCATTTGACAGCGCCCGACAGCGAATCAACGCCGTATATTTTTTTGTTATCGGAACCGAATACGAGGGTACCGCCCTGCTCGGCCGGCGATGAGTTGATGCCTTTGTCCGCCGTATACTGCCACGCCAGGGTGCCGCTGTCCGGGTTCAGCGCGTACAGGTTCCCGTCAGCGCAGCCTATGTACACGAGGCCGTTAGCCACGCACGGCGAGGAAAGCACGGTCATATTTGTCTGCTTTTTCCACGCGACCGCGCCCGTCGCCCTGTTCAGCGCCATCACGCACCCTTCGGACGCGTTCACGTTATCCGCCACGCCAAATATGACATTGCCTGCTATGACGGCCGGAGACGATCCCGAAACTGCCGGCCCCACTTTTTTGGTCCACTTCACGGCTCCGTCCTTCGCATTCAACGCGTAGAAGTTGCCGCCTTCCGTTCCGAAATAGAGCGTGCCGCCGTAGAGCGCGGGCGCCGAGCTCACAAAACCCTGCACCGGAGTTTTCCACGATGCCTGACCGCTTGCCTTGTCGATTGCGTGCATGGCGTTGTCCATGCCGCCGACGTAGATGTTTTCCGCGTCCATGACCGGCGAGCCCTTAAAACCGCCGATATTGCGGTATTTCCATTTGAAATCGAGCGGGGGCGCTATGTTGTAACCGTTGTAGAAATTATGGCTCGATACCCCGCGGAACATGGCCCATACGTACTTTCCTTTTTCCGCCTTGACCTCGCTGACCTTTTGAGAGGCCTGCACTATGACCTTTTGCTGTTCCTCTATCTGCTTTTCAAGTTTCTGTACATCTCCGGCGGCGGCTGTCCCGCCTGAAGCTTTTTTTGCTTTCAGTTCCTGCTGCATTTTCTGCAGGTTTTGCGACTGTCGGTTTATCTGTTTTTGCATTGTTTCAAGCTCTTTGACGTCCTCCGTAACGTTGATGTCAATGGAGGCCGACTCCTCGGGCTGGCCGCCAAAACAACCGGCCATAAACGCCGCCAAAAATGAAACCGCAGTCAATATTAAAATTCTGCTTTTCATCAAAATGCTCCTTTATCAATATTAAAAATAGAAATAAATCTTTAACAGGGCCCCCGGTTAAAACTGTAAAATTATCTTTATTTTAAAAGGCTTTTTCCTCTTGATTGTTTTTATATGTTATCAAAATCAGTGGTATGTGTCAACGGAAAACAGACACAGTTTACGGCAATAAAGGCTTTATTTTATTGGATTTTGTTGGTTCGGATGTTTTGACCCCAATCCGTGCAAAAAATTATGCCATGTACCGTTAAAGCGGTCGAAACTTCTGTCAGGACGCACTATTTTGTACAACAAATATCTATCCTGTGATACCCACGATTGCATCGCGGTCAGCCTCTTTTAGTATTAGAAATTCCAGACCGAATGAGTTGCTGTTCGTAGCCTTATCCTCTTTGATCCATTTAATCTCGGCAAATGTCGTAATCGGGTCCGTCCTGCCTTCCATTATTATCTCGAGCCTGATTATATCGCCGACCTTGCCCGTTACCCCTCCGTCGACCTTTAACCCGCCCAGGCTTATGTCATAGGACTCACCCGCGGATTTTACCGCCGCTTTGCGTATTTCCTGCGTCTCTTCCTCTGCGCGTATGACCTTATAGTTTACCTTGCATTTCTTTTCCACCCTTTTGAACTTTCTGCGTTCTATGTATAAATCTCCATTTTGCATCGGTTATCCCCCTTTATTTTTTTACGGTTTTATTGAAATTATCCGCCCCTCCGGTCACATCGGACACTATGTTCATCGTCTCCCTGACCTTGCCGAAAACATTTTCTATGTTCTGCGTCAGCGCCTTGAGCCTGTCGCTTATCCTGACCGCTATAATTTTCAGCAGTTCATTATCCACCCGATACTCCTCGGCAGAAGCATAAACCGAGGATAACATTTTTGATATTTCGCACAGCGTAGACACTATGTTCATGAAAGAGTCGCTCGCCGAATAAACCACGTTCACGGCCTCTTCTATCTTTGACTGGCCCGATATGACGCCCACAGCCTCGCGGGCCAGCGATTCGGTGTTCGTCAAAAACGAGCCCATCTCCTGCGTGACTTTCGTTGTCACTTCCGCCAGTTCCCTTATCTCCTGTGCGACCACGGCAAAACTTTTACCCGCTTCTCCGGCGCGCGCCGCCTCAATACCGGCATTCAGCGATAACAGGTTCGTCTTTTTCGCTATCTCCGCGACCGTATCCACCATTTTTTTTGTCTCTTTTGAAGTTACCTGGAGGCGCTCGATGACCCCGGCCGATTCGATGACAGCGTCTTTTATGTTGCCTATGGCCTGAATCTCGGAGCCGGTCGCCCTGCTTCCCTGTTTTGCCATCGTCACCGCGGATTTTGTCTGTTCGGATATGTTTTTGATATCGTCTATCATCGCGTTCAGCGCGTCGGCCACGTTATTTATGATGGTCGAAACTTTTTTTATGTTTTCGGCGTTGTCCTGTACCTCTTTTTTGGCAAGCGCCATTTCGCCTATCAGCGATTCGTTGTTGCTGTTTATCTCCGCCATCCTCCCCGTCATCTCGTTCAGCGAGATGGCGATACCCGTCACGTATTGTTCCTTTTCCCTTATAGTCTCTTCCACCACACGGCGCGCGGCTTCCGCCACGGAATCAATTGTCTCAATCCCGGTTTTTTCGGCGGTTTTTCCCGCAACCAGTTCCACTGCTTTTTCCGAGAGACGCGTCAAAATGGAGTCCATTATGTATACAAGCCCGGCCCCGGAACTGATGCCGATTACAACTGCTCCGAACGTTGTGATGACGATTTTCTGCAGGTCAACCCCCCCCGCGATAAATATCATCAACAGGGCTATCATGATCGAAAGTACCGCAGGGACGGCCATGACAAATATTATCTCGCGTTCGGACATATTGACCCGGAATGTCCCTTTCAGGTCATACTTTATCAATTGACGTTCCTCTCCAATTTTATCCATAACAAATTATAGTATATATTGCAGCAATTGTAAAACAAAAACATCCCGTTACGATTCACTCTTTTTTGTCGGCCTGCTTTTTGCCCGCTATCTTGACCAGCATGGTCTTGTTCTTGCCCTTTAACCGCTTATAGTATATGCGGTCGCATACGGTCTTGATCATTTTGATGCCGAGCTTGCCCTGCACCCCTTTTTCAACCAGCGTTTCGTGCGAGGCAGGGTCAAATTCGAGTATGTTGTGCGGCTCCCCGCGGTCTATAATAATGACGCTTATGCGGTCGGATTCCACCGCGACTTTTAACAGTATCCTGCCGTTGTATCTGCCCCTGTACCCGTAGCGGATTATATTCTCACAAAACTCATTTACGGCGAGTTCCAGGTAATCCACATCGTCCACAGGCAGCGGAATGCCGCTGCCCTTCACGGACTCGGTAAAAAAGTTCCTGATAGTAAGCAGGTATTTTTCATCCGCCAGCATATCCATTATGAATATTTTTTTCATTTTTCCACCTTATGTCTCCCGTTTTATTGATGTTTTTTTGTTTTACCGGGAAACCCTGCCTGTACCTGATTCCGCTTTTCTGTAGTTCCGTTAACTCCGCCTGCGCCTTTTCAATCTGCTTTAACACCTTGATATCACCGGGATTGATGGCTGTCGCCTCTTTCCACGGTGCCGGCGCACCCTTCAGGTCCCCGGACATGTATTGTTTGAGACCGGCCAGGTATAATTTTTTTACTTTTTCGGCCTGCTCATCGGTCAGGTTGCTCGCACCGCTTGCTTTTTTCAGTTGTGCGTTGGCTTTTGAAATATAGATATTTATCACCGTATTTCCCGGTTCTGTGGCGAGGGCTTTTTTCAATTCGTCAAGCGCGTCGTCATATTGCCTGTTGACATACAGTTCGACGCCCTTTGTAAAATGTTCCCTCGCTCCGCTCTTCATCTCCATTTTCTCATTTATCCTGTTTGTATAGTCTCCGGCCTGCTTATAACCGCTGTCGATGGCATGGGCATTTCTGAAGTCCTCAAGCGCTGCCCTGCCGCATAGCAGTCATACCTTCCGCAGGCAGAGAGCTCCATGTCATAATATACGGCGAGCAGTTTTCCATTGATAGTCTTTTTAAGTTCGAGCGCATCCCCGAAATCCTTTGCCCGGGCCAGGGCTCTCTCCACCTCGTCAGATGCCTCTTCAAACTTACCCTGCCTGCAGAGTGCCATCAACAGGCATGTGCGCGTATACCTTCAGCACGGCCGAGGCGGACGGTGTTACCGTTACCGGCTCCGTAAAATCAATATATACTTTTGTACCCGAGGATGGTATGGCGGAATATGACACCACGGTATTGTTTGATCCGTCCAGAATGGTTATTTTTGACAACACGGATGACGGAACAATGCCTCCGCCGAGTTCGTTTTCAACTGTCAGGGTCAGACCTCGGACAGAAATCGCGGCTGTGCCTGCGGCATCAGTGTGGGTAAATATGATATCCTGTGCGTAAACAAACTGCTGGCCGCGGACAGCGGTGGCCGGCATCTTGTTAACATGAGCTGCGTTTAAGCCCGTCGGCACGGCCTGGACAACAGCCTGATTGCCTGCCATGGGAAACGCCCCGCTGACGGTCAAATCGTGGCTGTCGCTGCCGTCGATTGCGGCTATGTTCCCCGCCGCATCCACGGTGAGATTAAATCCCGTGACTGTTACGGATGACAGAATATCCGCGGTCAATGTCACGCTCTTATAGGTACCCGCGGTAATGGTGAGCGGATTTGTAAAAGGTATCCATACAGTGGACTGATTCTGGAAAGAGACGGCTGAACCGTATACCGAAACGCCGTCGCCCGCCTCTAATTTTGAGAACAGAAAACTCATGCCTTTTGACGGGGTCGACGAACAGGTCAGCGTTACGCCTTTTATGACGCAGTCAGCGTAGGTCGTAACTGACAACGGATGAGTAAAGGTAAAGAGCATGGTTTTTATCCCGGCCTGTCCTGCCGTGACAGAAACAGGCATGAGGCTTACCGCCGAAACATTTACCGAACTGACAGGGCTTGTTATGATTGCCCTGTTTGAAGTTGACGGAAAATAATACCCGCCATAGGCGTCCACCGTGTTACCCGCAAGGGTCGTCACATCCGCTGCGTGCGAAAGGCTGATGCCAACATCATAGGTATTTATAGCAGGTGTCACAGAGATAAAAACATCCACGTTCTTTACCGCCCCGCCGTACGGTACCGTCAGGTTTGTTGAAAAAGGTATGGCGATCGATGACGAGGCCGGCATGGTTGTCGCGGATGCATAAGTGACGGCTCCGTCGCTTATGACAATGCGTGTGAGCGTCCGGTTTGCATTCACCGTTCCCTCGTAATTAAAGACAGTGAGGTTCAATCCGGTTACGGTCATGTCTGTAGTTGAGGAAGAATTGCGGAAGCCGATCCGCAAAGCGTCCACATCCGCCTGTCCCGCGTTCACCGCCGGAGGCATCATGTTCTGCCCGGAGAGGTATAGTTTTGCCATATTTGTTATTGTCTGTGTGCCTCCGTTGGTTTTTGCAGCCGGCGGGACAGTTACGCCGCTTAAAAATGTCATGTTTTTCTTGGCGACCTGCATGATGATGGTAGAATTGTTTGAAGGTGACGCGGAGATGTCAGCGGTTACATATAATTCGCTCCCCGCTCACACCGGATTGTTAAACGTTGCCGCCCATGTCCTCAGCCCGGTTTTTGGCAGGACCCCGACATAAACCGCTGTTGCCGCGTCAAAAACTCCGCCGGCAGGCTGATACCACAGTTTTATGGCAGAAATATCGGTTGTTTCGTCCGCGGTGCCTGAATTTGTGATTTCCCTATATGTAAGTGTGTCGCCTGTTTCATTATCATTTAATCTCATTTAATCCCAAACGCAGCACAAGGTTGTTCACCGATCCGGGCAAAAGCGAAGCGTCGGGCACAGTGGTGAGCGTGATGCCGCCGACGACAGCGAACACAGAAAAGACCGCCGCAAAAAACAATACGGCAGATATAATTGAAGATTTAATTTTTTAAAGTTAAAACTTCTCACTCCCGCACTGCTCCTTTTTGGGATGTCAGTTCTGAACTCTTTTTCCTTTTTCCTGCCCGGACTCCTGGGGCTTACCTTCATACGGGAACAACAACTTGCAGGCCATCTCCACCCTGTTGTCTTCATCATTATAGACAAGGGCCGCGATGTCGCCTTTTTGCGCGAAGACCGGGTATTTTTTTCCTTTGTTTAACCCGGCCGCTACGTTGTATTACTTACCCGTAGGTTCAAAACCATTTTTCAGGAGTTCGTCAAGTTTTTCCTTCTTTGGTTCGGTCAATTACACATTCCATAAAAAATGAAATATTTAAAAAAACATTTTTCCGTTTTTTTAATAATACACCCTACAGGCATAACAAGTCAAACTAATAACTTATTATGGTGTTTTGATGTATTATACGCAAAGAAACGACAGTACGTGGCGTAATAATGCTTCATAATATTCCATAACGCATGATAACAATAATTTGTTGGATTGTCATAGACTTAATTATTTTCATGTATTTCTGTTTAAGTGTTTACGTAAGTATATACAAAATAGTGTTTTTCCGCTGAAAAAATCCTATTTTGTATATGTGAACATATTTTGGGCTATCTCGGTTGTTGTGTCTATAAACCACCCCGGCATTATGCCGACCGCAAGTATCGCGATTATGCACACTATTATCAATATACGCAGTGATACGGGTATTTTCATTTTCGGCATTTCAACGGCGCTGTCATAGATGTACATCTGCCTCAGGACCAACAGATAATAATACAATGACAGCGTTGAGTTAAGCGCCGCTATGATTACCAGCCAGACGTAGCCCTTTTCCATTGCCGCGTAAAACAGGTAGAACTTGCCGACAAAACCTGCCAGCGGCGGTATGCCAGCCAGCGACAACAGCGCAAGCATCAGCGAGACCGCGAGGAACGGTTCCCTGCGGGCAAGTCCGGAGTAATCGGCAAGCTCGTCGGAACCGGTGTTTTTTGCCACAACGGCAAGTACTGTGAAAGCGAGAATGTTTGTCAGCGTGTATGCGAAAAGGTAGAACAAGACAGAACTGATGCCTATGACCGAAGCTCCCACAAAACCTACCAGTATGTAACCGGCCTGGGATATGGTTGAATACGCAAGCAGCCTTTTTAAATTTTTCTGCGATATCGCGACCAGGTTCCCTATCATCATGGTGAGCACAGCCAAAACCATAAGTATCGGCACCCAGACATAATCAAGTTTGAGGAAAGTGTACTGGAACAGCCTGATGGCAAATATGAATCCCGCGGCTTTTGAGGCTACCGATATGTATGCCGCAACAGGCGTCGGTGCGCCCTGATAGACATCGGGCGTCCAGACGTGCATTGGGACCATCGAAAGTTTGAACCCCACGCCGAGCAGTACAAGTATTATGCCCAGTATGAAAGCCGGGCCGGCAGCGCCCGATGATACCACTGCCATAATCCGGTCCAGGTAAGTTGTTTTTGCCGATGCGTAAACAAGGCTCAACCCGTAGAGCAGTATGCCCGAAGAGAGCGCTCCCAGGAGCAGGTATTTCATGCCCGCTTCCAGCGAGAGGTCGTCGTGTTTGTGCATTGCCGACAGAACTATCAGGCTGATGGTCGCCAGTTCAAGCGCCACATAGAGCGTCACCAGTTCCTTTGACGATACCAAAAACATCATACCCAGGGCCGATGTCCCCATGAGCGCGTAATAGGCCCCTGTATATTTCGGTTTGACCTTTATCGTCTCCAGGGACATCACGGTGGCGAGCACCGCGCCGAGCATTATGATCAATTTTGAGAACCAGGAAATTCCGTCATATATAAAGGAACCGTTTAAAACAACACCCTGCTGCCTGTGCAGGCCTATAAACAGCGTCAACCCCGCGATAAGCGCGAGGAACGTATATGCTATTATCTGCTTTTTATCTTTTATAATGAAATCGAGCAAAAGTACGGCTGTGATTATGCCTGTGAGCATCAGTTCGTCGGATAAAAGTTTCAGGTTCACTTTACATTCCTCCCATTCTTGCCGCTATAGGCAGCACTGACGAATGGATGACCTTCATCATGAGGAACGGCCAGACCCCCACCGCAACGATAAAGAACATCAATATGGCCAGCGCCGTGAACTCCACGGGGTTTGCGTCGGTCAGGTCCTTATAATGTTCGTCCAATTTGCCAAAGAAAACTATCTGTATCATGCGCAGGACGTAGAATGCCGTGATTATAATACCTGCGATTGCAATCACGGTCAGCACCGGGTAGGTTCTGAACGCTCCGATGAAAACCGTTATCTCCGCCACAAATCCGGACAGCGCCGGCAGGCCCAGTGAACAAAGCCCTGTCAGGACAAAGAACGCGGCCAGCGCCGGCATCCGTTTGGCCAGGCCTCCCATGTCATATATATACCTGGTGTGAGTCCTGCCATAGGTCATGCCCACAAGCGCGAAGAAAAGCCCGGTCATGACGCCGTGCGAGAACATCTGCAGGACGGCTCCGGAATACGCCACCGAGTTGCCGGCCGTGATGCCGAGCAGCACTATTCCCATGTGAGATACGGATGAGTATGCCACTATGTATTTCAGGTCTTTCTGTGCGACCGCGCCGATTGCACCATAGATAATGTTGACCAGCGTCAGGACCGCAATCGTTGGAGCCCAAAATTTTGCCCCCTCGGGCAACAGCCACACGGCCACAAACAGGCAGCCATAAGCGCCCAGTTTCATCAGCACACCCGCATGCAGCATGGAGACCGCGGTTGGCGCGGAAGCATGGCCGTCAGGAGACCATGTGTGGAACGGCCACAATGCCGCAAGTATGCCGAACCCGGTGAATAGTATAGGGAAAAATATCTTTTGAAAAGTTATGTCGTAGTTGACGGTCAGGAGCCTGTCAAAATCAAAGGTCGAAAGCCCGGAACCGAAGAACAGCCCCAGTATGCCGGATATTATGAGCGCGCTTCCCGCCATGAGATACAGCGTGAGTTTCATGGCAGAGTATTCCTTTGGCCCCGTCCCCCATATACCTATGAGCAAATACATCGGGATTACCGCAATCTCGTAGAACAAAAAGAACAAAAACAGGTTATACGCCATGAATACGCCGAATACGCCGGTCACGAGTAAGAGGAGCAGTATAAAAAACTCCTTTGGCCTGGTATCAAGGCTCCAAGAGGCCAGCACGCCGGCCGTTATTATGATGCCCGTCAACAGGACAAGCACAACATTCGTACCGGTCACTGCCATGAAGTAGTTGACCCCGATGGACGGTATCCAATCAAACCTCTCCACAAACTGGAACCCGCCCGCGTTCCAGTCGTAGGCAAAAAACAGTAATATGGATAGTACGAAGGAAATGGAAGAGAACACAAGCGATACAATCCTGATGGCTTTTTGGTTCTTTCCCGGTATCAAAAAAAGCAGTATGACCGCTATAAGCGGCATAATATATATGATGGTCAAAATCGGTATCTGTGACAGCATGGACGCCAGGAATTGCTGCATTATCTGCCTCCTAAAAGCTGCAGGGCCGCCGGGTTATAAATGGCAAAGGCCACTATCGCCGCAACCGCGCCGCCAAAGATAACAAGTGCGTAATCCTGTACCCGTCCTGTCATTGTGTTCCGGAGGGCCCTGCCCGACCATCTCATCACGAATGCCGCCATGTTAACAACACCGTCAACCACCTGTTTGTCAAACCATTTGACAGCCTCGGCGATGGTAAAAAAGCACCGCTTGATAAGGAACAGGTATATCTCATCAATATAAAATTTGTTTTTTGAGAGCGCGTACAGCGGGCCCGATGCTTTTTTCAGGTTCTCCGCCTTTATCCAGTTAAAGAAGTAGACCGCAAATGCCAACAGTATGCCCGTCACGGCCACAACCGTTGATGTTATGGCTACAGGCATGTTGAAATGTGTTTCATGCGGATGCTCGCCGTGATAAAGCCAATTGTATATCGAATTCTCCTGCCCGGGCACTCCCGCAAATCCCGCCACTACCGACATTAACGCGAGTATCATGAGCGGGACCGTCATGTTAAGCGGCGATTCATGCGCGCGCCGCGACGCTTCCCCTTTTTCCTTTCCAAGGAATGTCACTATATAAAGTCTGAACATGTAGAATGCCGTCATAAAGGCCGTGATGAGTGCGGTGTAATACAGCAGAGGCATGCCCGCTTCGCGCGTGGCCACCAGTATCTCGTCTTTTGACCAGAAACCCGCCAGCGGGAATATGCCCGATATGGCCAGCGCAGCTATCAAAAAAGTTACGGAAGTGACGGGCATTTTTTTATGCAGCCCGCCCATGTCCCAGATGTTGTTGGTGTGTACCCCGTGTATGACAGAGCCCGCGCCCAAAAATAGCAATGCCTTGAAGAATGCGTGAGTGGTCAGGTGGAACATGCCCGCCGTATAACCGCCGACGCCCAGCGCCATGACCATATATCCCAGCTGTGACACAGTCGAATAGGCCAGCACCCTTTTTATGTCGTCCTGGGTGAGCGCAATCGAGGCCGCGAATATGGCCGTAAAACCGCCAATGTATGCCACGACAAGCATGGCTCCCGGCGACAGGACAAATATGCCGAACAGCCTCGCCACCATGAATACACCGGCCGCAACCATGGTTGCAGCGTGGATGAGGGCGGATACGGGCGTGGGGCCCTCCATGGCATCGGGCAGCCATACGTGCATAGGAAACTGGGCTGATTTGCCGAGTGCGCCGCAGAATAAAAGCAGGACGATTACCGTCAGGTAGTTCGGGTCTATCGCGCCCGACTTTACGTACTCCTCAACCGCGATGAAATCAAATGTGCCGGCCTTTGTGGAGAGGAATATTATCCCGAGCAGGAAACCAAAATCCCCCACCCTGTTCACGACAAACGCTTTTTTGGCCGCATCGGACGCCTCGGGTTTTGTGTACCAGAAACCTATAAGCAGGTAGGAACACAACCCGACAAGTTCCCAGAATATGTATATCTGCATGAGGTTGTTCGAGACCACGACGCCGAGCATCGAGAATGAAAAAAGCGAGATGAAGGAGAAAAATTTGGAGAACCCGTCGTCGCCGTGCATGTAGCCTATGGAATATATCTGCACGAGCATCGATACAAATGTGACGATTACGAGCATGACGGACGTTAACTGGTTTATCATGAAGCCGATGTTCATTTCAACGGAACCTATGTGCATCCATGGCAGGCTGTAGTTGTGCATGCCGGGTGTTTTCAGCTGTCCCAGGAGTATCAGCACTGCCATGGTAAAAGACGCCGCTATCATGGCGATGGAAACATACGCGGATAGCATGTGGTGTTTTTTTGTGAAAGCCTGTATTATGAGAAACCCCAAAAGCGGCATAACCGCGGCCAGCATCCCAGTTATAATCATGTTATCCAAACCAAAAACCTCCGTGTAATTTCATTTATTATTCATTATTAATTGTTGTTAAGGTCTTTTGTTGCAGTCTACCATTTCATGAGGTCCATCTGGTCCGCGTTTAACACCTGCCTCTTGCGGTAAATAGCCAGTATGATTGCCAGTCCCAGTACGGATTCCGCGGCCGCGACCGCTATTATGAACATGGTGAACAACTCCCCTGCCGCTGTTTCCGGCGTTATAAACCTGGAGAAAGCCACCATGTTGATGTTGGCCGCGTTGAAAATAAGTTCGATGGACATCATGATGCCGATGGCGTTGCGCCGGGTGAGCGCGCCAAAGACGCCGATGCCGAAAAGCACGGCGGACAGGACAACGTAATGCGTCAGGGTTATTGTCATTTGTTCTCTCCCGCGTCCTTTGATACTATAACAACCGCGCCGATGAGCGCCGCCAGCAACAGGACGGATATCACCTCAAACGGCAGTACAAAGGAGCTGATGAGCTGGTTGCCGAGAAGCGTTACGTTGTTGGTTTTTTCGAGCGCCGCCACCGACTCGCCGGCCATGGTGTTCCAGTCTGTTTTTAGCACAGCCAGTATGATGAGCGTTGTGGACAAGCCCGCGGTCAAAAAAGCCGGCAATATGTTTCCCATTTGTGCGTCCGATTCACCGCTCACCTGCCGCGTCAGGCTTATCACAAATATGGTAAGCACGACGACCGCGCCTATGTATATGAGTACCTGCAGGCCCGCCAGAAAAAACGACCCCAGCATGGCGAAAATGGCAGCCACGCCAAAAAGGCACAGAGCCAGATAGATGGCGCTGTGGAAAATATTTGGCGACAGCACCATCATGACGGCCGTAAAAACAATTGCCGCCGCGAAAACATAAAAAAGCAACGTTTCAACCATAAATACTCCTATTCCTTTAAAATATGAAGTCCCGGGTTTCTGTATTAAAACAGTCCCTACGGTTCAGTTTTGAACCTGGCCTGCCACCACTCTGCCTTTTTGCCCTTGATCACGTATTTC
>JAJFUW010000130.1 GCA_021372235.1 Spirochaetia bacterium
TTACCTACTTTTCCCCCCTGTTTTTTTTCGCTGTCCGGGGTGTCCGTGAAAAGCATGAAAGCCTGCTGTTTTTGTTCAGCATTTGCGCCCTGGCGGCCTTTATCTGCGAATTTTATCAATTCTTTTTTCTGCACATAAAAAGGCCCGGGTCTCTGTTCGGCAACCCTATCTTCTTTGCCGAATTCACGGGAGCTGCAGTGTTTTATTCCATTGCGGCTGCCGCGGCCCGCCCGCGCCTGATCCTGCTTCCGGCCGCGGCGGTCATACTAGCAATCCCCGCAATGATAATCTCTTCCTCTCGCGGTCCAATTGTCGCCCTGACCGGAGCGGCCGCTGTTTTTACCATCCTGCTGTATGTGCGTCCCGTAAGCGCCGGGTTCTTGAGGGGCGCAATAACGCTTGTTATAGCCTCATCCGCTCTGTTTTGCCTGTTCTGTCTTGTCCCGTCATTCAACAATGAACTACGTTCAACCGCGGATAGGTTCCGTTTGGCCGCCGCGCCTTCGTCCGCCGACGTTTCCAGGCGGGCGTGTTTTGCGCTAACCGGCGCCCGTATCTTTTCCGAATCGCCCCTATCCGGGTGCGGCCCGGGATGCATAAAAAAGCATTTCCAATCCGCACAGGCCGGGATTCTCTCCACGGGCGGCGGATGTGTTTTTTCGTCTACCTCTTACCTGCATAACGATTACCTTCAAACGGCGTGCGATACCGGGGCCGCAGGACTCTTGCTTCTGCTGCTGTTCATCTTTTCGATACCCTTTTCCCGCGGATTTGTCAGGTCAATAAAAACAGGGAAGGGTTACACTGAACGTGTATGCTATTTCAGCGTCATTATATTTTATATGATAGAATCCTTTTTTAATTTCCCCCTCTTTTCATTCCCTTCCGCCCCGCTCTTTTTTGCGGCAGCCGGACTGGCTTCCCGCGATGAGAATAACGGAAAAAGGCATAAAATACCTTCTAATTTAGTAACCGCCGCGGTCCTTCTCACGCCTGTGGTCGTATTTTTTGCGGCTGTTAAACCAAACGCTTTTGCGGCGGATTTTTATTATAAAGCCGCCCTTTCCGGCAGCGCCCCCGTTGAGCTTTCAGAAAAGTACTACAGGAAGTCCTGTGCGCTGGAAAACGATAATTTTGACGTTTTACGCTCATACGCTGGATTTCTTGCCGCGGCGGGCCGGTATGAGGACGCTATTGTCGTTTACCGCCGCTTACTTGATATTTTCCCTTACAGCGCCGACGCACTGTTTAACAGTGCGGTGTGCCTCCAGAGGGCAGGTAAGACACGTGAAGCCTTTGTGTATTATAACAAAACCCTGTACCTGAACCCGCAGCTGCTGCAGGCTCGGTATGAACTGCGCTCCATGGACGGCCCGGGCCGTGGCAGTCCTGACCGCACAAGCCCGTCCATTCAGGACCCGGGTGTGAATGAAAACGGTGCCACCGGATCCCAGAGGATGCTGCTCTTCATGGAATCCGGGACGCCGTAATTAAAAAAAAAAGCGCGGTTTTCACCGCGCCTTTTGTCCTTATTGTTAATTAGAGTTTTAAACGAATATCTTCGCGCACACCATGTCCGGGTTGTTGCCCAGAACCCTTTGCACTGCCGCGTCTTCCTTTACTATCTTTTTTACCATTTCCCTGCCGGCATCCGCACTGCGGTTGGTGAACTTCATTATGGTATCGCGGACCTCGATTGGTTCGCTCTGCGCCACGTACTGCAGGAGCAATTTTACGTTGTTTTCAATCGAGTAAATGGTGGCGTAACGCAGCAATATGTTTATACGGCGTTTTGACATTTTCGGCGGCGGCGTGAGGCCGTTCAGCACATTAAATGTAAAGTCGATATAGTTGGCGACCGCGTCGTCTCGCGAGGCCGCATCAACCAGTTCCGACGAGATGACCATGTTCATTTTCTTGTCCTGGCCCGTCCATTTTACCTGGGCTGTCTTTTCTATCTTGCCGGTGTAGTCGCCCATGAAAGTGCCTTCGTTTATCTCGCCGCGGTAATCGTATATCGGGTCCTTGGCGAGGTACATCCCTATGGCCTTCATCACCTGGAAATCAATTGGCGAAAAGGATACCTTCGCGCCTTTTTTTCCCGGTTCGCCGGAGACAAACCCCATTATGAACCTGTCCTCGAGGAAGTCCACGTAATTTCTGATGGGTTCGATGATAATCGGCGGTATCATGTAGTTGCCGTCCTCGTCCCTGGGGAATGCGTTCGTATGGATGGAGAGTATTTTTTTTAGCGAATCCGCCACGTTTTTTGGCGTGCAGAAATATGAATCGTTTGCCCTTTCCAGATCAGGTATCTGCGAGTTTAAAAGTATCCTCGCGCCCGAGTATGGCACCCTGTTTGATGATTTTTCCGCTGCCGATACCATGAAGGAGTTTATTATCGAAATGTCCCTTTTCAGGAGGTCCGTATGTTCGGCGGTGAAATTATCCACGGCGGAGTTGGCTTCCACCATGACAGCGGTCGCGGCCTTTGATATCTCTATCTCTTTCTGCTTTACCTCGTCGATTTTTTCCTTTAACTGGTCTATTGTTTCCGCCGAGCGTGTGAATGCCTCGGCGTACAGTTTTGTCATGTCAGCCAGAACTTTTGCCATCATGTCGGTGCGGGCTGCCAGCGCATCCTTCATCTTTTTTTCCTCCGGGGTTAGTTTCGCCCCTTTGTTCAATATGTTCATGTATGTGTTCAATCCGTCATAGTTGAGTTTGAGGTTTTTCAGCTTTACCGCGTCTATCTGGATTATCTTGTCCAGATAGGAACCCAGCGTCCTGATCATGTTGGATGCGATTTTCAGGGCGTCATTCTTTTTCCACTCAAGCGCGGCCTTGAGCTTTTTAGGGTCTATTTTTTCATCGGCTTTTTTTGATTTTTTCTTGCCGGATGTGTCTATTAACTCCAGTTTGCCTTCGGCTATGGCCTTCATTTTTTTCGTTACCCAGAATATCTTGTCCGATATGGAATCCTCTTCCGGAAAATTCCAGAATTCCTCAAACAGTTTCGCGTAAACTGCGGGGTCCATCAGGACCACTTTGTTGCCGCCGCAGTCCACCGTGTCGCCTATGGCGCCGGTGCACAGGAACAGTTCCTGGAATTTATTCAGCGAGTTCAATTTTTCATTGATGATGGTGGTAACCAGCGAGTTGTACGCGTTGCGCAGTTTGTTCACTTTTACAACGTCCTCAATCTTGTTGCCGTTCTCCGATTTTTCTTTTCCAAAAAACTCTATTGCCTGCCTTACGCTCTCTTTTAACGCCGGATCTATTCCCTCAAATACCTTATCAAAACCTTCTCCTTCTTTTACCTGTTCTGCCATATCTAATTCTCCTTTTCTCTATAACCGCGGCTAAATACCCGGGTCCCGAAGTTTAGTCACATTTTTTGCCCTGTTTTCCTGTGCAAAACACCTTTCCATACAGAAACTAAAAAAGAAACCCTCGCAGGGTTTTATTATTTGATTTAAAGGACTATCTGTTTTTTCTTTGAAGAAGCGCGCCCTGGATTATATGGTTTATTTTAGGGTTTGCCATGAGTATCTTCCTGAAATCCTTTTTGTACAATACAAAAAGTTCCGTGGGTTCTTCGGCTATGATAGTGGCGTTTCTGGGCATGTCGGATATCAAAGCTGTTTCCCCGAAAAAATCCCCGTCGTGCAGGGTTGCCGCTTTTTTGGAGCCGCCTATGCCTTTTTTTATATTGACCGAAACCTCTCCTGAAGCAATGAGATAGAACTTATCCCCGATATCTCCCTGCGTGATTATGGTCTCGCCTTGTTTTACATTTTTTTTCTTCAGGACTTTTATGAGTTCATCAAGTTGAGGAAAACTCAAGGAATAAAAAAAGTCAACTTTCTGCAGCGTTGACCTTAATTTCGAAAAATCATCCTGCATTCCCTCACCACCCTTGTTCTTTTTGACTTTCGAACCTGCCATAAAGAAATATCAATGCATATCATTTTATAACCAATTTGTAATAAAGTCAACTATTATGAACAAAAACAGCGGTTTCCATGTCCAATATTGTGTATTTCATACAGTATTATTGAATATTTATATGCCTTGCCTAAAAAATGGCTTTATTTTATAATAATTTCATGGATAAAATCGGGTGGGCTTTGAAAAAGTATATTGTAGCGTCTCTTCTATTTTTATTTACTTCCGTGGCATTTGCTGGCACAGAACTTGTCGGGACCACTTCTTCCAACTTTATTAAAATACCCCCGTTTGCCCGTGCAGTGGGTATGGGCGAGGCTTTCACCGCTGTCTCCGACGGCACATACGGCCTTTACTACAACCCCGCAGGCATTTCATCCTCCATCGGTTACGAGGTTCAGATGACGCATATCTCCTGGTTCCAGGGAATAAATTACGAGTTTTTGTCCCTGGTTACCCCGTCCCCCATAAACGACAAGGGAAAAATAGGCGCAGCCATTGCATGGTTTCAGGTGGATGAGCTGACCCGCACAGAAGCACTCGCGTCTTATGACCCGGTTGACCTTGCCGCGGTTGACTATTCGCAATTCAACGAGACATTCTCTCCTTATGACTATTCCGTCATATTGGGATATTCCCGGGACGTGAACGACAATTTCTCGGTTGGCGCGACTTTCAAGCTCATGTCCGAAAATATCGACTCTTTTTCCGGGTTCAACATAACTGCGGACATGGGCCTCATCTACAAAGCGGTGTTCAACGGCAGTTATATGCGCCTCGGAGGGGTTGTTTCGAACCTCGGTTCCTCATTAAAACTCGACCGCACCGATTTTGACTCGCCAGTGCTGTGGAAATTTGGCATGTCCGAACAGATGAAACTCTTTAACGGCACGGTCCTCGTATCGGCGCAGGCCGTCATACACCCCGACTACGACCCTCTCTACTCACTCGGTGCCGAGTACTGGATCCTCGATATGGCGGCTCTGCGTGCCGGATATAAACTGGGTGCTTTCAACCAGTTCACCGTGGGAGCGGGCGTGCGCTGGTCCGGATGGGAGCTTGATTACGGTTTCGTAAAATACGACGAACTGGGCAATACGCACAGGATATCCCTGCTTTATTCCTGGGGAACGCCTCCGGTAAAACTAAAGGTCACCCCCGCCGTATTCTCGCCAAATAACGACCGTGTCCTGGACACGGCAACTTTTTTACCGTCAGTCAGGATGGCTGAAAAAATAAAATCAATGAAGCTCAACATCTATTCGCACGACGGCAAAAAACTGCTGGGTTTTGTACCTGTCACGGACAAAAACGCGAAACAGATACCATGGAACGGCTCCGCGGACGGGTTCAGTACACTGCCTGACGGCGTTTATCGTGCCTCCGTGTCCGTCGAATACGACACCGGCATATCCGATTCCAACATGGTCAACATAGAGATTGACAACACACCCCCGGAGATGAGACTTGACGCTGACCCTAAACTTTTAAAACCCGGCCGGCAGGACGCGCTCATCATACCCGCCACCTTCACGTTCTTTGCAGCAGACCGCAACAGGATCGCGAAGTGGCAATTTGTTATATGGGATTATAACAGAAAAGTCTTTGCCGTGGAATCCGGCGCGGGAGACCCGCCGCTTTCCTATATATGGGACGGCAGAGGCGTGAACAACCAGTACGTCCGGACCGGGGAGGTCTATTACTGTTCGCTCCACACCTGGGACACCGTGGGTAACCATTCCCGGATAAACCCGCTGGCGTTGGTCGTCCTGTTAAGGGAGATAAAGCTTACCTTTGCGTCCGACGCCATATTTGATATCGGCGAGGCGGATGTCAAGATATCGGCCTATTCCATATTAAAACACATGAAATCTATCCTGGACCAGAACCCCGAATCAGAGATAATAGTACAGGGTCATACCGATAACCGGCAGCCGCTCGGGATAAAGTACAAAAATAACGAGGAACTTTCAAAAGCGCGCGCCGAGGCCGTAAAATTTTTCATGATAAACCTGCTGGAGTATGACAAAAAGAGGATAAAAACCGAGGGTCTGGGAGACTCGATGCCTATAGCGGACAACTCCACGCCCGAAGGCAGACAGATAAACAGAAGGGTTGAAATCATAATAAGGTCGACCATATACAAATAAACTGCCGCTGCTGCTGTTTAAAAACAATCAATAATTAACAAAAACAAAACCTGGCAGATCCCGGTTTTGTTTTTTCGCGCTTTATGTCTTTCATTATTAATTAAAAGGCAGAGTCCTTTAGGAACCCGCTGTATATCCGTTCATATTTCCCGTTTATCATATCCCACTCAAAAGCGGCCACGGCCTGTTCGTACTGCGCATTGAGTTCTTTTGCCCCGGCTTCATGCAGGTCTCTCTGGGCTATTGCTATTTCTGTGGCGCCCGATGACGCGGCCTGCGACAGCCTTTTTTCAAAGCCTTCCCTTGCCTGCGATGTCAGGACCTTTCTTTTTATGGCAATATCCAGGTTTCTCGCCGCGGACCTGACTCTGAGCCTCTGATTTATTAACTGCGAATTGTACCTCTCCTTCGCGGCCTTCAGGCTCTCCTGCGAGTATTCCGACATGCCCCTCCCGTAATTGTTCGGAATCCGCGTCCCGAAGTACAGGCCGACGCGGTAATCTTTTGCGTTGGCCTCGAACATCGATGAAAAAGCCTCTCCTGCCCCGGAACCGCATTCCATACTGCTCAAACCCATGCTGAGCGTCAGGCTCAGTTCGGGAAAGGCTTCAGTGGACTCTGTCTGTGCCGATATCTTTTCGATATCCACGATTATCCTGTCGTAAGCCGCAGGGCTTTGCAGGGCTGCGAGCGTTTCCTCCAGCTCCGCGGAGATGGCGACCGGCGCCTGCGCGCTTTCCGTTATCCCGCCGTAAACAGCCTCCAGGCCCCGCCACTCTGCGGGCGCAAAACCTGCGGAGGCAAAAAACGCCTCGCGCGCCTCTGCCAGGCGTGCCTGTGATAATTCCAATTCGGCTTTTCTGGACGCCTCTTCCGCAGAGGCAAGCGCTGTGCCGCCGGCCTGCTCTATTTTGGAGGCATACAGCACAAATTGCCTGTCCGACTCGGCCCTGTTTGCGCAGAGCCACAGGTAAACCATCCTTTTTTTTATATCAGCTGCCTTTTCCAGCACAGTTCCCCGCAGTAATTCCTTTGCCGCCATGAACCTGTACTGCGCGGCGGCCACGGAGTTCAGCGACGGCTGCCCTATCAGACCTTTTAACAGTTGTTGCGTGTAATACAGCCTGACCCCCGTATCATTATAATTTTCGCCGGAAAGCGTATAATCCGAACGGTTAAACGTTCCGGAAAGTCCCAGGGACGCACCGATAGGCAGAGGCGCTTCTATGGATGTGCCGTAATACTGATAATCCTGCCGGTCGGGCACACCATGATAATTTCTGTTAAATTCACCTTTGACGCGCAGCACGGGGTCGAACATAACACCGGATGTTATCATCACTTGGATTTTTGCCTGATTAACGTAATATTTTGCAGTTTTTATATCAGGGGAATTCTGCAGCGCGTTTTTTATGGCAGAGTTGCAGTCAACCGCAACGGGCGAAACAGGAACCGGTCCTTCCGCAAAAACAGGGAGCACGGCCGCCATCAGGACAGCCGGCACTAATATGGCCTTTTTCATTTTTTCTTGCTCTTTCTGCCGCCAAACATCCCGCCAAAAAAATCCTGTATTTTTTTCCAGAATATCTTTATCGCCAGGATACAGCCCGCCGCCGCCGCAATCCCCGCCTGTATGATGAAACTGCCCGTGCCCGGGTCCAGGTACGCTTGCGCTCCGGAAACCGGCCATATGAACATCACACCGGCGGCGGTTGCGGACACTGCGAGTACTTTGCCTGTCTTTTTTCTATCCATTTGCTCCCGCCTTTTTCAGCACCCTGCCAAAAAGTTCAGCCAGCGAAGATGCTATTTTTATATTTGTAAAATCAGCGCTTCTTTTTATTCCTGCCGTGCTTAATGTTTTTAGCAGTTCCCGGTCGCGGTCCAGCATGCGCAGTTTCTGCATCAGGTCGTCAATGTCATTCTCCCTAAATACCAGCCCAGCGCCATCTATCACGTTTTTTATCTCACCGGAATCCGAACCGATGACCGCTGTCCCGCATGCCATTGCCTCGACCAGCACTCGGCCGAACTGCTCCTTCCATTTCGGCGTCGTAAGCGACGGCAGTACCAGCACGTCGCATTCATTGTACAGGTCATTAATCCCGTCCCTGTCGAGGAAACCCGCAAACGTTACCGTGCCGGCGTCCATTTCTTCCGCGGCTTTTGCCTGTAGCGCCGCGGTATACGCCGCGCTGCCCGTGCCGGCTATGGTGAGGCTCATGTTCCCGCACCCTGCCACGGCGTCTATCAGGCTCTCTATCCCCTTTTCAGGCGTCAGCCTTCCCGCGTACGCGACTTTGAGGCGTCCTTCCGTATTGACGGACGCTTTTTGTACAAAATCCTCCGCATTAATCCCGTACTGCGGTATGATAACAATCTCCATTTTGGGCCGCTTTTTTTTTAGTATCCGCGCCCCCTCGGCGTTTCCCGCAACGGCCGCGGCGCAGTTTTTTATGCTGTAACGGTCCAGAAATGTATAAATATGGTTATACCTGCGGTCGATGTTCTCCCATGTAAAAAATATGGCGGGGATTGACCGCTTTTTTGCCTCAAAAATGAACTGACCGCATGCCAGACTGTAGGGTTCTTCCTCGATTTGTATTATGTCCGGCCTTGCCGCGTCCAGGATATTCCCGGCATCGGCATAGAAATGCTGCAATCCCCTGACTGTAAATGTTTTCCCTGTGTGGTATTTTATCAGGGTGCTTTTTGTTTGGGCGGCGACTGTATGTCCGCCTTCAGGCCAGGACGCCGGCATGGCCAGGTGAACTTCCATATCGTGGTTTTTCGCGAGGAGTTCCAGTTTCTGCTGGTGATAGGATAAAACCGAACTGTGCGATACAAATAGGGCTTTCATCCGGTTATGCTTTCTTCCCTTTTTTTACGGGCTTTGGCTGCATCGGTTTCTGCGTTTTTAAAAATACTATCAGTTTGTCAACGGATTCATCCGAGAGTGAGTGTTCCATGCAACAGGCCTCATCTTTCGCGCGTTCCTCCGGGACCTTCAACACGTCGGTCAGAAATTCTTTTATGGAGGTATGTTTGCGGTATATTTTATCGGCTATCACCTTACCCTGGTCGGTGAGCGTTATAAAACCGTACCGCTCGTGTTTTATGAGGCCGTTCTTCTGCAGGTATGAGACCGCCGCCACAACTGAGGCTTTTCTCACGGAAAGCTGCCTGCCTATGTCGGAGACCCTCGCAACCTTGTTTGAATTTTCCAGAAGCATTATGGTTTCTATGTAATCTTCCATCGCCGGAGAAAGTTTTATGTCTGCTGCCATCGCAACACCCCTCACTGCAAAGACTTTATATTTTTTGCGGTTATGTTTGTTATGTAAAACTAACTATATAGATTTTAATACTTGGAGATAAAATGTCAACATGTTTTGACAAAGCGGAGAAAAATATATTTTTTTTTGCTTGACTTTACGGGCGGCGGGTTTTTCCGCGGTTTTTTACCCGTTTCCCTTTTGCCTTTTATATTTCCTTCATATCCCTTCAATGCTTATAGTGTCGTTAAATTTATTGATAGCGTGCCTGATCCTGATAACATTCTCCCCCGGCATTATCTTTATGTTAAAGACCCGGTCCCCGGTAACATCCTCGGCGTTGCTGTCATATACACACTTTGTTATACGCATTTTTCGCACCGGGAGGCATCTTTTAAAACTTAAAAATCCCAACTATTATCCAGTACAGCCTCAGGTACGGTATGTAGATGTAATGAAATCCCACGGTCAAAATGTCCCTCAAAAGTACTTTTTTATTCCTGAACACGGCGTAGACTGAGATTACATACGAGGCTGCGTATAAAGCCGCTGCGGCATACGCAAAGACCGTTCTGCCGGTCAAAAGCCACGCCATGACAAAGAAAGGCATCGCATAATAGCCGGAATAATATGAAGGAAAAAACCAGCTGTCAATCCAGTTAAGGTATTTAAAATAATACCCCGGGTATTTTCTGATAAGCATAGGCTCGTATATCCCGTAAAACGCCAGTTTAAAAAGCATTTTATAATCCGACCGGTATACCGGATGGTATACGACCACTTTTTTGGAGAATTTTGATACGGCCCCGGATTCGAGCAGCGAAAATCCGAGCGCCGTATCTTCGCGTATGGGGTGGCGGAACTCCTCGTCAAACCCTCCAACCCCGTGTATCTTTTCATTCAGGATAAAAAGATTGCATGTTATCCACCTGCCGCCCGTTTTATTCTGGACACTGTGGGTAAAGGCCGTATTTTTTATATCCCTTTCAAACGAAAGTGTGGTTCCTTCCAGAACGTCAATTTTCCCGGAGAACTCCGACAACACCGACCTTATGAGGTTTTTATCCGCAATCACATCGCTGTCAAGCAGCCCTATTATCCTGCCGGCGGCCACCCTGATGCCGTTGTTCCTCGCCGCGGACGGCCCCGCATTTTTCTGATATACATATTTCAGTTCCTTATGCCTCTTCATCAGCGGTTTTAGCGCGTCCCCCGTCCCGTCCGTCGAACCGTCATCGGATACTATTATCTCGACTTTTTCCCTGTCATATTTCTGTTTTAAAAGCGAATCAAGCAGTGCAAGCAGGTCCTTTTTCCTGTTATATGCCGGTATGACTATCGAAAGTTCCCCGGTTATTTTTTTTGGATCAAAAACCGGCAGGTAAGTTTTTTTTGAGGTTATTTTCTTTACCTCCGTAAAACTCCTTTTTATGGACCGTTTATCCTGTTTTTTTATCATGCGGGCGCCGGATACGGCGCTGCACAGTCCCGCTATATGCAGGTACCTGAAAGTCAGCAGGAAAACCAGGAACGTAAAAGGTAAAAGCAGGAGGTTTTTTGCGGTTTCCATGCCTGATATATTTTTCCACGCAAACAGGAAACTGTTCCTGTAATTGTTCACAAATCTCCTGAAATTGCTGAATTCCTTTTTGAACGTGGCGCTGCCTTTGTGATAAAGCGCGCTTTTGGGCTCATAATAGCCGCAATAGCCCGCTTTCCATGCCCGCACGCAGATGTCAGTATCTTCCATCCCACCCGGTAGAAAAAGCGGGTCAAACCCGCCGAGTTCGTTGAATATGCTTGCCCTGAAAGCGCCGTTGCCCGTGAACAGGTTGCGTGATGATATGTCTGTTTCGCGTTCATACCCCCTGTAAAATGGCCCGGCGCTGATAAACCCCGGCTTTTCCACTATTTTGTTCTTGCCGCCCTGGTATTCCTTACCGTCAAATGAGAGGTGCTTTGGCGAGACAAAAAATGTATCCGGCCGCTCAAAATAGCGTATCAGGGGGAGCACAAACCCGCGGTCGAGTTTCATGTCGTTATCCAGTATTATCACTATCTCTTCCACGACGGTTTTAACGTATTCATTGTATGAAATAAGTACCCGGTTTTCCGAAGCCGAAAAAACGGATATTTTTTTCCCGAATTTCTTTTTCAAAAATTCAACGCTCCCGTCCGTGCTCTTGTTGTCTATCACGGTGACAGTGCATCTCCCCGGATAGGCGGCCGTGGCCTCCAGTATGGACGGCATACATTCGTCAAGAAGCTGCCTGCCGTTGTAGTTTAGAACCGCTATGTTTACGGAATACAGCCTCATTTTTTTACGGTCCCTGCCGGCCGTGCGCACACCGCGAACTGCAAAAATGATGTTTCCTTCAGGAAACCGAACAACAGCAGGTTCAAAATGCGGAATTTCAACGACTTCACCCCGTTTATGCCTTCGATTTTTTTGACCGAGTCCCCGTACTCCTCAAACATCCTGACGATGCTTTTTTTCGTAAATAACCTCAGATTGGAGATTAACGCCACAACAGCGCCTTTATCCGTGAGTTTCATGGAAGCCTGTTTTATTCCATGGCTTCTTTGGTAAATTTACCTTTTATAAAACCTTTTAGTATCATGAAATCAAGGGCAATTTTAAAAAATACAAAACCGGGCCTGCCGTGCCTTACGGCCTTTATGATACCCACGGGCAGTGACCTGAAAACGGAATATTTTGCAATAAAAACCAGGGCCCGCGCGTTTTTGAACGTATGAACCGACCCCTTGCCAAATTTCTCCGCGTCCTTCATGCACCTTGAGAAAGTATCGGTGTTGTAATGGTAAATAACGGCGCCTTTTACAGCGAAAGCGTTGAAACCAACCCTGTCCGCTATTTTATCCTGACCGATACAGCGGTCCTCATAATAACCCTCTGATGACAGGAAATCATCCCTCCTTATTGCCCTGAACGTGTTCATATACTCTATTCCGGCCGGCATCCTCCTGTCATACGGGAGGTTATGGGCAATCGACCATAGAATAGACCATTTATTTTCCTTGTTTGCCACCATTTCATCGATAACGCACGTTCCTTTGTGTTCGCCCCTTATAATTGGCCCTATGAGCATCCCTATACATTCCTCATCCAGGTACATGTCCGCGTCAATAAAGACAAGTATTTCACCTGCCGCGGATTTTGCCCCTATGTTCCTCGCTTTTCCGCATCCCAGGTGGTCCTGCAGTATGACTCTGTCAGCGATTTTTCCGCAATTTCAACAGTTTTGTCGGTTGAACCGTCATCAACAACTATTATTTCAATATCCTTAAACGACTGGTTTTTTATTGATATCAAACATTTCTCTATGAATTTTTCCTCGTTATAGGCAGGTATTATCACGGAAACCCGCATTTACTCTCCTTAATTTACCCATATATTTAAAACAAAAATCTTTGGATTAGAGTATATCAATTTTACCGGCCGGTTTCCACACCTAATTTCGCAGTTTGGTTCCCGGACAGTATGCACACTAAACCCTTTTGAAATAAGAGTCCCCCCGGATTTTGATGTTGCATGTTGCCATGTTTTAACTTAATATATGTTCATATCATGGTCAAATGTTCAGCCGTTATTTTCATATTTTGCCGTATTTGTGGTTTTACACGCTGTTTGTTTTATGGCAGGCGTGCAACTGTCCCGCATAATGCAGGACATGAAAGGATAACAACATCAGCAACGCAAAAATACTTTCAGTCAATGTTTTGAGCCAGATACTGACCCTCGTCTTCGGAAAGATATTCGGCGCCGTTGCCGGGATAGCGCTCGTGCGTTACCTGGGTGCCGAACTCCAGGGTGTGTATTCATACATTTTTTCCATTGTCTTTCTGCTGAGTTTCATAACCGACTTCGGCCTGTCCGCACTTTTGGTCCGTGAGATAAAAATCGCCGGCGACAGCTCCGGCAAATTTCTGGGCAATGCCGTCATGCTCCAGGTGTTCCAGATACTTGTCTCGGCCGTTTTAATAATCCTGTATTCCGTCTTTTTTGAAAAAAATCCTGCGGCAAAATCCTCCCTGCTCCCGGCCTCGTTTGCCATAACCCTGGTGTATCTGGCGAACCCTTTCATTGCGTCCCTGACAAGCCACGAAAAAATGTACCTGTCAGGTATCGCGGGAGGCCTTGCCTCGTTTTTTAACGCCGTATTCATATCCATCTCCATTTTCCTGGGGCTAAAACTTCCCGGGATTATACTGATGCTCGGCATATCAAATATGCTGAATATCGCCGTCTCATCAAGCCTGTGCGTCAAATACGCCGTAAAGCCGGAATTTAAATTTGACCCCGTGCTGATCAAAAATATGATAAAAATGAGTTTTCCATTTGCCGTCATGGGTCTGTTCAATTTCATGTATGAAAAAATCAATGTCCTGATACTTTTTTACATGAAAGACCCCGTGGAAGTGGGATACTACACTGGAGCCGCCAGATTAATCGAAATATTGAACGCTTTTGTGGTGGCCATAATGGCGCCTGTTTACCCGAGGCTCTCCATGATAATAAATACAGGTTCAAAAGAGAACGCGATAAAGGTAATAAACCTTTCGGTAAAATACATCGCGTTTGCCGTGGCTCCCTGCGCGCTTTTTGTTTCGGTTTTGGGCGCCGACTGGACGTTGCTGCTTCTCGGGGAAAAATTTGCGCCGTCAGCTCCTGTTCTGTCATTGCTGATATGGACTATATTTTTACTGTCCATACACGTCATACCCGGCTATGCCTTAAACGCCGCGCGGCTGACAAAACTGGTGACGACGGTTTACGGAATAAACATCCTGATAAACCTCGGGCTAAACTTCACCCTCATACCGCGGTACGGCTATATCGCGACCGCCGCAATAGCCGTCGTGTGCAACATTTTTGCCCTTATCATGCTTGTTTTCTTTACCCATCAGCGCATAGGAAAAACCGAACTGCCTAAATATCTGCTGAAAATATCCCTGTCCCTGCTCCCCGCACTGGGAACGCTGGTCCTGTTGCACAACAGGATAAACTATATTATTTTGAGCGTGCTGTCACTGGCCGTATTTGCCGCAACCGGATTTATGCTAAAATACTTCGACAGGCAGGACTATGAATTGTTTCGGAGGATATTTTCGGGGGCGCTGGGTTTTATCGGGAAAAAAATGCATGGCACCTCCAAATGACAGTATTATCAAGGAGCCAAAATTGAAACAAATGCATCTGTCAGACATTTTTGTTTTCATACTGTTTATCCTGCTTGTATTATCCGGCGTTTATTTCAGCCGCAGGATAGTACAGTACGAAAGCCTGTCCATGACAAAAAAGATCGTCATTTTGTCCTCCGGCACGGCCGGTTCCCTGCCCGTAACGGTCAGCCCCGGCGATACCTATACGGACGGTGAGATAACGGTAACGGTCGTTGGTATGGAGGAAAAAACCGGGACAGGTTTTAACGGCATGCTTATGACCCTGCTGGTAAGCGGCGATGCCGGCCGCATGAAAAAAATCGTGCTGGGTATGCCGTTCGATTTCTATTCTCCCGCCGCAAAACTCAGCCTGAAAGGACCAATCCTGGATGAACAATAAATTGAGCCGCGCCATGGAAACCGTATTCCTGTTCTTTCAAAATATGGACAGCCGCATTTCCTTGTTTATAAACCGTCCGGCGTCCTTTTCAGCAAAGCCCGTCACGCCGCCTTTGCCGCAGGACCTTTTGTCGTTTGTCTCATCAAAAATAGGCTCTTCCCCCGTGTTATGGACAATCTTTTTTGCCGTTGTTTCATGCGCTTCCATCCCGCTCTTTGGGTCCGGAGGGTTTGCCGTTATTTTTGCGTCAATTGCATTCCTGTCAATCGTATATCCGGCCGCAGCGCTTGCGCTGGCCGCGTTCTTTTTCCCGCTGGACAAACCCGGCAACCTGTCGGGTTCTTTCACCGTCTATTCGGGCGAGTTCATACTTGTACTTATCCTGTCCGGAGCGCTGATAAATATCATGCTCGGCCGTATAAAACCGGACAGGACATATTATGGCATCTCCCCTGTCATTTTACTCCTCCTCTTTTCTCTGGTGCCTCTGGGGTGGGTCCCGGATAAAACGGCATTGATAAAATCCGTGGTCAAAAACTCGGAACTTTTTATTTATTTCTTCGCGGCACTTTGCCTGGTCAATTCAAAAAACGATTTCAGGCTAATAGCCCTGTTCCTTGTTTCCGGTTTCCTGCTGACAACGGCAATTTCCTTTAATTCCCTTTTCAACGACCGGACTTCTCTCATCAATGTCTGCATGCAGGGTATTAATATCCCCAGGCCTGACGGGGGAATGGGCCCGACAACATACGCGGGTTACCTGAATTTCCTGCTGCCATTCTCCCTGTTATGCTTTTTTATCCCGGGACCGGTGCCGCAAAAGATATATGCGTTCGCGGCGGCTTCATTTATCCTGGCATCGCAAATCGCGTTCCCGTTTTCGAGGAACGGATGGCTGGTCCTTGCCTTAATTTTGATATGTTCGCTCTGTTATATGTTCATATCGGGAATGAAAAACGGGGTTCTGTCATTATCGGCTATAGTCTTGACGGGCGTCGTTATTTCCTATGTTTTGCTTGTTTCGTTAATAACCGGTCTGGGCTTTAAAGCGCTCACAATAAGGACAGGCGATACTTTTCAAAGCGGCACAGGCACCAATTTTACTACATTGAGCCGGATGGAATTCTATAAAATGGGCCTGAGAATCGCGGTAAAAAATCCGGCAGGTGTCGGTCCCGGTAATTACAGGCCCGCTGTGCTGAAATATTCCAAAGATTCTATGATAGATCCCGCGTACGTGCACCACATGCACAATACCTACCTGCATGTGCTTGTTACCTGCGGCTGGGGCGGTTTGGCCGCGCTTTTACTTATTTTTATTTACTATTTTGCGGCAATGTTCCATTTTTATCCGGTTCTGGAACGCGAGGCGGGCGTCATGGTAATTTTTACTTCAATTTCCATATTTGCATTCATGGCGGGCATAACATTGGACCTGTATACCGTGTTCGGCAGGGGTGTCATTTTTGGCTTGATGCCCGGGGCCCTTTTGGGAGCAATCACATCACGGAGCAAACAATAATTTGCTCCTGCTTTTTACGGATACCGCAATATCAAACATGGTCATCTATAAGTGAATATTATCGGAAAGTTTAATTGATATAATCTTGCTTCCGGCCGCATTGTTAAGCAGTCGGACCGCAAGTTGCCGTCTTTATCTGTTGTTGTTTTGCAATGTTTGAACCCATCCACTGCATCTCCCTGTTTGGTACATTCTAAACCAAATACATCCCGTTTTCAAGAGCCTGCCCTGAGACGCACACGAGGTGCGTCTCTACAGAAACCAATCTCGCCATCCGCAGTGTATGTGCAGGCAATTTCGCCATTAACCGCGTCCAATTTGTATACCCTGCCTTCCATAGAGACGATATGGACATATCCGGGGGATATTAAAGGCGATGCGAGGTTAACCCCGGCAGTGGTTATGGGTTTGGACCGGATTTTGGGTTTTTATGCCTCTCCACGGTATCTGTTATTGGTATTTTGAGTCGGTGTGCAATGTCGGAGCGCTTCCCTCCGCCGTCATATTGGAGGCGTAACATAACTGTTATTCAATAAATCTAAATTTAATAAGCGTCCACAACGCGCTAAACCCGTCCTGCCACTTAATCTTCTTGCCCTCTTTAACGGTCCTGGCCGCGTAAGTCACCGGGACCTCAACTATCCTGCAGCCTGCTTTAGCGGATTTTGCCACCACTTCCGGACAGAACTCGAAACGTTTTGACTTCAGGTTAAAACTGCGGAAAATATCCGACCTGAAAAGTTTATATGCCGTTGCCTCGTCTGTCAGTTTCAGTCCGAACAGTATGTTCGCGGCAGTTGTAAGTATCTTGTTGGCGAGCAGGTTCTCCGGCCTCATGCCCGCTATCTTACCCATGAACCTGGAACCGAATACCACGTCCGCTTTCCCTTCGATGAACGGTTTGATAAGCTCCGGATAGTCTTCCACCCTGTACTCCATGTCCGCATCCTGTATCAGCACGATGTCGCCTGTTACGTGCGGCACCGCGTCTATTATTGCCTTACCCTTGCCCTCGCTCTTATCTTTTCGTACGCTCTTTATTGCCGGACCGTATCCTGATTTCAACGCGTTTATTATCAACGGCGTCCTGTCGGACGAACCATCATCCACTATTATGACCTCTCTGTCAGCGGCAATATCAACAGCCATGACCGCTTTTACCACGGCCTCGAGTGTGTCTTCTTCGTTCAGCACGGGTATAATTACGGACAGTTTCATGCTTTTCTCTTTTCCGGGTTTTTGCCCGCCTGGACAATATAATAGAAAGTCAGTCCCGCGATAATTACAAGCCATGCGGCTGTCAGGTAAAAAGGCGCCTGTCCCTCCATCCTGTATGATGGCAGTATAACCGCAGGGTTAAAACCTGTAAACCTGTTTATTATAGCCACTATCCAGTTCTCAGCCGGCTGTTTGTCCCAGCGGAACCATGGTACGCACGCCACCACAGCCGCAATCGCGAAGCTCCACCATGAAAGCACCGTGAAAACAATTTTTGCCGTCCTTGACCGTATGGAACGCATCACAGCCGCCAAAAGCATGGAGAAAACGAATATAAAAGGCATAAAATACCTTGGCGAAGAACTCCCGGAACCCCAGTCATGCCAGGATGTTATCATTATGAAATATGGTAATACCAAAACCGCCATATCAGCGAAGACACGCCTGTTCTCCCTGTACAGGAAAAATATACCTGCGAATGAAAGTATGTAAATCGGCGCGTACGGTATGAGACCTGTCTGCCTGTCCATGAACATGACCATTGTGCCTTTCAGGTTGTGAGGTTTGAAATTCTGCATTATGGAACCCTGGTTGCCTGAAGAATAACTTGAAAAGATAACGCCGTAATTCAGGTAGTTGAGCGCGGCCAGTATCCCCGCGGCCAACAGCAGAAACACCGCAAGCATTGCCACTTTTTTTGCGTCTCTCCTGTTGTCCCATGCGTATATCAGCGCGAGCGATGCCACAAGCGGCAGGTTGCGCAGGTGAATCCATATGAGTATGGCACAACACGCGTAAAAAATAGACGTATTATAACGCTTCAGTGGATACCTGAGGCATATATAGGCAAGTATCAGCAGTGCCGGGTTCACTATATCCGTAGCCGATATGTTGATGAACTCCAGCACCGGCATGGTAAGACCTGAAATCAGCGCGGCATGCAACGCAGTCCTGCTGTCCGCAAATACTGCCGATGCCATTATAAATATCATTGCTATCAGGGCCGCTGCGGTAAAATTCATAAGCGCCGTTACCCCGAGACGGCCGGCTGTCCCATAAAAAGGTGCCATTATAAACGATAAAAAAAATGGGTGATACGAGTAGATTTTCCCGTCTTTCCTTATATCGCCGGTCTGCGGGGCAAGTTCCTTGCTGTAAAAAATCCTGTAATCCTTGTTGTCAAAATTGTTTTTCAGGTCCAGGTCTTTGTCTTTTACAATGCTGTGCGCCCGGAGAAGATAGGCGGGTTCGTCCCCTGTAGGTTCATTGGCGTAGTTGAACCATAATGACAGTCCAAAATAAAGCACAAAGAAAAACCCGACTATTATGAACGGCAGACCGGCCTCTTGAATGTGCTCCCGGTCAAACACTCTGCCGGTAAAAACTTTTTTTATGAACACGCCGGCCAGCGCGGTCAGAAACAGCACGTACGACGCTCCCAATATCAGTTCAAGTTTGCGTTGTAGAAAATTATGCGGTTCGGGGATGTTGAGTTTCAGGAGCACGGGCGTCAGAAACAGGAATGCGAGAGGCAGCAAACTGATGGAAAAATTTTTAAATATTTTCAGGAAAGGTTCTTTGGTTATCTTTGAGACTGCAAACGACGCGCCGGCCAGCAGCGAGTATATGACCTCCGGGGCGAGGTAAACTGGGTATATGAACTCCTGCCCGGTCTTGTGGTATACAAACAGATAAAAAATATAGCCTGCTATAAAAACTATGTGGTTAATAACCATTCTCCCTTCAAACTAATTATAATTAGTAATGGAGAACATTAAAAACGGACATTATTCATTGTTAATTGCCTTTCCGATCAGTACCTGCGTACCAAAAGGTAAACATTATTCCCGTAGTATTGCCTCTTCTCGGCAATGTCGTAATTTCTCTGGACCCAGCCCAGAGTTGCCGGATCGACCGCCGACCCCTTTATCTCATCCGAGTACCAGACATTACCGTGCGGAAGCCATACCTGTTTGATCCCCTTTTCATTATCGGTCACGAACCAAATCCTCTTGTGCGTGAGGATCATATCACGCATGCCTACTCCGGGCAGTATGTTCCTGTCATAACCGGACTAAATATCCACTTTCA
>JAJFUW010000110.1 GCA_021372235.1 Spirochaetia bacterium
GGCCTCCTGCTGGTATTAAAAAGGTTCGACGAGGCAAAAAAAGTGCTGACGGAGAGTATCAAGTACGAGAAAAACGGACTTTTGCCGCTCAACATGACCATAAACCACAACGACATAAAATATCAGTCAGTGGATACCACTCTGTGGTTTTTTTACGCACTTTATAAGTACCTCGAATATACAAAAGATTTTTCGCTCGTGCACAAGGACGGGGAATTTTTCAAGCGGCTCACATGGATAATACAGAAACATGTCGAAGGCACGGATTTTAACATACACCTGGCTGACGATTCGCTATTATACGCGGGCTATCCCGGGCTACAGTTGACCTGGATGGATTCCGGGGTCGGAGGCAATGCGTCCACGTCGAGGCAGGGCAAGGCAGTAGAGGTGAACGCGCTGTGGTATAACGCGGTCAGGACGATGGAATATATAACCGAGGCGAACGGAGAAGCCGCGATGTCAAAAGGTTACGGCGAGATGGCAGCCAGGATATACGCCTCTTTTAACGAAAAATTTTGGGACGAGGAGAACGGCTGCCTGTATGACTGCCTCGAGAACGGGTTCAAGGATAATACCATCAGGCCCAACCAGGTGCTGGCAATCTCGCTGCCGTTTACGCTGATAGAGGACAAAAACAGGCGTGAGAACATAATGAGCACTGTTATCAAGGAATTATACACCTCTTTCGGACTGCGCACGCTGTCAAACATGAACTCCAATTTCAAGGCGCGTTATGACGGCAGTCAGGGGGCGCGGGACCAGGCCATGCACCAGGGTACTGTGTGGGCGTGGACGGTCGGACATTTTGTCACGGCGTATTTCCGGACTTACGGTTACGGCAGGGAATCGATGGATTTTATAGAGACGGTTTACGAACCGGTATTTGAACATCTAAAAACAGCAGGGCTGGGGACCGTCTCCGAGATGTTTGACGGCAATTTTCCCTACAACGCGCGCGGCAGGATATCGCACGCCTGGGCCGTGGCCGAGATATTGCGGTCATACCTGGAAGATTATGCTCAGATAAATGGCAAAGAATAGCATACTTGTCATAACGGCCAGCCCGCGTGCGGGTTCAAACTCGGCGGGAGCGGCATCAATAATATTATCAAGGGTTGCGGGTTCCGGGTTCCGGGTCAGCCGCGTCAATATAAATTCCCTAAAAATCCACCCATGTACCGCGTGCGGGAAGTGCGCCGCAGGGTTTAAGTGCGTTTACAGGGATGACGCACCCGCACTTATTAAAAAAATAAAATTGGCTTCGATTGTCATAGTGGCGTCGCCCGTCTATTTTACCGGTGTACCGGCGCCGTTAAAGGCTTTCATCGATCGCAATCAGCCGGAGTGGGAACGCAGAACTCAAAAGTCAAAAGTCAAAGGTAAAAAGTACGGCAAAGGCATCATAATTCTCACCGCGGGCACCGCAAAGGCAAAATATTTCAGGCCGGCCGGGAGTGAGATACGTTCTCTGTTCGCGGTCAACGGCATAAAGACCGCGGCGGTGATTAAACTCGGGAACATGGACAGGGCAGGCAGTGTAACGGACAACAAAAAGGTTCTAAAACTGCTATCTAAAAAACTAAA
Organism: Spirochaetia bacterium; assembly: GCA_021372235.1. Classification (GTDB taxonomy): domain Bacteria; phylum Oederibacteriota; class PGYV01; order PGYV01; family Palsa-1178; genus JAJFUW01. The sequence goes on from JAJFUW010000110.1 coordinate 1,588, forward strand.
ATCCGGTATCGAACTATTATCACCTTCTCCCTCAGGGAGAAGGCCGGGATGAGGGAAAGGTGAGCAATCATGGTTTGGTTTTACTTCTGTCTCTTGCCTCCTGTCTTAAGCCCTGCTCCCTTCGGAGCATCCATGGAGATTTATCATGCTTGACCCCGCCCATGTAAACTCCTTTATCGAATTCAGACTATTTGAAAAAGGACTGTCGCAGAACACCGCAAAGGCCTACCGGGCGGACCTGAAACTCTTTGACCTGTTTTTGGGAGAAAACGGGACAGGCGAGGTCACGCAGGATTCACTTATCGATTTTATATTCCACATGAAGGCAAAAAAATACTCGCCGCTCTCCATCGCCCGCGCCATTGTGAGCGTGAAAAACCTCTACAAATTCCTCGTGCGCAGGGGCACGCTTAAAAAATCGCCGTTTGAGGATATGGAACCGTTCAAAAGGGGGAAAAACATCCCCGATGCCCTGACCATGGAGGACATTGACAGGCTGCTATCCGCACCGGATATGTCAAAAAAAGAGGGTATCAGGGACAGGGCCATGCTGGAACTGCTCTACTCGGCAGGCGTGCGTGTCTCTGAACTTTTGAGCGTGGAACTCACCGACATAAACCTCGAGGACAAGGTCCTGCGCTGTTTCGGCAAGGGGTCAAAGGAGCGCATGGTGCCCATAGGGGACTATGTGGTCGAGTCGGTGGCGGCGTACATAGACATCAGGCAGCAGTTTTTAAAGGGTTTTTCCCCTCATCTTTTTGTCACCAGACGGGGCACGAAGTTTACCCGCATGGGCGTATGGAAGATGGTAAAACAGTACGCGCGCAAGGCGGGCATACAAAAAGACGTCTACCCGCACATATTCCGCCATTCGTTCGCCACGCATTTGCTGGCCGGAGGTGCTGACCTGCGCAGCGTGCAGGAGATGCTGGGCCACGCGGACATTTCCACAACGCAGATTTATACACACGTGGACCGCAGCAGGTTAAAGGGGATACATAAGAAGTTCCACCCGAGGGGGTAAAAACGGTTCCAGGTTGCATGTTTCAGGTTCCAAAAAGCAGTTCGGTTGTGTCTTAACATTGGCAGCCGCAACCTTTCAGGTTGCGCAAGGGAGCATTTTTTAATGCGAAAGATTTTAATAGCGGCAATAATCGTACTTGTCGTCTTTTGCGGCTGCGCCAAACCCGCCCCTCATTTTACAAATCACGCCTTTTACTACTGGAAGACAATATTTAAAATATCGGCTGACGAGCGCGCCATGTTTGACTCCCTGCGGGTCAACAAACTCTATCTGCGGCTCTATGACGTTGTGTATGATGATGTCAAAAAACAGCCTGTGCCGGTATCCCCGGTCTCTTTTGGCGCTCCCCATATAGACGGCATGGAAATCGTTCCTGTTGTATTCATCCGTCAGGATGTGATGAAAAATATATCTGACAAAGAGGCAAAGGCACTCGCGGCCAACATGGCAGGGCTTGCGGGTTCCATACTGGAGAGGAACAGAATACAGGCGGGTGAGTTCCAACTGGATTACGATTGGACGCCTTCGACGCGGGAGAGGTATTTTAATTTTATTGAATCATTCAGGAAAGAGCTGCAGTCCGTATGCCCCGGAGCCGTTCTATCGGCCACAGTCAGGCTACACCAGGTAAAATACAAAAAAGCAACGGGAGTGCCCCCGGTCAGCAAAGGCATGCTAATGGCATATAATATGAAGGAGATAAGGGACCTGACAAAGGAAGATACGGTATTTGACGTGGAGGAGCTTGCAAAGTACGCACAATCAATAAATTCCTATCCGCTGAAACTGGACCTGGCACTGCCGGTATTCCCGTCGTGCTTCATATATGATAACGGGCAGATAAAGACAATATTGACAGGGCTGGACAAAGCACTGCTGAACGACACCGCAAAATTCAAAAGGACAGGCGAAGGATTCTACGTTGCAAAAGGGTGTTTCAGGCATAAAGGGACGGAATTTTCCGTGGGAGACACGGTGAAACTGGAAAATGTAAATATCAATGATATTAAAAAGGCGGTACAATTGCTGAATAGAGGGAAAAGCACGGGGGACACCCTCTGCCTTTTCCATTTTGACACCGGATTAATAGAGGAGGCAACGGGTGAAAAAGTCATTTCTCTTGGTTCTGTTTTTAATAATTAACATCACATCCGTTTTCGCGTGCGGGTGGACGGGGTTTGACAGGATGGAACCCGGATTTATACTGGTACCTCTCGGGGATATGCTTCCCGGGTACAGCGACAGGTGGCGGCCGCAGGCATGGGACGACCATGACATGGTTATATCAGAGTGGAGGCAGCGGCTCGGCATTAAGGATAAGGACAGTGCCGAATGGCTAAAAATAGTTTTGTATGGTACGGATTGGACTTATGACAAAAAAGTAAGGGAAGCCGATAATGTAAAAAGGATATCCATGGCGAAAGCGTCGCTCAAAAAATTCCCAAAGGACCTCGAATACCTGCTGCCGGTAATTGAAAGGGACATCAAATTGAGCAATCCCTGGGAAGAGAAACCGGAAATAACCGAAGAACAGTTCCGGGCGTTTAAAACAAAGGCGCTTTCCTCCGGTACTGACAGATTTCTAAAACGCAGATATGGCTATCAGGCAATAAAATTCGCGAACAGGCTGGGGCATCATGACGAGGCTGTGACTATGTTCAACGGCGTGTTCGCCGCGGGTAACGAGCGCGATTCCGTATATTTCAGGTCATGGTCCATCTATTGTTCCTCGCTTGCCGAAACAGGAGACAAGAAAAAGGCGCTTGCTGAGTGCATGGATATGTATGCGGATTACCCGTCCCAGAGGTTCGGGATAGAGGAGTTCCTCATAAAAAAGACAGGGGAAGCGGAGCGTAAAGAGTATATTGATTCCGCGGAACCGGTAAAAAAACGGGCCACGCTGGCGTGGCTGGCCGGCGACATTGAAAAGACACTGGCGCTCGAACCTTTTACCGACAGGTCCAGGAACATGTTTTATAACAGGATCGTTGCGCTGGACAGGGAGTGCATACCCGCGTTATGGGACAGGTTTGCGTCCGGCAAGCCGGCCGCCAAAGGAGCCGCCGATTACAGGGAAGAAATTGTGTTGTTGGAAAAAGTTGCGGCGCTCCAGCTTGAAAGGGACAAAACAGCGCGCGCGCAGGTTTTTTACCATACCATGTATGGTTACCTGATGCTGCTGAAAAATAATCCGGACGGGGCAGACGCGCAGTTTGACATGGCGATAACTTCCGCCGGACAGAAATCGGTTCAAGCCGGACAGGCGCGTGTGCTGAAGCTTGTTTCATACTTCGGGAGGACGACCGGATGTGACGCAGATTTCCAGAAAAGGATTGCAGGCGACCTGGACCTGTTTGACATTGACACTAATGTATTTTATTCTCTGCTGGCGGACAGGTTCATGCACAACAAGGACCTTGTCAGGGCCGCGCTATGCATAGGGAAAACCGGGGAATACGCGGCATATATGGATTTTATCATCGATTATATGCTCAACCTGAGAGAACTGGATGAGTTGAAGGAACTGGCCGGCGGAAAATTCAGCCGGCCGGCGGACAAATATATCTTAGCCGGGCTGACATATACCGCGGATGATATCACCTATGCAAAGGCCATGAGGTTCATGAAGGAACTTGACTACGCACAGGCTTACAACCTGCTTGATTCCATAAAGACCCCCGGCTATTGGCCGAATCCGGGGAAGTTTGAGGAACATCAGGATTCTGATTCAAGCGTGTGGCTGACAAAAGGGGCGCTAATACACCCCGACCACGCGGACCCGGCAAAAGAGGTCCGGGTGAATAAAAAGGAACTGGCAAAAATGCTGATGGAGCTGACCGCTCCGGCTGCGGATGCTGAAAAGGCCGCGGCCAACCTTATACAGGCTGCCGCGATATACAGGGGATGTTACTATCCGGCATATACGGATGTGATATGGGAAGGCAACAGAGTATGGACGCTCAGGACGTACTTACATGATTATTTCTGGAGTTTTAAGGGCGTTTTTGAACCGATTGATTCTGAAAAAATTGACAGTATGATATTTGATGCGTCGCATGGTAACCTGATAACAGCGGCAGATTACTACAACAGGGCCGCGCAAATCACAAAAAACAGCGAACTGGCCGCCGAGTGTCTGGGTTATGCCGCCTCTTTGCGCGCGGCCTGCTCCCAAAGCGCTGAAAAGGAACTGGCGGCACTCAGGGGAAAATACGCATCCACCGAGTTCTATAAAGCTTATTCAAATATATGCACCCGGATCAAATACAATTACAAAGGCAATTGAGATCAGGGGGAAAATCCGTTGCAATCGATGGCTGTAATGCTATAATAATGCGTTTTAATTATTAACGAACCCGGGGGGATAATGAAAAGCAGTTTCTACGTAAAAACAATCTTTATCACAGCCGCCGTGCTGGTCGCGCTCTATCTCGGAGGACTTTATCTGAAACATTACAATGAGGAGCAGAGGTTCAGGACGTTTACCGGCGTTGTTGAACAGGTATTTGACGGCGATACGGTCAAGACCGGCGGCGGACGGGTCGTACGTCTGCTCGGCATCGACACACCCGAGACAAACCATCCAGACCAGCCTGTCCAGCGGATGGGGGCCGAGGCAAAAAAATACCTTAAGGAACGCATTGAGGGCAGGACGTGCCTCTTTGAATATGACCTGAAAAACGAAAAGGACGTTTACGGCAGGACATTATGCACCATCTACCTCGACGGCGATAATATAAACGCGGAGCTTGTTAAACAGGGGCTGGCTTATGTTTATGTCAGGGAGCATAATTCCAGGACGAAAGATTACGCCGTACTGGAAAATATAGCCAAAAAATTCCGCCGCGGGGTATGGCAGTACGGTGCCGCGGGGCAGGTAAAACAATGAATCTGCAATTTGCGGCCAGAACCCTTTTTGTAACTGCCTGCGCAGTTGTCGTCTTATTTTTCGCAAAACTCTGGATAGTTGACCCGATAACGGTCCGGCCGGCGGACCGGGCAGTATATCAGGCACAACCGCAGCATGGGTCCGATATCCAGTATTCAAAGGAAAAGGTAAAAATAGACTGGCACGATGCGGCCAAATATGTCGACAGGTATGTTGAGACAGAGGGTGTCATAGTGGCGTCATACAGGAACGATAAGGTCTGCTACCTTAATTTTGACAAAAACTACCGCGATAACCTTTCCCTTGTGGTGTTCGCAACCAGATTTAACAGGTTTCCGGACAACCTCGAAAAGTTCTATCTTAACAAAAAAGTCAGGGTTGAGGGGCGCATCAAGGAGTACAAAGGCAGGCTCGAGATAATACTCGGAGGGGTAGAGTCTATAAAGATAATTGACAATTAATAATAAGAGCAAACAACAAAATGATGAACAATATGCAATGCACGAAAAAACAGTAAGCGACAGATGCAATAACAGTAATAACCGGGCGGTAAAAGCCGGCATACTGTCTGTGTCTTTTGGCATCCCGGGAGTGAACATAAAGGCGGCCGGGAACATGGGACCGGTAAAACAGAGGTAATTAACAGCGAACAAACA
>JAJFUW010000227.1 GCA_021372235.1 Spirochaetia bacterium
GACACCGGCCATATAGTTTTCTATCTTCATCTCGGGATTTTCCTGCAAAACACTCACGTCTGTCAGCGCCACGTCGACCGGATAGGCGGAGAGTGCTTTTAGGGCCTGCTTTTCCACCATTATATCCGGTGCCATGGAGGAATGCAGCAGCGACTGGCTGAATACCGGAATGAATATTCCCTGGACCGTCACGGGCCCGGCGTTCACGTCCGCGCGGAGCATATTTGCCCCTATCCTTTTGTTGAAATCAAGCGGATCCGAAAAATCATAGGGCGTCAGTATATCGGTCTGGTTCAATTTGTCTGCCGTGCCCCACGATACCACCTGTTTACCGACAGTTATGTCCAAAAAGTCAAAACCCACCTTATAAAACCCCGCATAAGCTTCGTTCAGCCTTATCTCATAAGGCGAGACATCCGAATATGAGAGAAGTCCTGTTCCCGGCACGCCCCATGATACGAGGTCAAGTTCCGCGTATCCTTTCATATTGTCCGTCGACTGGTTGAATTTCAGCACCAGATCCGAACGGTTAAAACTTATCTGATATTCCGGGTTATACGCCGGAGTGTCCATCAGCACGCGGACATCGGTTTTTACCTCGGCGGTCATGTCCAGAGCCAGGGCGTAACACGCAGGCAGCAGCACCGCCATAATAAGCGAAAGTGTTTTTTTCATATAACGCTCCTATTTTGCGAGGAACCTTTCGGTAAACATGTCATCCGAAAGTCCCGTGTCATATTTTTGTTCAACTATTTCCATGGTTGTCTTATGTCCTGTCTTCAGGTCTTCCATGGTCATGGATTTCGCTATCAGGTATCCGCCTATTTTTTCCACATTCTCCCTGACAAGCGTCTTGCATGCCTTGCCCGTCCTGTCAAACAGTTCGGTCTTTACCGGGAAATTGTCATCCGTCCTTGCGGTTATGACTATCTTTGAATAATCGCTGGTCTTGCCTTCCTTTAGCTCCAGTTCCAGCACGTACATTCCGTCCTTTTCCGTCATGTTCTTTACTTTCCACTTTTCGGACATATTGAAGGACTGAAGGTCCTCATAGGTAAAATCCGTTCCCGCAAATTTTGTGTTCTTTACGTGGGAGGCGATTGCCCTTACTTTTTTGAAAGCCGGCTGGTACAGGTACATCACGTCGTTTGGCAGTGAAAGAAATCCTATGCCCTTCTGGTCCGCGGGAGAGAGAAATTTGGCGAGCCTCATCTCCGTGCCCTTCTGGTACTGCTGCATCTCGCGGATATTGACCTTTCCGGCCCTGTCCACGAGCATGATTTTCAGTTTTACGTTCTGGTCCTTTGGCGCGCCTACTACCGCGTCTATGTTCTTTAGTACCTGTTCCGGGGACTCGGCCGCGGCAAAAACCGTACAACAGCAGAGCAGTAAAAACGACAAAACAACGGCAGACAATCTTTTCATTTTATTTCTCCTTTCTTCCTGTCTGATTTTCCCAAAAATTTGGGGTTGCTTTTTAACAGCATGGCCGGCAGGGTTGTCAGAGTTCCCGTACCGCTTACTATCATGGCTGTGGCTACCAGTATGGCGAAATGCTGCAGCGGCACCAGCCCGGCAAACAGCATGGTAAAGAAACCCATAGTGACTGCCGTTACATTTATCGTAATGGCCTTGCCGGTAGTGCGCAGTGTTTCAAGTACGGCTTCTTTGACCGGAAGCCCCGCCACGGAATAGGATTTGAACCTTACCGAGAAATGTATTGCGTAATCTATACCGATACCGAGTGCGATGCTCCCGCAGAGTACTGTGGCCACGTCTAACTGTATGCCAAAAAAGCCCATTATCCCGAACATCATAAAAACCGTCAAAACTATCGGCACGAGCCCAATAAAACCAAACTTGAACGACCTCAACTGTATAACAAAAAGTACGTAAATAAATATCAGGGCGTAGATGAAACTCTCGACCTGGCTTTTCAGCAGGCTCTCATTCAGATGCTGGTATATGAGCGGCAGGCCCGTGTGTTCAACCTCAAACCTGACAGGCTCCGCGTCCTCAACCGCATCAGGAAGCGTTTTATAAACACGCGCCGGTAAATACAGTTCCGTGTCATTCACAAACAGCAGGTCGTCCGTTATGTCGGAGACAAGAAAACTGTCGTGTTTTTCCGCGGGCAGCATGGCTTCTATGTCAACGGCGGCTTTTTTAACATCAAGTTTTCCGCCCTTCATATGCCTGTTAAGCACTGTAATCACATCCGCGTCCGACACCGCCGCCTTTCTATCCCTTTTCAGGAGATCAAAACGGGCCGTCGATGCCGCCTCAGCCACAAGATAATCCGTAACCGCAGCCGGAGTTGTATTTGTACGGCTGTATTGATAGAATTCCTTGTCCATACCCGCACAGTAAGCGGCAAGGTCACTTAACATAACCGCATCGTTAAAACCGTCGCCATAAACAGCCTGTATAAGCCCGGAGTTTAAATCCGGCGAAACAAGCCTGTTGACCATATCCTGGCCTTCAAGCATGAACCACAGATTCACGACTTTTTCCCTGGAATCGGGTATCCTCCTGCCGCCTTCCATTATGTCGTCCATTTCCGCTATCATCATGGATACGGACTGCGGATTTGCCATGCCCTCGACGGTTTCCAGGTATTTATCGGTCTTTCTCATCTGCCTCAGCAGGGCCGGGTTCTGTACATCGCCCCTAAAGACTATCTGTATCGGTTTTGTGCCTCCAAAGTTCTTCTGCACCGCCGCATTGGTTGCCTTTACCTCATGGTCAGCCTTGAAAAAATCCACCATGTCAAAACCGCGTTTGATAAACGGCGTGCCCGCCAACCCGACAACCGCAAAGATAAAAGATATCACCAGTACCGGGACCCTGTAACTTATGACAAACTTCCCGAGTTTCTCAAGAATACGCTCCGCAAACGTCGGCCCCTTCCTTATGGATATCTTTTTCTCCCCGACCTTTACATAGGAGAGCACTGCAGGTATTACCATCACCGATATAATGAGCGCAAAGAAAACTCCTATCGACATGAATATGCCAAACTCCCGTATCATAGTCAGATATGAACCGAATATGAAAGAAGTAAAACCAAATATGACAGTCAGCGACGTCAGAATGACGCGCAACCCCACTTCACTGAACGCGTTGACGGATTCTTCGCCGGTCGAACCGTACCGTTTCTGCGGGTCCTCATCGAACTTACTGAGGATGTGTATGGACGGTGCGGTTCCGATAGCAATCAGAAGCACGGGTATAACCGTTGAGATGACGGTCATAGGCACCCCGCACATGGCCATGAAACCGAGCACCCAGACGTTACTGATAAGGACCGAAACCAGCGGCACAAGTACGCCGCGAATGGTCCCAAAGCTTAAAAACAACGTTATTACGATGAGTATAGTGACTATCGGCACCAGTCTTATTAAATCGTTTATCATAAGTTCGGTCAGGCTCTGCATCATGAAAGGCGTGCCCCCAAAATATATCTTTTCTTTCAGTCCAAGCGCTTTGACCGCAGCCTTAATATTTTTTGCGGTGGTATCCTTTCTTGCCTCCTGCGCCAGAAAAGCCGCGATAAGGGTACTCCTGCCGTCAGGCGATATTACCTTGCCGCGATAGATTTTCTTTGCTAGTGTGTATTCCCTCAGTTTTGCCGTCGATTCCCTGCTGATATCGGGGTTGGAATCCATGTCTATGAGTTTACCGACTTCGATGGAGCCGTCAGCCCCCTCCTTTATATCCATGACGTCCGTCAGGCTGGTTACGGAAGATATGCCCTCCATGCCCTTTAATGTCTTTGTTATCAGGTCAACATGCTTTATGACCTCGGGATTGAAAATATCATCAGCCTCAACCACAATGAGCGCTAACTCGTTTGACCCGAAGCTGTCCCCTATTTCGTTCGACAGCGCAACCGCCCTGTCCGTATCAGGCAGATAGCTTATGATATCGGTGTTTATCCTTATTTTTGTGGCCAGTTCATAACCCAAAAAAACTGTTATCAGGGCCGTCACGGCAAGTATCGGCATCCTGAATTTATAAACAAAACGGCTGAAGCCATGCATAAAACTGTTCATACCGCACCTCTTGAATTCACCCGCGTAAGATTTTTTATTTAAAATGACCAAAAAATCAATCCGGTCATTTTGGCCAATATATAGCAAAGCCCTCCTGTTTGTCAAGCGGAATATTTTTTGCGGTAAATTTTCCGGCGCAGTGCCGCACCCCGGACCGCCGGTTTTATGCTTTTTCTTTGTATTTACATTTTTTAATTTCTATATTATTATGTAACAAATTGACAATCGGAGGTTTCATGGTGTTGGTTTCAATTATCATACCGGCATACAACGAGGAAAAACGCATACCCGCCACACTTGCCATGATAGGAAAATTCATAAAAAACAGACACATACGTGCCGAAGTCATAGTTGTCGATGACGGCAGTACAGATAACACCATAGCCGAGGTAAAATCCTGCGCGGCTGTTGAAGCCCGTGTCATAAAAAACCCGCACAACATGGGCAAAGGAGCCTCGGTCAGGGAGGGCGTGCTTTCCGCCAACGGTGACCTGATACTCTTCACGGACGCCGACCTCTCCACCCCGATAAAACACCTCGAAGAGTTCATCGAACTGCATGAGCGCGGTTACGATGTTATCGTTGCCTCACGTGACCTGGTTGACTCAAAGGTCATGGTGCCACAGTCCAATTTCAGGGAACTTTCTGGCAAAATATTCAATTTCATGGTCAGGGCCGTCACGGGCCTGCCAGTCCACGACACCCAGTGCGGTTTTAAAAGTTTTACCAGGCGGGCGGCGAGGACTGTCTTTCCCAGGCAGACCGTAAAAGGTTTCGGCTTTGACGTTGAGGTGCTGTATATAGCCCGCTTGCACAAACTTTCCATTCACGAGGCACCGGTGGAGTGGTACAACGATTCCGCAACAAAGGTGCATTTCCTCCGCGATTCGCTGCGTATGTTCCTGGAACTGTTCAAGATACGGATGAACGGCGTAAGCGGAAAGTATAAATGACCGTAAAAACGGTCCCGGATACCAAAAAACTGTCCCGGGTTGCAGGGACCGGCAAAGTTCTTTCATGACACCCGTCTTATTGATCGCTATTTTCGCCGTTGCCGTCATATTTTCCATGCTCGGCCTGGGCGGCGGCATACTCTACGTGCCCATACTTCTCGCAGCCGGTTTACCCATGCACGATGCCGTGGCTGTATCGCTTGCCATTATGCTGGTCATGAGCCTGACCGCCGCCTTTATCTACCACCGCAACGGATTGATCGACTGGAAACTTTTCCTTCTCATGGAACCCGCGTCGGTCATCGGGGCCCTTGTCGGCGGGTATTTTTCGAGCATCTTTCCCGACAGGGTGCTCTACGTACTTTTTGCCCTCTCCATGATTGCGGCCGCCACACTGGGGCGCTTTTCCCCCCAAAAAATACTGCCCCCGGCGCCGGAGGACCTCAGGCCGTGGATCTTTCACCTCAAAAAGGAGGATTCCCATTACAGGTTAAACGCGCTGATAGCGGTCCCGGTCTCAATGCTTGCCGGTTTTATCTCCTCGATAATAGGTTTGGGCGGCGGGTTCCTGAAGGTCCCGCTCATGACTGTCGCTTTTGGCGTGCCCATCAAAATAGCGGCCGCGACCTCCTCGGCCATGATAGTGGTGACCTCTTCTACAGGTTTTGCCGGCCATGCCTTTGCAGGGCACGTAAACTACGGTCTGGCCGCGGCGCTCTCTGTCGTGACATTTACGGGCGCCCTGGTGGGTACGAAACTTCTGGTAAAATTGGATAAAACTTTCCTGAACAACGTCCTGATGGTGCTGCAGTTATCGCTGGCAGCGTGGATGGTTTGGAAAATTTTTAATTAATAATCGGTTTTTTGGTTGGCAATATCTGTCCCAGCACAAAGAACAAAATCCCCCATAAGAGCCACGGCGCATAGTTTTCCTCGTGTTTTATCTCTTCCTTTTTTGTCTTATTCGCTTCCATATATGCTATGTCGGAGCGTATCTTATTGAACGCTTCCGAATCTGTCACCCTGTAAAACTTTCCTCCTGTTATGCCCGCTATTTCCCGCAGTTCCCCTTCGTTGAGTTTTACCACCACTTCCTGCCCCTGATAGGTTTTGTAAACCTGCCTCCCAAAAACATCCTGGCCCAGCAAAATCCTGCCGCCCTGCTGCGTCCCGACGCCGACCGTATAGATGCGTATGCCCTTTTCCTTGGCGTAACCCGCGGCTTCCACCGGGGATACCCCTGCCGTGTTCTCGCCGTCCGTTATGAGTATCATCACCTTTGATTTTTCCGCCTTCTCGACCATCCTGTCAATGGACGACCTGATGGCATTGCCCAGGGCTGTCCCGTCCTTTGATAGCATGCCGGGGCTTAAGTTATCGACAATGAGGCTCACCGTGTCATAGTCCGTGGTCAGCGGGCACTGGACAAACTCTATGCCGGAAAATGCTATTATGCCTATTCTGTCCCCTTCCAGTTCCGCAACAAACCTTTTTAACCCCTGTTTTATGACCTCCATCCTGTTAGGCCGCAGGTCTATAGCCGCCATGGAAGTGGAGACGTCGCACGCCACCATGATATCGATGCCCGTGACCGTGGATTCCGATTTTATGGGCTTGCCCAGCGGTCTGGCGAGGGCAACGATAATAAGCGCGGTGGATATTACCAGCAGCCCGAATTTTACCCATACGAGCGTAAAAACCGGGGTGCCGGACATGCGGGGCGCCGTCTTTTTGTCAAAAGCAATATTTATATTGCGGCCGATGTGCCATGTGCGGAAACCCATGTAGAGCAGGACGGGCACGGCTACAAAAAACAAATTGAATGCATCCGGATTGCCAAACCTCATTAAAAACTCCTTTGCCTTTTAATTAATAATCAACGGCTTTGTCGTTAACTGGCAGTATAGCGCCGCCGGCTCTTATCGTTATTATTCATCGTTAATTATTCATTGTTAATTGGTTTAATAGTTACCCCAAGACCCTCAAAAACTTCCACGCCTCCAGCCCCACTGCCAAAAGCAGCAATGCGACGCCTATCCACAGGAATATGACGAATTTGTCCTCGTACCTGTTATAGGTTTTAACCTGTATATCCTGTTTTTCCAGCTTCGCTATTATGTCATATATCTGCCGCAGGCTCGACTCGTTAGTCGCCCTGAAATATCTGCCGCCGGTCACACCGGCCACCTGTGTGAGCACGTCCTCGTCGGGTTCTTCCCATGTCAAGGGCTGGCCGCTGAACCTGTCGTAGAACTGTCTGCCATACTCGTCGGTCCTCGGGGCCCCGCCTTTTTTCCCGATTCCTATGGTGTATATTTTTATGTTCTTGTACGCAGCTATTTTGGCGGACTCAACCGGGTTTGTCCCTGTATTTGCCCTGCCGTCGGTCGCCAGTATCATTACTTTTGTCCCGGTGGACGCCTCGAGTCTGTTTATGCCCGTAAGTATGGCCTCGCCGATGTTTGTTCCGTCTATCCTGACAGTTTTTAGATCCATCTGGTCTATGAAGGAATTGACTATCTCATAATCTATAGTGAGCGGGCACTGGGAAAAGGCTTTGCCCGCGAATACCACGAGCCCCACCCTGTCCGTCGCGAGTTTTGACACAAACTCTTTCAGGACTTTTTTTGCCGCCTCGGCCCTGTTGGGTTTTAAGTCCTGCGCCTGCATTGAGCCCGAGAGGTCGAGTGCCAGTATGATGTCTATACCCTTTATTTTCTCCTGCGTCTCTTTCCTGACCGACTGCGGCCGCAGCAGGCCTATAATAAGCAGGATGACAGCCGCCACTTTTAGTGCGTCCGGCATCCAGTAGAACAGGTTCAGGGAGTGTCGGGTCTTTTTCAGTGCGGCAAAGTTCGAGTAATTTACCCTGCGGTATTTGAGCGAGCGCCACACCACAGCGGCGAGCATGATAACTGCCGCTGCCACGGCCGGCCACAGGTATTCCATGTTGGCAAACCTCATCTGAACCGTCTCCTGGTCCTCTGTCTGAAGAAAGAGGTGATTGTTTTGATATAAGGTTCACCGCAGTTAAGCGTTATGAAATCGACACCCGTTGTTTTGAACATTTTCTGCAGTTTTTTATCCGCAGCTTCGGAGTCCCTTTTCAATCTTTGTGCCGCCGCCCTGTCAGCTGTATCAACCCATATGGTCTGTTTCATCTCGGGGTCGAAAAAAGGCACCATGCCTATGTCAGGAACGTCATAATCGCGCCCGTCGCGCAAAACCACCGCTATCACATCATGCCTGTGCTTCAATATTTTCAATGAGTCCCGAAAATCGCGCGGATCGTAAAAATCGGATATGACAAATACCGTTGACCGTTTTT
>JAJFUW010000231.1 GCA_021372235.1 Spirochaetia bacterium
GCAAGAGATTTGAGAGGAGTTGTCCTTAGTACGAGAGGACCGGGACGAACGCATCCCTGGTGATCCGGTTGTCACGCCAGTGGCAAAGCCGGGTAGCTATATGCGGACAGGATAAACGCTGAAAGCATCTAAGCGTGAAACCTACCTCGAGATAAGATCTCTCTGTCGCAAGACCTGAAGGCTCGTCGTAGATTACGACGTTGATAGGTCAGGAGTGTAAGCGCAGTGATGCGTTTAGCTGACTGATACTAATAAGCCGTGAGGCTTGGCCACTTAAAATAGTTGCACGCGTTCCACCATAGCGCGTGCAATGGCCTGATAGCCTGTGCGTTAGTGGTTCCGGAAAGTCCGGACCACCCACAAGAAGATTCAAAAATGGTCTGTAAACGAAAGTTTACCGGCCGCTGCAAGAAAAACATCGATGATTTTTACCCTGCGTTCTGAAACTATAGTGCGGTACGGCTGATAAAGCCGTACCGCACACAAAGATTAAGCGGTTTTTGGCAGCCCGGGCAACACGGTGCCGGGAGATGTAACTCCGCTTTCCATATTTGACTATGTCCAGTGGCTATAGAGAGAGGGAAACACCCGTTCCCATACCGAACACGGCAGTTAAGCCTCTCATCGCCAATGATAATATACGGGCAGCTGTATACGAAAGTAGGACGCTGCTGGACTTAATAAAGACCCCGGAGGGTATCCTTCCGGGGTTTTTTTATTTTTAGGGCCGGGGATACCCTCCGGGGGTCTTTATTGTTTTTATAGTGCCGTAGTTTTGTATGCAGCTATTGTAGGGGCCGGCTTAAGTGCCGGCGTGACGGGCAGTTTGGCGGATGCACGCGGCGTGCTGCCCTGCCAGCCGACGATTGACCCTACCGGATGGTTTTAATCACTATAATTCTGCAAAAAGGAAGGTTCATATGGACAGGCACAAGGAATTAAAATTGGAATATAAGCAGATGAAACAGGAAGCCGGTGTATATGGCATCAAATGCCCGGCTAACGGTAAAGTCTATGTAGGCTCGCTTCAAAATATATAGTCAATCAACGGCAAACAGGTGCAGCTCAAGACAGGCACCTTTTTTGTGCCGGAGCTGCAGGCTGGCCGGAACAAACTGGGAGCGGCGCAATTCACGTTTGAAATCATGGAAGTGCTGAAAGAAAAGGACGGGGATTTCATGTGGAAAAATTATTCTTGAAATGGTTGGATAAAATGCAACCGTACGGGGACAGGGGATATAACACTCCGAAAGCCGAAAAATAAATAATCTTTATAAAATAGACCTTGACTTTCTTTAAATAGTTAGTATACTAACTAAAAACAAGGGAGGCGGAAATGGAAGATACGATGAAATTGCTGCAGACAGCGGCAAAGGCTCTAAAGTGTGAAATACGGGTCAGGGTCAGCGGGGCCGGTATAACACAGGCTCAATGGTCCGTATTGAATGAATTAAAATGCGCCGGCAGGCATGGAACCAATACGGCGGCAGAGATAGCACAGGCCCTGCACATGGACAAGCCCACCATTTCAGGGGTCATAAAACGCCTTGAAAAGTCCGGCTGGATAAACTCCGTCAGGGACCCAAAGGACGCCAGAAGCAAGCGTCTGGAATTAACTTCGAAGGCGGTCAAGACGATGAAAAATTCAGCATGTTGCGGTAAGGATACGGCGCAGAAGGCGTTTAAGGGGTTCTCGGTCGCAGAATCTGAACGGCTGAAAATCTACCTGAACCGTATCATAAATAATATGGAGGATAAGTGATATGGCCAATGTAACAAACAGGATTGTTGTAATAGACGAGAAAAAATGTACCGGTTGCGGAGCCTGTGCTGTAATGTGCCCGAAAAGGATATTAAAGATTGATGCGAACAGAGGAGTGGCTGTTGTAACGGATGAGAACCTCTGCGACAGGCTTCGCGGGTGCGTGTGGAACTGTCCGGCAGGGGCAATCAACATAAAATATTAGTTATGAGTAATAAACTATGAAGAAAGCAAAAAAATATCAAATAAGGAGAATATTATGAACAGGATAATGCCGCTTGTCTCAATCATGTTGCTTGCGTTCGCGGTGACCGCGTTCGCCATGACTGCAAAGAAGGGGATACAGCAGGACACAAAAGGCACACAGGCCCCGGATATAACTTTATATGGACTGGATAACAAACCCTTTAAGATATCAGACCACAGGGGCAAGGTTGTGATCCTTGATTTTTGGGCTACATGGTGCCCACCGTGCAAGGCGGAGATACCTTCATTTATAGAATTGCAGAAAAAGTATGAGAAGGAGGGTTTGATTGTCATAGGCGCAGCTCTTGAC
This sequence comes from Spirochaetia bacterium, assembly GCA_021372235.1. GTDB lineage: Bacteria > Oederibacteriota > PGYV01 > PGYV01 > Palsa-1178 > JAJFUW01. The sequence goes on from JAJFUW010000231.1 coordinate 2,319, forward strand.
GAACCGGGCAAGGTGGCCGATTTTGCAAGGAAATTCGGCATTAATTACCCGGTCGGCCTTGCAGGGCAGGAACAGGCAAAAGCATACGGCGGTATCAGGGGCATACCGACCACATTTGTCATCGACAGGCAGGGCAATATTGTGAGAAACTATACAGGATTCAGACCCAAAATGGTATTTGAAAACGACATCAAGGAATTGTTGAAAAAATAGACAAATAGAGGAGCAAATCATGGGAACGTTACGGCGTGTTGTCATACTCGGGGCTTCAAACAAACCCGACCGATATGCCTATAAGGCCTTGAAGGAACTCGCGGCAGCCGGATATGAAGTGATACCTGTTAATCCCGTGTTGAAGGAAGTTGAAGGTATAAAAGTAACCGGCAGTCTTGCGGGTATTAAGAGTGATGTTGATACAATAGCGCTGTATGTCGGACCACAAAGTCTTGCACCAATGGTAAATGATATTGTGGCTTTAAAACCGAAACGCATAATAGCAAACCCGGGAACAGAACTGGGCGCCATGCGCGAGGCCGCCCAAAAGAACGGGATAGAGTATGTGGAAGGATGCACGTTGGTTATGCTGAGAACAAATACTTTCTGATTGTTTATCCGATAGTCTCATAGCCAATCAGATACTGCAACAAACAGTTATTAAATCAGGGTATGTTTGGCTAAAAAGTCATAAGGTTATTGGATAAAAAACAATTCTTTGAAAAACCAGAACCCCAAAAAGAACGTTACGCCTATTTTCATCACCGTTCCCGCCATAAAACCTATGAACGTCCCGGCTGACACTTTCAGCGCGGCCCAGAATTTTTTGCCGTATGTCGCTTCACCGATGAAAGCACCGAGGAACGCGCCGAGGATAAAGCCCAGCGGCGGAAAAAAGAAGAGACCGGCTACAGAACCTATCAGAGACCCGATTATGGCCCTGTCAGTCCCGCCGAATTGTTTCGCACCAATGAAGGTAAAAACATTATCGAGCACAGAGGCTGCGAGGGCCGCGGCCGCGGTATTTACGAGGAATGCCGTGGAAAAGTCGGCGTAGTTTGTCAGGTGCAAAAGCAGAAGCGCCACCCATGCGAGCGGAGGCCCCACAAATATGGGAATAACACACCCTATCAGGGCAACTAAGACAAGAATAAAACCAACCGCGGTTAAAAGAATATCCATATATATAGTATCGGTTATCCAAATAAAAAAGTCAATATTTGTATTTGTACATTTGTATTTGCACATGTTTGTATTTTGAATTTGTATTTTGAACCTATTTACCTTGCTTACATGATTTTAATAGTGTATATACAGTATAAGAGTGTAAGGGTACATAAAATGACAAAAAATTCGTCATACTGAATGATAATGATATAAAATTAACAACCGGATTAAACCGTCAATAAGCGGCTTTTTATGATCCTGTTTTTCTATATTGCAATAATAATAGGGGGGGAAGGAGGAGGCGTGGCACAAATGGCTGCTTACGCACGTTTGGGATGTTAGGAACGGTAAAAAAACATAGGAGACATGCATGAAAAAGATGACGGTATTGGCAATATTTCTGGCACTTGTTTTTTCGGCCTCGGCTTTTGCGGGTGTAAAAGGAATAGGAGTAGGTTTGATGGGCGGCGATCCATCCGGCCTGACATTAAAACAGTTTATCGGCGATGACGCAGCCTGGGATTTAGGAATCGGTTATTCATTCGGCGGCTGGGCAACGGTGAATGCAGACTACCTGCTTCATAATTTCAGCGTCATCAAAGCGGACTCAGGCGCACTCGGCCTGTACTACGGCCTTGGAGCGGTTGTTGGATTTGGAAACGAATTCCATGTAGCGGCAAGGGTACCGCTGGGCATCGACTATATATTTGAGAAGACACCCATTGAGTTGTTCCTCGAAGTAGGTCCGGGCCTTGGCATACTGCCGGTCCTCAGCTTCTTCATATCGGAATCAGCAGGTATCAGGTGGTATTTCTAAATCAGGCATGCAGAGGCGGCACCTCAACGGTGCCGCCTCCTATAGTTTATCAGAATGTAACTGCGGGGATAAAGCGCGGCAAAGACATGAGGAACATTACAAAAATAAATGAAAATACATTTGCAATCATTTTCTGATGTCCGGGGCCTGTCGGCATAGCCGGGATACACAGGTTACATAGGAAAAAAATGCAACTCGCCAATGCTCCGGATGCTTAGTGCAGGTTATGTGGAATTGGCATCATAATTGACATGATACTGCCGGTATTTAAAAAATATTATTCAGTTAGAGATTTTGTATTAACTGTAGTAATGACGGGCTGTTCTATGTAATGGTAACGGCCAGTTCCAATTTTATAGTGCGAAAACAGCCATTTTACCCGTTGACCGTAAAAAAAAGCGTGATATAATTAACCATTATTATATTTTCTATGAACGGAATGCTATTTCACGGAATACGGAGGGAATAATGAAAAAGGCAATAATTTTAGCAGCTGCGTTTATGTTCATATTTTCCACATCAATAATGGCTGTGGAGCCTGCCGACCCGCTGGCGGGTGATACCATAGAAGGCGATTTTGGCATGCCTGCAGACCCCACGGTGCAGGATGGGTCGGTCATGGAAGACCCGCTGGCCCGGGACGGAGCCGGCGCAGCCATTATGCCTGATGAAACAGGAATACAGACAATTCCGGGTGATGGTGCCGCATCGGATGACCCGTTCGCAGGAGATATGGCAGGAGATCCGCTCGCCGGTGATATGGATATGGCAGGAGACCCGCTGGCAGGCGATAACGCGCCGGCAGGGGATTCAAATTTCGGAGGCGACCCGTTTGCAACCGACGGGGGCGGAGCAACTGTTGACGGCGGCGTGGCTTTTGACGCGGCTCAGGGATTACCGGGGGACGAAGGTACAGCCGTGCCGCAGGTGATGGAACCGGCGAAAAAAACAAAGGCGGAAAAGGCTGTGGTAAAAAAGGGGCTGCCTAAATACAAAGCAGTCCCGCTCACAAACGACATCAGGCCCATGACACGGGACGGCAAGCTCGGCCAGGTTGAGTCACTCGCACGCTATATGGACTGGGGATACGAAGCTTCTTCCACTATGAAAAAACAGCACAAAGCCTCAAACTTAAAAGACAGCAATATTACGACCGCCTGGGTTGAGGGCAAAGACGACTACGGCATCGGGGAATCAGTGACCTTCCTTATGGACCCGGTATATTTCGCACCGATACATGAGGGCGAGGTAGAGGCGGTGAACTGGACGGGTTTTAAGGTCATCAACGGATATAATAAGTCCAAAGAAGACTGGACCAATAATTCGCGCGTGAAACTCATGAAAATATACCTCAATAAAAAAGCTGTCTGCCGCATCGAACTGTATGACACTACAAACTGGCAGACGGTCACGTTCCCGAAAGCTATCAGGGTAAAACCCGGGGACAGAATAAAGTGCGTGATAGAGGACGCTTACGAAGCGTATATGTACCCAAATATCGCCATGTCGGAGTTTATATTGACCGGTGAGCCGGAGTACGAACTTGTCGGCGAGGCACAGATTGACGGACACTCAAGGCTGGGCAAGAGAAACTAAAAAATCAATTAATAATTAACAATTAAGGCGGGTATGCAAAACCCGCCTTTTTTATTTCTAATGTTCCTTCACAATGGTATAATCAGGTTATAAAGGCGTTTTGATGCCGGATGGAAGGTACAAATGGATATAGACATAATGATACTGTACGAAGACAATGATATTGTGGTGCTGAACAAGCCCTCGGGAATGCTTACGATACCCGACAGGTTCAAAAAGGAACTGCCGAACCTGTATGATATGCTTAATCTAAAATACGGCAGGGCGTTCATCGTTCACAGGCTGGACCGGGACACAAGCGGTGTCATTGTTTTTGCGAAGAACGCGGAGGCTCACCGCAACCTGTCCATGAAATGGGAGGACAGGGAAATCGTAAAAAGTTATCTTGCCATTGTCGAGGGCGAACCGGTAAAAGAGCACGATTTTATAAACCTGCGTATAGGGCCGCTGAAAAAGAAAAAGGGCGTGATGGAGATAAACAGGAGGGCAGGCAAGGTGGCGGTGACGGAATATAAAGTCCTGGAAAAATACGGCGATTTCGCGCTTGTTGAGGCGCTGCCGCGGACAGGCAGAACTCATCAGATCAGGGTCCACCTGGCGGCCATTGGCAACCCTCTCGCGATTGATCCTCTGTATAACAGGGAGGCCGCGGCCCGTGAAATGGAGCCGGAACAGCCGCAGGCACCGCTGATGTCCCTGCCGAAAAAGAAACGTGAGAATTGGATGAACCTGAAAGATTTCAAGGCGGTAAAAACCGATAAACCGCATATTAAAGCATCGGAACTGCCGATAAAACGGCTGACCCTGCACGCGAAATCAATATCTTTTGTGCATCCTTCGCAGGGGGCAAATGTAATATATGAAGCGCCGGTTCCGGATGATTTTAAGGCAACTGTAGAGATGCTGGAAACGCGCAAATAGTTTTTAAGGACGGTAAAAAATGGGTGAAAAATCGGTTGCAATAATAGAGACGGGCGTCGCTGGCCTGTCAGAGGGTATATACGCGGGACTTAACGGCTACAAAACAAATATAAAGGCAGAGAATATAATGACCAATAACGCTGTTGCGGCGGGAGTGCCCCTGGTGAACGGGGATGAGAAATACGCCGACTTTGTTATATCCGCGGATGACGGATGTGAGCCATATTCAGAATGCTCGGGGAAAATCAACCGTGATTTGCATACGCCCGGGAGACTATGAATACTGGAAAAATCTGCGCAGGGACAGCCTGAAAGCATACACCGCAGCAAAGAAAAAGTTCCCGGGTTTTAAATCCGGGGTAGAGCAGGCGGACCTTGCAACACCGGATATATATGAACGTTATACGGCAGTCGAAAAGCCTCTTTTGAGGGCCGGACGCCGTCACTGAAACACTGATGGCAAAAACACCCGTGAAATTGCCGGGGCTAAAGAGTTTCTCCATGACGGGCCAATGGGTCCGGGCCGGCGGGGGGTGACCGGCAGGGAAGTTGTCTGCATGATATGTAAGGCGGACGGCAGGGTTTCATGGCAGGCAGGTAAAATGCGGCAGTCCCGCATGGTTCAAACATATAAGGCAGGATGGTAAAAAATGAAAAAAATTGTTGTAATATTTGTCCTGATGTTAACGGTTATTCCTCTTTTTGCCGGGCCGCAGAAAAGGCCGGTTAATATAAATCCTCCGAGTTCATCCATGATGACATACGATTCCCTGGCGGTTATCTGGGAATATATGGACGACTCCAACAAGAAGCGGACGTTAAAGGAATTAAAGAACCAGTGGGCAAAGATGAGTGTCGATGAAAAGGCCCGCTTTGTAGATGACATAAAGAACTGGTGGAAAGGTTTGAAACCCTCGGAGAAGGATAAGGCGATAAAACGCACCAAGGAGAAATGGGACAAAATGACCGAGGAACAGAAAAATGAGGTTGTTTTGCAGGTCAAAGAATGGTGGAACGAAATATCCGGTGATGAAAAGAAAACCCTGATATTTGAGCTGCAGAAAAAATGGATTGGGTTCTCGGATAATGACAGAGAAGAGATACTGCAGGGGCTCGAGATGTGGTGGAGCGAATTGAATTACTCGCAGAAAGAGGTTGCCATAAACCGGGCGAAGTACTGGTGGATAGGACTCTCTTTTGACATACAGGAAGAACTCATAATGCAGGCCGAAGAAAACTACAATTCCATACCGGATTCGCAGAGAGATAAGATCAGGGAAAAGGCCACGCTCTGGTGGAACGACCTGAGCGTTGAGGAAAGGGAAAAACTCATAACAAAGATAAAGGCCCGTCTCGATAAAGTGCAGGATAAGACCGCAAAGAAGTAAAATCAGCCCCCATTGTACAAATTACGGCATCCCTGATTGCCGTAACATTACAGGCAAAGGACGGCCGTGGAAAGGCCCCGGGATTTTCCGCATGGAAAAGCATAAATCGCCCCCGGGTTCCGGAAATAATGAGAGACCTCAAAATTGGTTTTTAGATTTTTTAATAGTGTTATACTTGATTGTCGTGATCGTATAACAACCGTAACTAAAAAATGTGTGTTTTTCTAACCCGGAGGTAATAAATGAACCTTTTACAAGTGGCAAAAAACAGCGCGCAATTGTCACCGCACAAGACGTTCCTGGTATGTGACAGGCAAAAGGTAACTTTCAGGCAGTTCTATGACAGGGTACTGCGTGTGGGGGCGGGATTTGACAGGCTCGGCATCAAACGCGGGGATACGGTGGCAATACTTCTCCAGAACTCGATAGAATTCATAGAGACCTATTTTGCGGTCACGTCCAGAGGTGCGGTCATAGTGCCGATGAACACTTTTCTGAAGGCCGAAGAGGTACGTTATATAATGAACGACTGCGGTGTAAAGGCATTTGTCACTTCCTCCGAATTTATGCCGGTGATAAAGTCGCTCTCTGCCAACAAACCGGAGAAACTGCAGGTGATAATATCTACGGATGAACTGAAAGATGAAAATTATGTCAGGTTCGCGTCGCTTTATGATAATGGGGTGATGGAACCTGTCAGGCTCAGTCAGGACGACCTCGCGGCCATCATATACACTTCCGGCACGACAGGTCATCCAAAAGGTGCGATGCTGGCGCACAAATGCCTGGTAACGGACGTGGAAAACTCAAAAGATGTCATAGCGATAACGGAAAAGGACGTATTCATGTGCTTTTTGCCCATGTTCCATTCCTTCAGCTTCATGGCAAACGTCATGGTGCCGATATACTGCAGGTGTAAGCTCGTTATCATCAGGTCTATACAGCCGTTTACGAGGGTCATCAAGAACATGCTTTTTGAACGAGTGACAGTATTTGTGGCCATACCGCAGGTTTACATACTGCTTGCTGAAAAGCACATACCTTTTTATGTGTTCCTTTTCAATTCACTCAGGATATGTGTCTCCGGAGGCGCGTCAATACCCGCGGATCTGACACACAGGTTTGAGGCAAAATTTAAGAAGCCGCTCGTGGAAGGTTACGGTTTGTCCGAGGCGGCCCCTATATGCTCACTGAACCCGCTGTTTGGAAAACGTATACCCGGCTCGATAGGGCCCGCAATCAATAACGTTGAGATGAAAATCAGGGACGAACAGGGCAACGAGGTCAAGACAGGAGAGACGGGCGAGATAACGGTCAAAGGCGATAACGTTAT
>JAJFUW010000004.1 GCA_021372235.1 Spirochaetia bacterium
GACACAGACGGTGACGCCTACTGTGACACGGACATTTACACCGACCTCTACTGCGACGCCTTCGTTTACATCCACCGCAACACCGACGTTCACAGTGACAGCAACGGCGACACCGACTCGTACATCAACCATGACTGTAACGCCGACGTCTACGGCAACAGCCTCAAACACGCCGACTTTTACTGTAACTCAGACATCTTCCATAACTCAGACGCATACGGTTACGCCGACTATAACCGAAACATCAACCATAACGGAGACGTCCACGGTTACGCCTCCGTGGACGCCGACCATAACACAGACACACACGGTAACGTCGACCATTACCAGAACGTCGACCGCAACGCCAACCTTCACGAGGACGATGACGTTTACGGCCACGTTTACCGCGACTGCGACAATTACGCAGACCGTGACGCCGACATTTACAGCCACACTGACATCCACGGATACGGTTACTCCAACGGTAACGAGGACATTTACGGTGACATTGACGCATACGGTAACGCCTACGGCAACCATAACAATGACAGTGACCGTGTCGCCGACCGTTACAGGCACATCCACAAACATGCCGACGCCGACTGCGACTCCGCCGTGGTTTGTTGTTTATCCGAACCCGTTCAACCCGGCGAAGGCGGTGAACGGTACACTGAAGTTCGATTTCCTGGCCCCGCATACGGACATCGTTATCTATAATATAGAGGGGTTCAAGATAATATCGGCAGGAGACGTATCGGGCAGGTATGAATGGAACGGGAACAATAAATATGGACAACCATGCGCTTCGGGCGTATATGTTTATAATGTATGGATGAACGGACAAAAATATAAAGGCAAAATATACCTCGTGAGGTAAGCCAAGATGAAAAAGTTTGTTGTTGTTTTTTTTGCGGCAGCGCTGGCAGCCACACAGGCTTTTGCCGCCGGTACCGGAGCAATGGATATACTGAAAGTCCCGTCCGGCATGAAAGCGCAGGGCATGGCAGGCGCGTATATTGCGGTTGCCGATGATGTGGAATCGCTTGACATCAACCCCGCAGGACTGGCATCGGTAAAAGGCAACGAGGTAATGTTTGTTCATGATCTCTATATAGACGATATTTTTTATGATTCGGTTTATTACGCCAATGGCAGTGAAGGCGCCGGCTTTTCCGCGGTCTTCAAATACATGAATACCGGCTCCATAACATCAACCCTCGAAAATGACCAGGGCAATTATGCCGGCGATGGTGCGGATATATCGGGTATGGACTTCCTGGCATCGGCCGGTTACGGTACAAATCTTGGGAAGCTGATGTATAACGACCTGACGAAGAACATAAATATAGGTGCAGCACTTGCGTTTACGGGAGAAATGATAGGGCCGGATTATTCAAATTTTGCCGTCTCGCTCAACCTCGGAGCCATATATACTATAACAATAGAAGATTTCGATTTTATGACAAACCGCGGCGACACGATATGGAACAAAATATGCGTCGGGATTGTAATGAAAAATCTGGGGACGAGTTTCGGAGAATCGGGAATGACACCCATGTCTTTCGGCGCGGGTGCTTTTACCCAGTGGCTGAACCTTTTCTCTTCTTCAAACAGGTTGAAACTGTCGGCTGACACGGAGTACGGCACCGGAAACGGTTTTAACATAAGGTCAGGGGTTGATTATATGCAGATATTCGGAGACTATAACATCTCGCTAAGGGCAGGATATAATTTCAACCCTGAAGACAGGCTGGCGAGCGGTATCGCGTTAGGCGCCGGGTTTGGCATGAAATTTGGTGAGATGAGGCTGGCGCTCGATTACATATACTCACCATACGGAGAACTGGGGACAAGCAACAAGATTGGACTCTATTTTAAATTTTGAACCCAAATAAGTAAAAAGGAGCGTGTTTTTCATAAAACACGCTCCTTTTTATTTAGAAATAAAATGCCTTTATTATATGCCCAAATAATTAAACACGCCTTGTTTTATGTCAAATAGCCAAAAAACTCTTCATAATGTGGTATTATTTATATGGATGTTATTTGAGGAGTGGGTATATGGTAAAATTGACAATATTCCGGTTTCATCAAGAGTACGGATTTATAACGTGGCGGGGTTCCTGATATTCAAGGCAGAAAATGTGGCGGGCAGGGTGGAATGGAACGGCAGGAACCGGCAGTCACGGGAATGCGCTCCGGGTGTGTATGTTTATATAATCGAAGCCGGCGGGGATAAACTAAAGGGGAAAATATACCTGACAAGATAATTTCAGCGGACCGGAAAATCAATGTTTTAGTTGACTTTAAAGGGCAAAATTATTATAATTAAACATTAAATTTATTTATCAGGAGGAATATAAAGCATGAAGAAATCTATGTCAATGTTATTGGCACTTGTTTTTTCTGTAACGCTTGCATTTTTCTCGGGTTGCGGCGGCGGCGGACAGCAGGTAAACAGCGCCGCTGACGAAGAGGGTCAGGTAATGGACGAAGCGTCCCAACAGAAAAAAGAAGAGCTTCCTACGACATATATGGTGGAAGACGGTGATACACTTTACAGCATAGCGGAAAAAGCGGAGATATACGGCAATAAATATCAATGGCCGCTCATATATGACGCCAACAGGGACATACTCGATGATTATAGAACTGTTACAGAGGGGCAGAAACTCATAATACCCAGGAACGTTTCGGCCGTGGAGATAGAAGCGGCGAAACAGAGGGCACAGGAACTTGGCTGGCCGTCTAAGGGCGCGGTAAGAAAAGCAGTCGCGGCTGTTGAAGAAGAAGAAGACACAGAAGATTCACTGGTTGCAGGTATGGGTTCCAGAGCGGATTCGGATGAATCGGCTTCGGAAACCGGGGAAACCGATATGACCGAAGCGGGAGCAGAGGAAAATCCGACGCCGATACCCGAGACAAAGGCAAAAGTTAAGAAAAAAGGCGGGATGAACATGATGCTCCTGCTGCTCATACTGCTCGGCGTTCTGGCGGTTATATTGGTTATATACAAATCACAAAAGAAGAAAAATGATGACGACGAAGAAGAGGACAACAAGGACGACAAATCTGATAACATACTCGGATAATGTATAGCGTGAGTATCTATGGTACGTGTAATATTTCAAAAGGCGCGGGGTAACCTGCGCCTTTTGGCGTTTAATATATGCCCGGCAAAACTGATGGTGCGGGAAGAATAATAACGGAATAACAGGCGGGATGATTTAAATGAAAAAATTTAAGGAATGGATTGTACAGCACGTGGCCCTGCCGGCTGTGGTGTTGCTAATCAAGGCTTTCAGCCTGACGTATTCGTTTAAGGAACTGAACGGCGAGGGTGTAACACCGCACAGGAAGAAGACGAAACAGTATATATACGCTTTCTGGCACTGCTATATTATCGCACCGGTGGTTTTTTACAGGAATCTGGGTGTCGCTTCCCTCGTATCACTCAGCCGCGACGGCGCGATTGCGGCGAAAATAGCGGAGTCTTTCGGATTTAAGATTGTGCGCGGATCGACATTTAAGGGCGCGGCGCAGGGGCTTCTGGCAATGAAGCAGGAGGTTGACCGCGGGGCTGACGTGGCAATCAACACTGACGGGCCCAGAGGCCCGGCGGAGTCTGTAGGTAACGGGGCCGTGTACCTCGCAAAACTGACGGGAAAAGAGATTGTCCCGTTCGGTTTCTATTGCGACAAAATGATAAGGCTTACTTCATGGGACAGGTTCATGATCATCCTGCCTTTCTCCAGGGGGGTATTTAAGTTCGGCGAACCTGTCGGAGTCGCATACGACGCCGATGAAAATGCCATGGAAAAGGCAAGGGCTTTGGTGGAGGCAAAACTGAAAGAACTGAACACGGATTGTGAGCAGTACCTGAAGGGCGGAGTAAAATGAACGAAGAACTGGTAAAAAAATATAACGAAGAGGTGGAAGAGATAGCCCGGGGATTTGACGAAAAGGGCGCCGGACTCATTAGAAAAGCCTATGCTTTTTCCATGAGGGCGCACGAGAACCAGGTCAGGATGTCGGGGGAACCATACGTTGTCCATACCATAGAAGTGGCGAAGATACTAAAAGAACTCAGGATGGATGCGTCAACCATAGCGGCGGGTTTTGTCCATGATGTCATAGAGGATACATCTGCCACGGCTGATGATATAAAAAAAGAGCTGGACGAAAATGTGGCATTTTTGGTCGAAGGTGTGAGCCATGTGACGGCAAAGGTGTTCAAAACACGGGGCGAAATATTCTCGGAGTCGCTGAAAAAGATGTTCCTTGCCATGGCCAGGGACATCAGGGTCATAATAATAAAACTCGCTGACAGGCTTCATAACATGCGTACCATCGTGTATCTTGAACCGGAGAAACAGAAGGTGATATCCCGGGAAACCATGAATATTTACGCGCCGCTGGCCCACAGACTCGGCATGGAGAGGGTAAAATCCGAACTTGAGGACCTTTCTTTCGCGGTGTTGAATCCGCAGGCCTACAGGGATATTGCCAAAAAAGTGGCGGAGCGGCGGGAAGAGAGGCAGAAAAGGACGGACGTCCTGAAAGATACCATAATGGCCGAGGTGGCAAAGGCCGGAATAAAGGCGGATATATCCGGCAGACCCAAACATTTTTACTCGATATATAATAAGATGACCCGTGATAATAAGCGTTTTGAGAACATATACGACCTCATAGCACTGCGCATGAGGACCGATACCATAGCCTCGTGTTATACAATCCTCGGCATAATACATAATTTTTGGAAACCGGTACCCGGCAGGTTCAAGGACTATATAGCCATGCCAAAATCAAATATGTACCAGTCCCTGCATACCACGGTTTTGGACGACAGCGGGAGGCCGGTTGAGGTCCAGATAAGGACTTTTGACATGGACCTCGTGGCCGAAGAAGGTATAGCGGCGCACTGGAATTACAAGGAAAACAGGGAGTACGACAGAAAGACGGACGCAACCTATGTGTGGATACGGCAGCTGCTGGACTGGCAGACAAACATGCGCCAGAGCGATGAATTCATAAAGGAACTCAAAGTGGACCTTTTTGAAGAAGAGGTTTTTGTCTTTACACCAAAAGGTGAGGTCAAGGAACTCGTAAAAGGTTCGACGATGCTTGATTTTGCCTACAGTGTTCATTCCGACCTCGGCGACAAATGCACGGGCGGCAAAGTGAACGGAAAATGGGTGAACCTGAAATATGTGCTGTTAAATGGAGACGTGATAGAAGTGATAAAGGCGTCAACCCAGCATCCGACCGTCGACTGGCTCAAGGTGGCAAAGACCTCAAAGGCAAAGAACAGAATCCGCCACTGGCTGCGCACGAACCAGAACCTCGGGGAAAACATAGAAAAAGGCACCAACCTTTTGAGCGAAAGGCTGTCCAGGTCGGGGATGAAGATAGAGGACATCCCGCAGGAAGCATGGAACATCCTGCTGGAGCAGAATAACCTGAAGGAAAAAGAGGACATCCTCGCGGGCATAGGCTACGGAGAGTTTTCCGAGATGCGTATTGCCAATTCCATACTCAAATTCATGAAGGAAAAGACCCGTGAAAAAGAGCCGGAGGGAGAGGTTAAAAAACGGGTCACCAGGGGCGAAATAATAGTACAGGGCGAGTACGGGGACATATCATATAAGTTCGCGCGCTGCTGCAATCCGGTTCCCGGGGACGATATCACCGGGATATACACAAAAAAGGGGATATCAATACACAGGAAGAACTGCCAGAACCTTATAATAAATAAAATCGAGGCACCTATCGTTCCGGTGTCATGGAACGCGGGGATAGACAACTATTTTATGAGCAGGTTGAAGGTAACGGCAAAAAACAGGCAGGACCTTGTTACCGATATACTGAACACGGTATCGCAAAACAATGCTTTTATCAGTTCGTTCAATTCAAACCTGGCATTTGATAACAAATTGCAGGCCGAGTTTTCGCTGAACGTGAAGAACCAGCAGCATCTGTCGGAAATTATGAACTCGCTGCGCAAGGTAAGGGATGTGACGGTGGTGGAGAGGATTGACTGACAAAAACGGGTTCAGGGACCGGTGTCCAAGGTCCAAAGAACAGCAGTCCGGCATATTTTAACGGAACTTATGTACTCCCGGCTTAAAACAAAAAAACCGCCCTTTCGGGCGGTTTTTTTATTTTTTGGGCTCAGGCTGTTTTTTTTGTCCTGCCTGAAGCGACCTTTTTTGCTTTGCCGGAACGCAGGCAACGGGTGCAAACCCATACCCTCTGCACCTTGCCATCCAGCATAATCCTGACGGTTTGAAGGTTCGGGTTCCTCCTGGTGTTGCTCTTGTTGTTCGCGTGCGATACCAGATGACCCGACAGGTGCCTTTTATTACAAATCGCGCAAATTTTTGCCATTGTTTCCTCCTTGAAACGTTTCTTTAAAAACGTTTAAAATATTAACATAACGGTTGTGCGTTGTAAACACTTATTTACAAAAACGCGTTTATGGGCTGTATGCGCGTTTTTTACTCAACGGGCATGACGCAAAAGCACTAAATGCGACGCCCATGAGGTTGACTAAAGAAAAACTATGTGTTATTATATTTTTCGCAATGAAAAAAGCAAAATCGGGAGGCAATCATGAAGACGAGGTATCTTTTAATGGCTATTTTGGCCCTGCTTTTAGGCGGCTGCGCATCAACGCTCACTCATTATGAAATGGGAATGCAGTATTATGAGGCGGGAAAACTTGATGACGCCATAGAGGAACTACAGGCGTCCATTTCGCTGAACCCTTCCGACCCGATAGTCCATAAGGCCCTGGCGGATGTTTTCGCCGATAAGGGCATGCTGATCGAGGCAATCGCGGAGTGGGAGACGGCGCTAAGGTTAAAACCCGCTTATGAAGAGGTAAAAGGGAAGCTTGAAGCATCATACTTGAGCCTTGCTGTTGAAGAAAGCGACAGGGGCAGGATTGACGATGCCATGGATATGTGGCGCAGGGTGATTGAGTTAAACCCGGATAATATCGAGGCGCACAAACGGCTCGGGCTTGGTTATCTGACCAAAAAGGATTCACGTTCGGCAATACCGGAACTGGAATGGGTGCTGGGTAAGAATCCGAGCGACGAACTTGTTTACAAAAAACTTGGCATGGCCTATTTTGAAAAAGGCGACTATGACGCCTCTGTCAGGATGTTTGAGGCCCTGGTAAAGATAAAGCCGACCGATGCGATGGCATGGAACAATCTCGGTTCGATTTATATCAAGATAAAAAAATTCCAGGACGCGCTCGGCGTGTTGGAACAGGCTCTAAAACTTGACTCCACTAAGACGCAGATATATAACAATATCGGCACCGCTTACTATGAACTCAAAGATTACAAAAAGGCTCGCGTGCAATGGAGCAAATCGTTGTCAATCAACCCCGCGGATGCGACCGCAAGGGAGAATATCAAGGTTATCGATTCAATGGGAGAATAATCAAAAAACGCTTATGCGCACCGGAGAGATACTTACATGAAGAACTTTTTTGAATTGCTCGGAAAACTATCTATACTTGCCGTTGCTATAGCGGTACCCGTTGTAATATTCATGGTCCCGGACCTGAAATGGTGGTTACCCGTCCTTTTTGCTTATTCCTATGTCATAGTGGGGAGTTACCTGCTGATAAATGCCATGACCTCAACGGTCGCCTTTATTTTCGGCATTGTAATTTTTATCATAGCTGCCATGAAAGGCGGGGCGAACGGAATAGGGCCGATCCCGTTTATAATAGAGGCCGCGGTGATAACAGCCTGTTATTTTGCTGCCAAACAGATAGGCGATTGCAATGCGGACCAACTCAGGAAAGAGAGCGACAGGCTGAAGGATTACGATGGCGAGTATTCCCAACTTATAATAGAGGAAAAAAACCTTTCAACAGCGGTTGAATCCGCCAGGGTAAAACTCGAAAAATTTGAAAAACTAAAACAGATATTTGACGGCATAGTTTCACAGCCTGATTTTGCCGGCAAGATGAGGCATGTCCTGCGTAATGTAATCAACATATTTCACGCAGAAAAATCGATAGCGTTGTTTTTGATCAAGGAAAACAAGATAATGAAGATACTGGCGGACAAACAGGAGGACTTGATGGTGGGTGAGAAGGATTTGGAAAGCCTGTATCTGAGAAATTTTGACGAGTTCATCCTGAAGACCCGCAAATCAATCATAATAACCGATATGATGAAAGAGGTCCGGTTCAAAAACGACGGTGAAGAAAACATGCGTTCACTGATAAGCGTGCCGATTTTTGTAAAGGATGACATATGCGGGATACTCCGCGTATCGTCGGACGAGCCCGGATGTTTTAATCAGGAAGACCTGAGGTTTCTGGACATAATAGGCGGTATGATATCAAAAATACTCGCGGAGGAAAATTATGCCGGATAAAAAAATAGGACTTCCGGCGGCGTTCATACTGATCGCCGCCGCGCTCGGGCTCTCTGCTGTATTGCCGGAAGCGGAATTCATGCACACCCCGTTCCACGTTGTTGTGCTGGCAGTGGTTATCCTGTCGTTTTACATGCCGATAAAGGA
>JAJFUW010000120.1 GCA_021372235.1 Spirochaetia bacterium
TTCCTGCGAGAACAGATTTGCCGTTCCACCGCCGCGTTGCAGCATAAGCGGCGCCTTTGACCCGTCAGAAGCCAGATATGTGGACAGGATGCCCTGGCCTTCTGCGAGCGCCCGTCCTATTACCATGGCTCCCGCTCCGTCACCAAAAAGCACGCACGTGGACCGGTCTGTCCAGTCGCATATTTTCGCAAACTCTTCGGCGCAAATCAGAAGTACTTTTCTGTAAAGTCCTGATTCCACATAAGCCCTCGCTGTCGTCAGCGCATAGATGAATCCCGTGCAGGCCGCGGATACGTCCATGGACGGAGTCCCGTTGATTCCGAGTTTATCAACCACTATATTTGAAGTTGCCGGCCATATATAATCGCCCGTCACGGTTGCAACTATGACAAAATCAATCTCCTCTTTTTTGATTCCCGCGTTCTCTAACGCTTTTTCCCCGGCTTTTGCGGCAAGATCTGACGTTGTCTCGTCTTTTGCGGCCAGGTGCCTTTCTTTCATACCCGTCCTGCTTGTTATCCACTCATCTGTGGTGTCCAGTATTTTCTCCAGGTCTAAATTGGTGACCACTTTTTCGGGGACATAATACCCCGTTCCAAGAATCGCAGCCCTTTTATTCACCTTTAACCTCCGCCTTTCTTATTTCCTCCAATATTTCATCATTTATGTGTTTTGTCACGCATTTGTCGGCCACCAGGATGGCGTTTTTTATGCCTGTTGCCGACGACGAGCCGTGCGAAATAATGACCGGCTTTTTGATACCCAGAAGCGGGGCTCCGCCGTATTCATTGGGGTCGCTGGTATTTTTTATCGCATTGAAAACCGGTGTCAGCAGAAACGCTCCCAGCATTGCCAACGGGCCAGATTTTTTTACGTTTGATTTTATCTCTCCCAAAAGGAACGTAGCCAGCCCTTCCGCTGCTTTGAGTACCACGTTTCCGACAAATCCGTCGCAGACCACCACATCCGCTTTTCCGTTGAATACTTCCCTGCCCTCAACATTGCCCAAAAAATTCATGTTAAATCCGGATATCATGTTTTTTGCAAGCAGCGAAATCTCATTGCCTTTGCCTTCCTCTTCACCTACGCTCAGCACGCCGACGCGCGGCGATGCTATGTCAAATATATGTTTCGAATACAGGTTTCCCATGATAGCGAACTGCGCCAGGTGTTCGGGTTTACAGTCAACATTTGCCCCGCCGTCCAGCAATATTGTCGTCCCGCAAGCCGACGGCATAGGCGTGGCAATTGCCGGCCTTAACACGCCGTGTATCCTGACGATGCCCAAAAGCGACGTCACCAGAACAGCTCCGGTGTTCCCTGCAGATATCAACGCATCCGCGGTATTATTATTCAAAAGCGCCGCCGCCACAACCAGTGACGAGTCCGTCTTTTGTTTATAAGCCTGTGCGGGATGGTCGTGCATTGTTATAACTTCATTGGCATTAACTATCTCGAGTCTGGAGCGCTCTTCCTGTGTGGGCTTGCCTGCATTAATCCGCGCTTCAATGAGCTCTTTTTTGCCTACAAGTATCACTATGACGTCTTTTTTCTGTCTGACAGCGGCTATGGCTCCTTCGACCTCTATATTCGGAGCATTATCCCCGCCCATAACGTCTAACGCAATCCTCATTAATGCCTCCTAAAAATGTGACCCTACCGCATGCAACCGGCCCAAAATTTTAACGGGACAATAAAAATGCACATAAAAAATCCATGCATTCAAGTTACGGATTACCGCGGCCCGGGGCCCTGCGGGTCATTGTGTCAGTCGTTTTCCTTTTTCAGAACATCCCTGCCCGCATAATAACCGCAGTTGCCGCATACCCTGTGTGGCATTTTCTTCTGATGGCACTGGGGACACTCCACTACGTTAATGTGCTGTTTTACGCGCTGGTTGGCCGCGCGCCTCGACCTTGATTTGGACCTTGACGGTTTTCTTGTTACATTTGCCATTGAAATTCCTCCGTTTTATAGTTGCTTTTTGGTTGTTTTAATATCAATTTTCATATTATTCATAACGCTTATCTTTGGATTTTTTTCACAATTACAATTTTCCTTGTTCAGATTCTTACCGCATACCGGGCACAAGCCTTTGCAATCCCGCCTGCAGACCGGCTTCAGGGGCTGCTCCAGTATCAGATTTTCCTTAACATATTCATACAGGTCGATGATGTTCTTATCATATCCATATACATCATTATCTTCGTCTTCTTTAGTCAATTCCAATCTTTTTTTGTAAATAACCAAAAAATCCGTATCAACATTGTGCTCATACTCTTCCAGACACCTGGCGCAAGTCATAAATATGGCACCGCTCATGGTCCCGTTCACGATGACCGAACTTTCACCGTCCCTTGTCAGGGACACATCCGCTCTAAAGCCATCTCTGAACTTAATACCCTCGAAGGAGGTATCTTTGTTTGTTAAAACAAAGGAAAACTCCCCAAAGTCCTCAAAAGATGCCAAATTTATCTTCATCATTTTAAATAACCTCTGCAAATAAAATAGTTTGAGAATTATATATTAGCGGTGGGGCAGTGTCAACAGTTAATGTTGGTAGGATTGCTGAAAAATTTCACGATACGAAATTACAGGGACGTTGGGGGTGGGGGGGGCGATAATTGTATTTCCGTTGAGGATATAAA
>JAJFUW010000010.1 GCA_021372235.1 Spirochaetia bacterium
GGCATGGCAATGCTTCCGCGCCGTACTCGGATATTATGAACCTCTTTTTTGCGTTCACGGTGTCAAAATAAAAGTTTTCGGGTGTATTGTCATAATACCATCCGGGATAATAGTGCTGGGTAAAATCCGAAGCTTTTTCTATATAACGTACCGCATCCTCTTCCCTCGCTTTGATGAACAGTATCGGGTCGAGCTGTTTTTCGCTGACAAAAGGCTCGTTATGACAGCACCAGAACGTTATGGAAGGCCTGTTGTAGTGCAGGTTTATCATGTCCTTTATCTGAGAGACCGCGTTCTCCATAAAAGTCTCCGTCGTCTCATAACCCCACTGCAGGGCAAAATCCTGCCAGACCATTATCCCGGCCTTGTCCGCCTCGTAATACAATTCCTTGCGGTTCACGTGGGCGTGTATCCTGACCATGTTGAGGTTCGCGCCAACAAGCATGGCCACGTCCTTTTTTGCCTTTTCCTGTGTGTACTCGCAGAGCATCTGCGTCGGTATGATGTTAGTACCGCGGATAAAGAGCCTTTTGCCGTTCAGGTACCAGGCCAGGTCGTCACCCCGCTTGAACTCCCTGATTCCGCTTATATCCCTGTAAATATCTTTTTCCTTTCCCGCGCTGACCGTGTAAGAAAACTCATACAGGTTCGGCTTGCCAAAATCCCAGGTCCACCAAAGGACCGGATCCTGCATGTCCGCGTATACATGGACCTTGTTCTGTCCGGGTTTCAGGATGAGATCCCTTTTTATCAGCCTTGATTTCCCTTTGAAATTATACGGGTCGATAGCGACGGATATCTTCGCTTTTTGCAGGCTGCCTGTATAGTTGTTTACCAGCAGTTCGGAACCGACGTTCCATACTTTGTCATCTTTTATAAACGGCGTAATCTTGACCCTCTCTATCTCTATTGCGCCAATTTCTTCCACATATACATCATTCCATATGCCGCCCGTGTTCATCTCCTGGCCCCGTTTTTTACTCCAGGAGCCCGGCCTCGCGTCATGATGGTTAAAAATACCTTTTATCAGGTATTTCGCGTTGGGCCAGACATCGTCCTCCTCTTTCGGCGCGTTGACATCCACTCTAATCGTATTTTTTCCGTTTTTTACAATATCGGTCACATCAAAACGGAACTTCTGGAAATAGCCCTCGTGCGAGCCGGCAAATTTCCCGTTCACGTATGCGTCCGCGAAGTAATCAACCCCTTCAAACGTCAAAAAATACCTCTTGCCGGCGTTCTTTTTCAACGTAAAGGCCCTGGAGTACTCCGCCTTGCCCGAAATGTCAAATCCCTCTTTGAACCAATTCGCGGGGACCGTTATGGATGTTTTTTCATTGCCGTACTTAAAATTCCATTTGCCGTTAAGACTTATCCGTTTTTTCATCACACACCACCGGTTATATAATAGGTTAAAATCCCAATTCCGAGTTTACCAGTATTACCGTTATGTCAGTGTCGTTTGGTTTCTCATATATGATGCTCGCAACCTTGCACAGACCCTTGGGGTGCTCCATTTTCAGCCTTTCCGCGTTTTTTACCGCCGTTTCCCCGCGTATGCGTTTAAATGCCTCGTCAACCGTCCTTACGATCTTATTTATCCCGGCCACAATTATTACCTTTTGGGGCCCGTATATCATGGCCGAGACCCTGTTGCCAAAGGTGTCCATGTTAACAAGTTCGCCGTTTAATGTGATGGCGTTTGTTGACGTCAGGTATACATCCGAGTTGCGGACGGCCCGCCTGCGCGCGTCTCTTATCTCTTCGATAAATGTATCCGGAAGCCAATGATGTATGACCTTATTACCGCGGTCTAACAGTTCATCTATGACACCGATGTCGCGTATGGTCAGCGAGCCGCCGATACCCACAACATCTTCTTCCCCTATGAGTTTCAGCACCTCGGTCCTTGCAACTTCCACATTCTCGGCCACCGTAACTTTAAAATCGTTCTTACGGAGGTTCTCCACAACCAAATCCAGATTTTTTTCTATGTCTTTTAGCATAAGACTCCTTTTGAAAAGTTAAATCCACGGCCAATACAAGTTCATTTATACAACAAAATAAAATGTTTTACAAGATGGTTTGAGACGGGATTGCGCGTGCAGTATGAGTTCGGGCTAAAACGGCAGGCAGGAACGTTAAAACCGCACTGATGATATTGGTCTAAATTTAATTTTGTGATTAGTTTCTGCCATTTACAACTCCTGCTCCGTTACGGTTCCTCTTCAGCCAGCTGAAACAATGGCAAAAAAATAGCGTTCTATCGGTGGTTTCAGGCTGCCTGTGTATTTGAAGTCAAAACAGTCCTGAAATGGAATCCGTATATGGACAGTGCAATCGCTTCGGGCAGGAACTTCGGCTTTTTAATGGCTGTCCATGCCAGAAGCCGCCAGAAGTACAGCCTTCCCCTGTCTATAATACCGAGTTTCCAGATCGCCCTTGCAAACGCTTTCAATTTTATGCCAGCGTTGAGTTTTGTTTCACTTGCCGTAGCGTTGTACTCCTTGAGAAAAGTAATTACCCTGTCATAGAAATTTTTCGCGCTGAATATGGAATTCAGTACCTTTTTATACCCGTCAACCAGGATGCCCGGGTCCATTTTTGGCATAAAATTGACGGAAAAATCCGTGTTGTTGCCGCCGGTCGGCATCTTGAGCAGCCTTCCCGATTCCTGCAATCGCTTATAGAGTTTTGTTTCAGGCAGGGCGTTCAACAGACCTACCATCGCGGTCACTATACCGCTTTTCTGGATAAATTTTATCATCTCATCAAAAATTTTCGGAGTATCCGTGTCAAACCCCAGGATAAACCCCGCCTGCACCTGCAGGCCGTTGCGCTGGAGTATTCTCACCTTTTCAGACAGGTCCTTGCCCGCGTTCTGCACCTTGCCGCACGAGAGCAGGGCCTCTTCACTCGGGGTCTCAATACCGACAAAAACCGAGTTGAAATTTGCCTCCTGCATCAATTTCATCAGTTTCGCGTCATCTGCCAGGTTGATTGATGCTTCGGTATACAGGGTAAAAGGCCTGTTCTTTGCCCGCATCCATACTCCTATTGCCTTCAGTATCTCCTTAACCTTCACCTTATTGCCGATAAAATTATCATCAACAATAAACAGGCTGCCGCGCCAGCCGTACTCATACAGCGCGTCCATTTCATTTATGACCTGCTGCGGTGTCTTAACCCTCGGGACCCTCCCGTTCATAACAATAATGTCGCAGAATTCACAGTCAAAAGGACAACCCCTCGATATTTGCATGGCCATGGACGCGTATTTCCTTCTGTCGAGTATGCCCCAGTCAGGCACCGGGGTTTTTGTTATGTCCGGCTTCTCATCGGTATTATATATATGGCGGGCTGTGCCGTTTGTCAGCCCCTCCACCAGCCCTGCTATCGACGGTTCGCCTTCGTTCAGGACAAATGTATCCGCGTTATAAAAATCCTTATATCCCGTGGTAAATACAGGCCCGCCGGCCACCGTATATTTGCCAAAAAGTTTTGCCCTGTTCAGCACATCCTGTGCTGATTTTTTCTGGACTATCATGGCGCTTACAAAGACGCAGTCCGCCCATTGTATATCACTATCCTGAAGCGGCCCTGCGTTCATGTCCACAAGCCTTTTTTCCCAGTATGCGGGCAGCATGGCTGATATGGTCAGCAATCCGAGCGGAGGAATCGAGGCTTTCTTGCCGACAAAAGGCAGAGCATGTTTGAAACTCCAGAACGTTGCAGGGTATTCCGGTGATACCATTAAAATTTTCATTGGAACCTTCTTTTCTGTTCCCCAACCAATTACACGGTCCATATTCACAACTTTATGTAAAAGTGATCAGGAGAGCATATTTTTTCTAAAAGTATTTCCATATATAAAATACCATTTAAAATAGCAAAAATCCAGTCAATAATTTCATATTCCATATATAAATATGGACAATATTACATTATATTCTTGAGCAGCCCTGCGGCTGTTTTTACCGCGTCCAGGTGGTACTTCGTCACGAATTCACAGGCAAAATTGCCCAAAAGTTTTTTGCCATTTCGTATGTTCTTATTTTTGCAGGCATACCATTAACCGTTTAACCGTTGTCCCGTATTCTTTCATTGATAAGGTGCCAATAAGACAACCGCCAGAGAGAAGTTAAAAGTGTTTTTGTAGAGTTTGATTGCGTTTTCTTTGAGGGAACCCTTAGGAGCCGCCCGGAGTTTGTATTGCAAAAAATACTATTAAAACAACTATAAGACGGTGGGAGCGTCGGAGACACAACCCGGAGTGTAAACCCTTCGGATAAAGGGACTGACGAAAATCGATAATCGAAAATCGACCGTCGGCGCTCTCCTTCTCGCGCGGGAGTCTTTTCACGCCTTATTTATCGTTTCTCGTTTTATCGATTCTCGACCCAAAAATAAAACAGGCCGGCAAATAACCGGCCTGTTTTATTTTTGGTGGGCGCAACTGGGCTCGAACCAGTGACCCTCAGCTTGTCGAGCTGATACTCTAACCAACTGAGCTATGCGCCCACATTATAAATCCAATGAAAAATAGAGTATCAAATCAAAAGGAGGAAGTAAAGTGTAATTTTGGCCTGGTGAGTTGCGTTGAATATTGCTTTATGCGGGTTACCGGTTCGAGCCGATTGACCTAATCAGAGTTACAAACCGTTCGAACGTACCGCCCTTTGTCAGACCTCATGGAATCATCCATTGTTAAATATGCCATGTTTATACAAATGTTCGAGTATTTTCTCTGTCAACAAGCCTTTATATCTGTCTTTTCTGTCCTTCTTCTGCGGACTATAATAATGTCTCAAAGGAGTATACAGGACAGTTATTACCAGTTAGAAATTACGAATATGCGAAATTATATCTTTCGAGGCGATGGGCGCGGTAGACACCACGTAAGCGTGCAACATTCCGCCTCTCCTGATATAGAAAACCACCCGTTTCGAACCGCATTTCTGTATTATGACACCGCAGAATATAGCAACTAACTGAGCAAGACCGAAATTTTGAATTTCACTGTAAATAGCAATCTCCCGATTATTCTGCGTTTCTTTTCCGCCGTCTGCCAATAAATCCGGTCAAGGAATTTGATTTTTTACAATCCAAATAAGGCGTAACATGCAGCAGCAGAACAGCAACGTTTTACTTTTTCCGTTTCCCTCGGCGAGCGGACACCGAAAAAATACATCCACGAATTTATTTTCCGGATACCTTACGGTATGACGATTTTGATGATTATTTGCGAGGAGCAGCCCACAGTCTATCCGCGACGGGCTTCCATTTTTCGGCTGTGGGCTTCGTTTTTGCGGTCAATTCCTCCACGGTTTCGCTGTCCTCCATTTGTGTTGAATGCGCTCCGGATGCCTTGATCAATCTTTCCATAATCTCCGGATTGTCGAGCATCGGGCAGGGACGTAAATGATTTTCGTTAAAGGGCTGATTTTTGTGATATTCCAAAAACAACGGCGAACGGAGCGCGTCCAAAAGGCTGACGTCTTTGATGTTCACGTTGGAATAGTGTATAAAGGCACACGGCTCCACATCGCCGTTTGCGTTTATGTGCGCATATCTCCGGCCCCCGGCTATGCAACCATTGACATATTCGCCGTCGTTCCAAAAGTCAAGGATGAAGCAGGGCTTGGTCGTACGGAATTTCCTGATTTGATGGTACATATATTCGCGCTGTTCCGGTGTTGCCAAAAGGTCGGGGACAGCGTGCTTTCCTATGGGAATATATGTAAAATACCAGCC
>JAJFUW010000021.1 GCA_021372235.1 Spirochaetia bacterium
CCTATCTGCACGGCCAGCCTGTGAATCAGCCACGAGGCTGTCGCCTCGGAGTGTACTATCACAAGCATGGATTCAACGAATTTATCGTCCTGCCCGAGCCTCTCCAGTGCCATCCTGGCCAGCGTGGTTTTACCGGTGCCCGGCTCTCCGGTCATTACCACGAGGCCCTTCATGGTCTGAGCCGCGTATACTATGCGTTCCAGCGCCTCTCTGTGCGGCTCGCTCTCAAAAAAGAAGCGCGAGTCCGGGGTATTTGAGAACGGTTGCTCTGTAAGCCCGAAAAACTGTTCGTAACTCATTAGGCGTTTTACCTCGTGTTGTTTGCTTTATATGTATGAAACCTTGCTCCCCTTACCGGGGCCGCCCTTATCGCCTTTTTTTTCCTCTTTTGGTTCCTCTATGTTCAAATCCGTCATTATTTTTTTCAATTCATCGAGTTTCATCCTTGCTTCCATGTTCTCCATGTCTTTCTTCAGTATCCTGTTGAGTATTTTTTCGGCTTCGGTCAGGAGTCCCTGCTTCATGAATATCTCGGCCGTTGTAACGGTCGCGAAATCATCGCTTATCTCCGGTTCCTCCACGAGTTCTTCCTCGGTGTGCATCGATACCTGTTCTTTTTTTGCGGTTTCCTCTTTCCGGGTCCTTTCTTCCTCTTCCTTTTTCTTTTTGTCAGCGGATTCCGCGTCGGCTTTCTTTTTCACAGCCTCTTCGTCGGCCATTTTCTTTGACGCTTCTTCTTCCGCCTTCTTTTTTGCCGCGGCTGCCGCATTATCAGCCTCAAACTTTTTTCTCGCGTCAGCCAGCGCGGTTTGCGCCTCTTTTTTCCTATTATCCTCTGTTTCCTTTTTCAACTTTTCCGCTGCCTCTGCTTCGGCCTTTTTTTTGGCCTCGTCGTCCGCCCTCTTTTTTGAGGCTTCTTCCTCGGCCCGCTTCCTTGCGGCCTCCTCGGCCACCTTCCCTGCAGGGTCCTCTTTTGGCTTCTCCGGAGCGACCGGTATGCCGGCATACCTGGAATATGCCGCATTCAGTTTTGTCTTGATACCCTGGTTGTCCGGATCTATTGCGAGCGCCTTCTGGTACATCTCGATACCCTCGTCAAAAGCACCGGTTTTTATCAAAGAATCCGCCATGGCAATAAGCGCGGGAACGTCTTCTTTTGTCTGCTGGGGCTGGGCAAAAAATGGCTCCTGCTCCTGCTTTGGCGGCGGCGATTTTACCGGTTCCGTCGGTCTTTTCATCGCCGAGAAATCTATCTCCGGAAGCGGCGCTCCGGCATCCGGTTTCTTCCTGGGCTGAGGTGACTGCGGTAATGGAATATCTATGGGTATCGACATGAAATCCGGCAGCGGTTCCATGGACGGCGGCTCCGGTTGTTGCTGCCGTGGTTGCTCCGGCGGCGCAGCCGGTTTTGGATGCGCTGGCGGCGGCGGCATGTTGAAATCAAAAGTATTGCGCTGTATTTTTAGCCCGCCCGTTTTTGGCGGTACAGGCCCCAGGTCTATGACAGGTATGGATTCCATGGACGGCGGCGGCCTCCAGCCTGCCGGTTTTACCTCTGCCGGGGGCGGTGCGGGTTTTGCCGCGGGCGGTACCTGTTGCGGCC
The DNA here is from genome assembly GCA_021372235.1 of Spirochaetia bacterium. Classification (GTDB taxonomy): domain Bacteria; phylum Oederibacteriota; class PGYV01; order PGYV01; family Palsa-1178; genus JAJFUW01. The sequence goes on from JAJFUW010000021.1 coordinate 1,604, forward strand.
CGTAGGACGCTGCCACACCGCGCGCCCTGTCCACGATGGTCTGATGCGCCGGATTAATGTCCTGCGCCATCTTGTAGAATTCCTGTGCCTTATCCTGCATGTTCTCTTTTTTATAAATATCCGATATTTTAATGTAAGCGTCAGCCGCATCTTTTTTACGGTTGGCCTTATTGGCTATGTCCGCCAGTTTGCCGAGCAGTTCGACGTTTTCCTGATCATCCATCAGCACGCGGTTTATAAGTTCAATCGCCCTGTCAATCTCCTTGTTTTCGCACAATCCCGAGACCGCAGCCATGAAAGCCGCTGACGCCTCTTTTTTGTTACCCTTGCCTCTGTACGTTTCCCCGAGCAGTATCTGGGCGTCTGTATTTTGCGGGTCTAATTTGACCAGTTTATTCAGCGTTGCCAGACAGTCGTCAACCGCGCCCGTGTCCCTGTATATCTCGGCCAGACACAACAACGCCCCTGAGTGGTTTGCCTTGAACTTTAACAACATTTCCAGTTCCTTGCGGGCCTCGGTATACTCTTTTTTCATGACCAGCGCCACACCCTTGAAATAGTGTGCCTCTATGGACTTGAAATCAACAGCTTTTTGCGCAAAAAAGTCGGTCTTCTCGACGTTGCGCTCTTTCCAGTAATACTCCGCCAGGTTCAGGTATTCGCGCTTGGCATCTGATTCGTTGCCCTCGCGCTCGTATATTTCCGCTATCTTTTCCCTGGTAACTATCGAATCAGGCTGGATTTCGAGTATCTTCTGGTATATCGGAAGCGCCTTTTTATATAAACGGTTTTTGAAATAGACATCCACTATCTTTTTATAATAGGTCAGGGCCTCTTTGTTGTCCCCTTTTTTCGTGTAAAGTTCACCGAGTTTCTGGTAGATATCAAAACCGGCCTGATTTATCTTCAAAATTTCCTTGTACTCTTCAATAGCACTGTCTATGTTGCCTTCTTCGAGCATCCGCTCGGCTTCTATGGTCCTTCTTATCAGGATGGCGTTTTTCCTGTCGTTTTCAGGCAGTTTTTCGGGGTTGAGCCGGCTTATTTTCTTGTTTATGATGAGTGACTTGTCTGCAAGCCCCTGCTTGGCATACGCCTCTGAGGCCAATATGTAACACTGGTAAGCGGCGGCGTCCTCGCCTTTTTTGGTATAAACATCGCCGAGCGTGTTGTAGATGTTGTAATCGGTGGGGTCGAGCGTCAGCAGTTTCTTATATTCGGCAATAGCCTTATCCCATCTGCCCTCCTGGGTGTAAACCATCGCCATCTTTAGGATATCTTTTTTATTTTCCGCCATGCCAATCCTCTTTTTGGGACAATAACCCCATACAAACGCATTACGTCAGATATCACGTAATATATACACAAAAATATGCTTAATAAATTATAGTACAAACAGAGTGGGTATGTCAAACTATTAAGGGATAGGGAACTACGGAGGCAACTTGCAACATTTATTGCAACACCGCCAGAATTTCCCATGTTTTTTTTGTAACTTTCTGTCTTATTATGTCGTTTGCCGTTTGGTAGTTAAATATCCCTCTCGGGTAGTTATTCATCCAGTTTTGGACCTTTTTTA
>JAJFUW010000123.1 GCA_021372235.1 Spirochaetia bacterium
ATCCACGCCCCCGCGCGGGGGGCGACATTATTACATTTTTCACTTTATTTTCTTATAATATTACCTTGATTATTTGCGAAAGTCCATGCGAAGCCTCTTTAAACTTTCAATAAGCGCCTTAATAATTCCAGTTTCGCCCTATAAATATAAGGATGCGAAACCTAAGGTAATGCTCAACAACATCACATTCGCAATAACTACATTTTTATACTATCATTGGCCCTTCCGGGTCATATGTTTCCTTCGCGCCCACATGTTCCACCCTTCTGTGCCAGTTGCTGCCCAGGAAGTAATACCTCACGCTGTCGTCTTTTTTATCCATAATTTTTTCTATTTTATCCCGCAATACCACAAACTGCTCCGGGTCGACAAGGCATTCAAAAACAGAATTCTGCACCCTCTGCCCGTAATTTTCACAGACTTTTGCTATTTTCCTCAGCCTTTTAGGCCCGCCTTCAGACTCTGTCTTGACATCATAAGTAATAAGCACCATCATAAGCAGGCCTCCCTATTTTATTACATCCAAATTTTATTTTTGTAAAATAAGTTTTACCTATTTCACAAAAAATGGAGCATAACTTTCTATGTCTCCCCTCATATATCTCGCAAGAATAAGCGCCTGCGCGTATGGAATAAGACCCACTTCTATTTTTTCATCAAGGAACGGATGTGTTATTTCCTCGGCCTTTCTTTTCTGCCACGTTTCCAGCAGCGCTTTTCTCGCGCCGTCTTTCATATATATACCCCCGCCCTCACTGGCAGTGAACGAATCCGGTGTTACCTGCATGCGGTTTATCATGGACAACACCAACCTGTCGGCCAGATATGGCCTCAATTCTTCCATCAGGTCCAGGGCCAGACTCGGCCTGCCCGGCCTGTCACGGTGCAAAAATCCCACGGCCGGATCAAGCCCGACAGTTTCCAGTGCACTACGGCATTCATGGACAAGAAGTGTATACACAAAAGACAGCAGGGCGTTTATATTGTCCCTCGGCGGCCTGCGGCTGCGCTCCGTAAAATAAAATTCATCCTTTTGCGCCACTATGAGTTCATTGAATACTGAAAAATACAGATGCGCCGCCATGCCTTCCATACCCCGTATTTCCTCAAGGTCGTTGTTTTTTTCAGCCTTAAATATTATCAGCGACATGTCATCCATCGCTTTCTTTACTTTGTTCACATCCGTATTATCCGGATGGTCGCGTATTACCCGCGATAACACAGCCCTTGCATTGAAAATTTTTGCCATTACAAAGAGCCTTGCTATCTTTGCACTTTCAGTTTTGTCATCGCTCATCCTGTACTGCTTTTTTCTGAGCAGGACATTGCCGGAAACCGGCCCTTCAACCCGCGCGAGAAAATGGCCGTTAGGGTTTAAAAATGTAAAACATATCCCCTTTTCCGCGCACATTCCGAGCACCGCGTGGCTCGCTCCCCTGTGTCCAAAGTAAACTATGCCTTCGAGATTATGACATGGCACCCTGAACTTTTCCTCTTCCTCCACTTTTATCACTATATTTTCGCCGTCGCGTGTGAGATACGCCTCGGGTGTGGTTACATACAGGACATTCAGCATCTTACGCATTTTCACCGCCATGAATATACTCATTTATATACCTGCCGACTTTCCCGCTTTTCTTTTTCTGTACTTTCGGAACACATACCGTCACCAGGGAGCAATTATCACATTTGACGCCGTCAGGAACAGCCGGGGTAATGCCGGTTTCAAGAATATTGTGCATGTCCATGCAGGCATATCGCACAGCCGTCCTTAAATCCTGATCAAACATGACCGGCATCCTGTGCCGCGTCTGCCAATAAAACAGGTCTCCGCTTTCAATTTTTACACCGTACAGTTCTTCCATGCACATAGCCTGCCCGCATAACTGGGCTCTGTCACATATTCCCGCCTTTGGCTTGCCACGTTTATACTCCACCGGCCGCGGCATCCACAGTCCGGGTTCATTGGAAAGTTTTATTCCGCTATCGGATACAAAAAACTCCACAACATCCGCCACCCCGTATACCCCGAGTTCCGCTGATTTCAATGCGATGGAACGTTCCACTATCGCGCCTTCCCTGTATTCTATATGTTTGCTGTTATCGACCCGCTCATGCAGTATCCTGCCCTCTGCCGTGAGCACGTTTTCCACCCACTGCTCTTCCACATGTATCAGCGCCCATTGCCGTTTGCAGAAAAAGTAGTGCTGCAATCCGGATAGAGCCAGCAGGTCGTCCTCGCCGTATTGCATTTTTTCACTTCGATTTCTTAATGTTTTCATTTTTTAATAAGGATTTCATTTGCGATATGGCCATTTCGTTCAATTTTACAAGCCGCTCACCCTGTTTCATCCCCTGCCTTATGAGCATAGAATTGATACTTTCCAGATTGCTCAAAACCACAAGCTGCTCCAATGCCGCGTAATCCCTGATATTGCCTTCTTTGCCCGGATTTTTATCCCGCCATTCCGCAGCCGTCATCCCAAAAAGCGCCACATTCAACAAATCCGCCTCATCGGCATACAGGACAGACCCTTGTTTTTTTTCTACCAAACCGGGGATGAGCTTTTCTTTTATTGCATCCGTGTGTATCCTGTAGTTTATCTTCGCAAGTTCCCGCTGAAGGTTCCATCCAAGCTTGAGACGCTCATTTTCCCCGTCTTTCAGTCTCTGAAACTCCAAAAGCAGATAAAGTTTGAACTCGGCGCTCACCCATGCGGCAAATTCAAAAGCTATATCCTTATGGGCATACGTCCCTCCGGTATTGCCGGATTTTACCACAATTCCTATGGCCTTTGTTTTTTCAATCCATTTTGAAGGCGACAACACAAAGGAATTGCTGCCTGCCTGATACATAAAGGAGTCGAATTCGACCCCTTTAAAATCCGGATTATGCAGTCTTTCCCAAAGCCCCAGGAACTCAATGGTTGACTTTGAACGCATCCAGTTCTTTACAATATCCTTCGGCTCTTCGGGGTTTTTATGCCTTGCAATATCCGTAAGCGAGATATAATCCTGCCCGCCTGCCGCCGCTATAGAAACAACCGTTCCTTTTACAACAATATTCCCCTGCTTTTTCATTATTTTGCCCCTCTATATCTTAAACTTTCCCGTCATTCACAATTCTGTCACGAATTTTGACACAAATATTCCACTTTCCGACTCCGCCCTTTTTTTGCCTACATCAATTCCGTCGCAGTAACCCCGGCCGGCGCCGCGGTTACAGTCACCTCATAATCCGTAAAACTCCGCGCAGGCTTGCTTTCATCCTTGCGTTTTACGCTGATGGTTTCAAACAGCTTATGTGCCTGCGCGTTACCGAGCTCCGTATCGTGCTTAAATACGAACAGCTTGCGCACGGCCATATTCCCGCGCGCCGCGGAACGGTCGTGTTCAAACATATTCTTTAAGGCGTCAAAAAGAACATCCTTGTCCTCTTCGCTGAAACCGGTCTGCCTGGCGAAATAGGGTGAAATATATCCTTCCATCCTGTAAAGGCCGTAAGGAACTATGAATTTTTTGCCCATGGTATGACCTGATTCCGCGGCCTTGTCTCCTTCATCCGTTACCGCTATCCTTGTTATGGACACTTCCTGCTGGACTATAGGGTCTATACTTTTGGAAAAGCCAAACTGCACCGGCCCTCTCACCTGCCCGCAGTTTACTTTTGTGGTCATAACCGCTCCAAATGCCCTTATATCGTAGAAATTTTCGCACATGAATTCTGTTATTTTCCTCGCCTGTTCGTCATCTTTTGGTAATTTTTTCTCTTCCGGTTTGAGATCAAACGCGTCATACGCTTTCTTATTCGTATTGTTAAGGATAGAACCGTCTTTTACATAGATATCAAATCCCTTCTTGCCGTCTTTGGTTATTTCCACAAAATTTCTTACCTTCCTTTTGATGCATACATCCGTTACAATCCCGTTGCCGGTCTCATAGTCTATCCTCGGCAGATTTCCCGCATCCGGGTCTCCGTTTGGATTGCCGTTTTCAACATCATAAAGCACTACAAATTCATAACGATTTTTAATTGATTCCGACATTTTTATTCCTCCGTTGTTGTTTTATCTTCCTTTTTTTTATAGAGCGCGTTCCTCTGGTGATAGTACCCGAGCATGAACATACCCTGCTCGTCGAGATTCAAATGCGCCGGGAATGTCTTTAATTCTCCAACTATTT
>JAJFUW010000070.1 GCA_021372235.1 Spirochaetia bacterium
CGAAGCCCTGCGCTCCCTGCCCGCTTCATACCAGGAGGCGGTGACGCTCCGTTTCTTTGAGGAGATGGCGATAGCGGACATTGCCTCTGTAACGGGAAAAAAGGAAGGCACGGTAAAATCGCTTATTTCACGCGGAGTTTCAATGCTCCGCGATGTCCTGCAACCGGACGACAGGTTGGGCATTATATTTGTTGAGAAGGCAAAGGAAAGAGAGGCTGATAAAAATGGAAATTAATGAACAAAAGGAAATTTTCAAAAAGATAAAACTGGACAGCCACAGGCAGGTGCTCCGCGCCGCGCTTATGGAAAAGGCCGCGGCCCAGAAGCGCTCAGGTCTCATAGTAAAACTCATACCCGCGCTGGCGGCGGCGCTTGTGATGGCAGCGACCGGGTTATATATGGCAATCGACAATAACAACACTGACGGTAAGGTCAACAGTTTAGGCGGCGTCTGGTGCACCTACAACGACAACTGGCAGGGCGGCACCTCCACTATATGGCCTCCGGCCTCGATAAATGGCGAGAACAGCTTTGTCAAAAGCGCTCCGGGGTTCGGCGATAAAGGCTATGCCGTGCGCATCACAGGCACAACAGGCGGAAAACTCGGCCGGAATTACGCGGGCGTGAACACGTTTTTAAGCGAGCACTCCACGTGCCCCGAATGTTTCGGCATCGACATAACAAACTTCAAGGGCGTCAAATTCCGCATCAAGGGCGAACTGAATGGCGGTTCACTTTTCTTCGCGATACCTCATGAATCGCGCGAGGTAGACAAGAACCGCGGCATTTGCAGGACGCTGACCGGCTACGCGGATTACGAGGCGGACATATCAGCCTCCGTAACCCCCGAGTGGAAAGAGGTAAGGCTCAATTTCCGCAAGGACTTCAAACAACCCATATGGGTAAAAGATAACGAGCGCGTGTCAATAGAGGCGGTGCTTGCGGATGCCGGCCTGGTAAAATGGCAGTACAAATCGGCAAAGGCGTCGAAATATGATATTTGGATTGACGATCTTGAGTTGTATTAATTAGTTATGGTTTTGGGCCCAGGTCTCAGGGGCCAGGGTTCAAAAGGCTGTTTTGTACTCGCAGGGACAGCGCGCCCGCGCTGTCCTGGGACACTGGAACTAAAGCATAGCAGGCGAAGCGGGACGATGGCAAAGCGGCAAAATCGCAAACCGGGCATTGCGCAGTGCGCGGCAGCGGTAGATATATAAAACGAAATATAAAATCCAACGGAGGTGTAAGTCATGAAGAAGTTAACGGTAATTGCAGCGGCAATTGTAATGGCTTTTGCAATGGGTCTCTACGCGGCGGACAAGCTCGTCATCGATGACTGTGACGACGGGGACGCACAGGGCCTGGCAGGAGGATGGTGGTACGCTTACAACGACTCGCAGTCCGGCGGCAACTCAACAGTAACACCGGGACCCGGAAAATTTGAGATGGCAAAACAGTCAAAAGGCTACGCGGCGCAGTTGAAAGGCACAGTAGGCAACAAGCTGGGCTGGGACTTCATCGGCATGGGTGTCACGCTCACCAAGGAAGCGGGCTGCCCGACAGCCAAACCCGTGGATGTGAGCAAATACACCACGCTGACATTCAAGATGAAGGGCACGTTCACAGGCGGCAGGCTGGTAGTCCGTCTCCCCTACACGGAGAACAAATGTGCGGAGGGTTCCTACGAGCAAAAGACCCTGACAGAGTGGGCTGATTATGAAGTCGCAATCAACTCGAAACTGTCGAAAGACTGGGTCACGGTCCGGCTCGACCTGCGCAAGGATTTCAAGCAGCCGAAATGGGCGAAAAAGAACGTTGATATCGAGACCGTTCTGAAGAACTTAAAGAACCTCGATTTCCACTTCTCGAGCCCGGACGGGGACAGCATTGACGTGACGATAGACGAAATCGCGTTTGAATAAGAACGGGTCCAGGGTCCAAGGTCCAAAGGACGGGTTCCAAGTCCCAGGTTCCAAAAAGTAAAACAACAAGGGCGGCCGAAAGGCCGCCTTTGTTGTTTTCTGGAGTGGCGTTGATGTTGGTTTGTTGTTCGTAGGGGTCGGCCGCTGGCCGACCCGAGGGGTTGTTTTATCCTAACGGGTTTTGTAGCCGAAGGGCAAACCCGGGGCTATTTACAAACTTATCATTCGACCGCTTATACTTCCCTCTCCCGCCGGGAGAGGGTTAGGGTGAGGGTCCGCATTAAACCCGCGCCACACATGGACCGTAGTGGCGCCACCCGCGCCCGCCTCCCTGTTCAACTGCCCCTGAGCCGGCCACGGGTGCCGGCTCTACTGTAGTTTGTGAGTATTTACCCTGAGTGGCAGCAAGCAGCCGCTCCATGGGTATTTTGATCATAGCCCTTGCTTTTTGGACCCTGGACCATGGCCCGTTTTATTTGTAGTAACAGATATACGCCGCGTCTATCGCCACGTCCAGATCAAAAGCCTTCCCCGCGGGCACCACGAACGTCTCGCCCTCCAGGAAATTCTTCCATTCCTTTCCCGGAAGCTTTACATTCATGCTTCCCGATACCACCTTCATGGTCTCTTCCGTTGACGTATTAAACGTGTATTTCCCGGGTTCCATGACCCCGACCGTGGCTTTGCCTTTGTTGGTGTTGAGCGCGAGGCTCTGGACCTTGCCTTCGAAATAGGTTGAATGCTTCATTTAGTTTCTCCTTTTTTGCCCCATAAATTTAAAGCAACCGCACTTTGAGACCCTGCGACATGCCCTTTGGACCATGGACCCTGGACCTTGGACCCGCCCTACCCCTGCACAAACACCATCGCGTTCTTGCCCGGGATGTAGAAATCCATTTCCTTCATTGCGGGTTTAAAAGTCCCGTTGCCTCCGTAAACGCACCTCATTGCAGGGTTCAGTTTCAGTATCTCTTCCGGAACTTTTATTTTTATGCTCGCGTCGAGGCCGCGGTTCACTATCACGAACGCACTCATATGCTCTTTTTTGCGGAAATATGCTATGGTGTCCGCGCTGCCACCCGCGTAGAAATAGTCGCCCCCGGAAAACACCGGCGAGGATTTGCGGACCCATATCAGGTGCTTATAGAACCCGTGGAAGGAGTTGTAGCGGTTTATTTTTGCCCACTCCATGACCCCTGTGTCCTTGTATCTCTCGTAGCTTTTCACTATCTCCCAGTCGTGGCCCTTTCGGTTGTTCTTTTCTTTTTCCCCTGACATCGTCCCCAGTTCGTCCCCATAATAGACCACCGGGACGCCAGGATATGTGAACTGCAGTACCGCCGCCACTTTCAGCAGGCTCTCGTCGTTGTTCACTTCAAACAGCATCCTGCTGGTGTCGTGCGTGGATATGATGTTCCATGATGTGTTCAGTTTTTCGCGCGGGTATTCCTCGTACATTTTCTGCAGTTCGCGGGCGTACTCCGGCCCGTCTATCTTTTTGGTCATGAAGTTGGCGGTCACCCCGCGGAAAACGTAGTTCATCACCCCGTCGAGCAGCCCGTCGGCGAGCCATTCCTTGCCATAGGTTTCCACTACCTCGCCGACCACCAGCTTGCCCGCGCCCTCTGCCTTTACCGCGCGCCTTATACCCTCCAGCACATCCTTTGGCAGCCTCTCGGCCACGTCCAGGCGCCAACCG
>JAJFUW010000093.1 GCA_021372235.1 Spirochaetia bacterium
TTAATTACTAATTTCATCGCATCTTCTAATTCTTCCACGCTCATGTCTTTCATCATTCCCCCTCGGCCTCGCTCCGTAATGCACGTTTCATTTCATTAATGCTGACCGGACGTGCCGTGATTAAGATCATCTCGTTTTTAGAGAAGGCAGACCCCGCAAACTTACGACGAGCCTCAGTCTCTGAATCCGCCTCAATAAAAGACGGCCCATAACTAGCAGACATACTTTGATATTTTACTTGATAGAGTCCCATGATTATTTCTCCTTTATGTATTTAACGATGTGGATTATTCCCGGTCATAACTGGTGGAGGTGTCCAGGTCACTCAGTTGCGTGATGTATCTCGACCGTGTTTAACGGATTTATGAGGCCAGCACTTAGGTCTTCTCATTTTATAAGCCTTGGCTCCCTAAGTTCCCCCACGCTACGTCTTAGCGACGACTGTCCTCGATGCACCCCCATGTTATTTAATAAGCCGTTCATTCCCCCTCGGTAACAATAGGGTACATTCGTACCTGTAATTGGTGCATTATTCCCGGTCACGCCGCCGCCCTCCGTCCGTTCCTGCGACAATCCTTGTTAATTGGATCACAGCCTTACAATATTCATACATAGACTTGTATTTAGTCCGAAGCATCTTGTTTTCGGCAATGAGTCGTTTGTTTTCTTCCTTGAGTTTCTCGTTGGTCATGCCGCCGCCCTCCGTCTTGTCGGCCCCGGCTTTATGTAGTCGGCGCCTTCTTCCGATGTTAATTTTCGCTTGCATTCACGACACATCAATGGCCAGTATTTCAAAACCATTTCCGGCCTTTCCGACTTGATTGTGAATATCATCTTGCAGTCAGGGCATTTACAGGTGACAGGGTATTTCGCGCTTGCTTTTGGTTTTGGCATGGATTATTTCCTATAAAAGGCTGACTTGTTCTTTTCGACATCCTCCGCGTCGTGGATCTTTAAATAACATTCCTTGCGCCTCTGTCCGCGTTACCCACTCATTCGCCGCTGCATAAAAATCTTTTTTAATCTCAAACCCGTATGCTTTCCTATTACATTCAAGCGCGGCAACAAGGGTTGAACCGCTCCCGGCCACGGGGTCAATTACAACGTCGCCTTCATCGGTAAAAATCTGAATCAGTGTCTTGAGTAAATTAACTGGCTTTTGTGTCGGGTGTATTTTTTCGCTATTACTATCTTTTACCCAGTCCATTACGTTAAAAATCATTTTTCCGTGGTTGTTAAATTTCGGAAGTTTTTCTCTGTAAAGCAGCAGCGCATATTCAGCGTTACCGACAACCCGCATATTTGCCTTTAGAACTTGCGCAGAAAAGTTTTTTCTAAAAACCAAATTGATATAATTATTAATCCCGTATTTCTTTGCCAGCTCAATAAGATAAAACTGCTGCTCAAATTCGCAAAAGACAATCATGCATGGAGCTGTGCCCGTTTCTTTTGGTTCTTTCCGTAACATCTTACTGCAAAAGTGCATGAACTCGGCTGGCTTGAAATCCTTGTCTGTGTCAAAAAAATCTGTCCCGGCCAGCTTGCTTTGACCATTCTTGTTATCCCCATCAATATACCAGCTAGGATTCGAGCCATAGGCGTTTTTCCCTACGTTGTATGGAATGTCAGCAATTACAAGTTGAGCCTTTGGAAGGCCATAAACTTTGAAGTTTTGAAAATGGTCATTGATTAGCATGGCAATACCCCCAGGCCCGACGTCCGATAGGATTGTTTTTATTGCCCCATGGCTTCGGTTTGCAATCGTCCCGGAGTTCAACCCCTGTTGCAAACTCAATGCCCTCTCTGTGGCAATACGCCGTCAAGGTGTTGACGCTGATCCCCAAACATTGCGCGGTGAACCATCGTGAGTATTTATCCCTTGCGTACAGTTTAATGAGTTCCTTCACCGTCATGTCGTATTCCGCCCTGATTCTGTGTTGCCAATGGTTCATAATTCACCTTGTGCTCATGTTTCTTTTTGTATTTAGCCAGTTCCTTATTAGCCATGGCCTCCATGTCCGTGTTTATCTCAAGAGTGGACCCGCAATGTGGGCAGTGGTAAATGT
>JAJFUW010000109.1 GCA_021372235.1 Spirochaetia bacterium
AAGATAGTCTACCGGACCGGATTTTACAGGGTCAAGGCGAGGAACGTGATAAATATCACGCGGGTTATCCTGGATAAATATCACGGGAGAGTGCCCGATACCATCGATGAACTCATGACCATCAAGGGCATCGGCCGCAAAACAGCCAACCTTGTGGTGACACTGGCATTTAACAAACCGGGTATATGCGTGGACACGCACGTCCACAAAATATCGAACCGTTGGGGTTATGTGCGGACAAAATCGCCTGACGATACCGAAACAGCCTTGAGGAAGGTGCTGCCGGATAAATACTGGATTAAATACAACTATTGGCTCGTCCTGTTCGGACAGAATATCTGCCTGTCAGTCTCGCCGCTCTGCTCAAAATGCCCGTTAAATCATATATGCCCAAAGACAGGCGTAAATAAACACCGATAAAGGCTATTTTCCCGTGCTTGCGTTGTCTATGACATACCGGGCGTAATCAAGCGCCCTTTCCGCATTCTTCCCTACAGGTTCACAACCGTAATACGTCTTTTTATAATTTCCCAGCCTCTGCTCAAAAACATCATACGCGCTCATCATAGCGTACCTGCCCGGCTTGCTGTCTATGTACAGTAAAAATTGCACGGTCTCAAGCGGCATGAATATTATATCACCCAGTTTTTCACGCGTTTTCTTCATGGCAGCCGCTATATCCTGCGGATACTCCTTGTAGCTTATCCAGAAACTTTTCAGAAGTGCTTTTTGCTTATCGTTAAGGCCCGTGTATATTTCCTCATTGTAGGGATTCGTTCCGAACGGAAGCTCGTTTTCGTGGGATACAAGAATAGCATCGGCAAAAAGGCTTGTCAAAATGGCAAATGTTGTAACGCCCTGCTTGATTGGCTTTGCAACAGGGTCAAACTCTTCGCATAGGACATGTCCGGTTTCTGCGTCTATCTCGCCCTGTTTGAACCCTGAAAAATCAATGAGAAACGATGCCGTGAAATACGGGTCTTTCAGGTATTGGGGCCTTGCCGGCCTGTCAGTTTTGACCGGCGGCATGGCCTCATCTGTTTTTGGTAGGCCTGCAGCCGCAGGCATGGCCGGCGTTTCCACAGGTTTCACGGATAATGCCGGAAGCTGCGCCGCGGTGGCCGCAACAGATGTAACATCATCCGGGACCGATTCGCCGTGGTCAGGCAGGGCCGTAGCGGAAGTTTCGAGTTCCGCCGTCTGTGTCGTCATAGTATCCGCGAAGAGAGCTGCTGCCATAATTACAATTATTACCGCGAGGAAGAGTTTTTTAATCAAGCCCGGGCCTCCCGCATTTTTTATAATTTTACAATATTTTTTTCAAAGTAATTCCTAACAGATAATAAATCGGCATAGAAACATATAAATGCCCCGTTTGTGATTTCTTTAATGGTCATACATTGCGGTTTTTGGCTTATTGCCCCGTTCCACCCGCGTTTATCATGCCCTCATTGACGTCGTATTTTACGATTGTCCTTGTGCCTTTTTCTCTGTCATACTTTACGGCACTGTAATATATCTGCTGTGTTTTCCTGTCCATGCCCTGCCTGTCGATGTCATGGACCTCAAAGCTGCCCGTGCGGGTGTTGACGATGAGGACGGAACGGTTGCCGCTGTCGGATATCATGTAGCCCATGTATTCTCCGTTGACCGCGATGACAGTGGGCGGCGCCGGGTCCTTTTCT
>JAJFUW010000117.1 GCA_021372235.1 Spirochaetia bacterium
TCAAATACGGAAAAAAAGTTCTGCATCATGTTCGCGATGAAAAGCGGCAGTGAGAGGGTCAAAAGGTGTTTTGTTATGTCACCATTTTCAAGTTCCCGGTATTTTTCAGCCATTTATAAATTCATATCTCCTTGTTCAGCCATCCTTTGTGCGTATATGCCAGGTGGTACATTATGCCATAAACTGCCAGCGAAAGCGATATTGCCCAGAACATACCATACTCCCTTAATGCTCCAATCACAGGTAAGGTTGCGGCGAGTATCAGCCTAATAATAATGTAGGAGGATACATTGATAATGGTTGCCGTTCCTATGGCGCCAGACCCGTTGAATGCGCTCTGGACTGCCTGGCCGTAAGCCAAAAATATCATGGCGGGCGCCATTATTATAAGGTAGGCGGAACCATATTTTATGGTCTGCGGGTCAGAAGTAAAGGCTGATATCACCGGGTTTGACATAAATAGGAATATAAGCGCCGCAGGCACCGCTACCCAGGCAAACAATATAAAACTCTGAATGACCGTGGACATGGCCCTGTCTTTTTGTCCGCTCCCGAGGTTTTGCCCCACTATCACACCGCCGGAATTGCATATGGGCCACCCGACCATCATCAGGAAGTTGACCAGTCTGGCCCCGATGCCGTAGGCAGCTATGAACGGGTTGCCGAACCCGGCTATCAGTTTCAGCATTACCAGGGCCCCGGCATCGAGAGTAAAATTTTGTATGATTGATTTACCGGTTAAGCCCGCGTATGTTGTTACCATCTTTTTATCCATGGGGCCAAATTTAAGTTTTATGCCGTTAACGCCTTTCATGAACGCGGCCACATAAAGCGCCGCGCCGATTGCGTATGATATGACACCGGTCAATGCCGCTCCCCTGATTCCCATCTTGAAAACCACTATAAAAAGCGGGTTTAAAATAATGTTAACCGCTATGAAAGTGCCTATTATCTTTAACGGCGTTACCGAGTCACCTGCCCCGCGTGCGACACCCAGCAGGACCGCATAGACCGGCTGGATGAGGCATGTGAAAAGGAATACCGACAGGTACTCCATGCCGAGCGTCAAAACCGCGCCTTTTGCTCCAAAGAACGAGAGCACCGGGGCGAGTGAAAAGTAGGCGGCCAGCCAGAATATGAGGAATATCAGTATCCCGAAAGCTATCATGTAAGGCAGGGCCTCGCTGACTCTGTGATGCTGTTTTTCCCCGACCCTGCGCGAAACTATGGCAAGCGCGCCGTTAATCAACGCGCCGTGAAGGGAAAAAAACAGGGCTGTTATGGATGAGATGGCAATGGAATAGGCGGCCAGCGTCTCAACGCCCAACTGTCCGAGCAGGTATAATTCATAAGCGGCCGCGATATTCTGCAGTATGTTGGCCAATACCATGGGCCAGGAGAGGTGGATAATGTGGTTCCGGATATTGCCTTTGTCAAATTCCCGCACGGTTATGTACCTCAAATCCAGATTTAAATACAATAACCCGGTTCAGAAGAATAAGACGAGCCGGGAGGAGAGTATAAAAACGAGGTGAAGATTGAGCCTGGAAAAAATGAGTAGAACCGAACATTGCATTATTCTGTTTGTATCATTTTTCCCGGTTCCTGGCTTCCGGCTTGTTCCCTCCTATTTCAATAGTATAATCCCCCCCACCACCAGCCCCACGCCCGCTATTTTTGTTGCGGTCACGGTCTCGCCCATGAATATGACCCCGAGTATGAAGGCAACCACGGGAAAGGCGCCGGCTATCGGGACCACTTTTGACATTTCGCCGCTCTGAAGCGCGGAATAATATAACGCCTGGCCCACGACAGCTGAGACTGCGGCTGATATCATAAGAAGAGCGGCTGAATCCCAGTGGAAATTTTTCGCGTATTCGGGATTGCGGGCCAAAAATGCCCATAAAACCAGCGCTGCGGACATGGAACCAAAATTCCTGATGACAACGGCCGTCATGGGGCTTATGCCCCTGCTCAAACCGATTTTCTCAAGCAGAGGCGAAATGCCCCAGAGTATGGCGGTGAGAACCGCGAGCCAAAAAGCTTTCATAGAAACCTCCGAATTATTTTAAAAAAATCCGCGTAATCTTACGGTAGCACTTAACCGCCTTGGGCCTTGGGCCATAGAACATGGAACCGTCTACCGACACAACTTCCTTAAAATATCCAAATTCTTTTTATCCATCCCCTCGTCCGCGGGTGTTTCTATTATCATAGGCAGGTCCCTGAACCTCTTGTCGTTCACAAGTTTACCAAAAAATTCCTTACCCAGTTCGCCCTGCCCTATGTGCATGTGCCTGTCGCTATGGCTGTTAAACGGCGTTTTGGAATCGTTCATGTGAAAAGCCTTTATCATCTTTGTCCCTATTATCCTGTCAAACTGCTTCATGACCCCTTCGTAGTCATTCTTCAGGTCATAACCCGCCTCAAACACATGTGCGGTGTCAAAACACACGCCGGCCTTATCTTTCTGCTTCACTCCGTCCAGCATGGCTGCTATGTCCTCGAACTTTCCGCCTATACTATTGCCAGAGCCTGCCGTTGTCTCAAAGAGCAGGACAGAACCAAATCCCTTCATCTTTGCCAGGGCTGAGTTCACGCTCTCTATTATCGACTTTAACCCTTTGTCATATGTGGAACCCGTGAAACTACCAGGATGGAACACGAGCCCGTCGAGCTTAAGCGCGTCAACGCGCCTCATCTCAGCCTCAAAAGCGGCGCGCGACTTGGCCAGGTTGGCCGGGTCAGCACTTGCCAGGTTGACCAGGTATGAGTTGTGGGACACTGCCTTTTCAATGCCGCTTTTCTCCCATGCGTCCTTAAACCGTGCCATATCCTCGCCGGCAGGATCCTTTGTCTGCCACGTCCTCTGGTTGGCTGTGAATATCTGCATGGCCCCGCACTCTAAAGCCTGTGCCTCTTCTATGGCGTTATAAATCCCGCCGCTGATGGACGCGTGGAAACCGAAATAAGGCATAAAGACCTCCATTTGCCCTCACCCTGACCCTCTCCTGATGGAGAGGGTGTCTTGAAGTTGCTAAAGTTAATTAGTTTGTAGTGACGGGCATTAATAACCGTTTTATCTTCATTTCCAACTCATAATTCCTTCTCCCACATGGACTCTTTATAGTACCACCTTGAGGGGTAGAAGGTTAGGATGAGAGTCCGCCTTTTGCGACCCCAAAGCCTGCAAACTGAGTCCGTTCTTACCCCTGAACGGCAGAATGCAGCCGCTCTACAGAATATGGGCCCCGGGCCAGTCCTTCGCCCTCCGAACTCCGGAGCCTGTACCTTTATTTCTGTATTTTAGCCGTTGTTATTTTCT
>JAJFUW010000121.1 GCA_021372235.1 Spirochaetia bacterium
GGAACGGGAAGGTTGTGTCGTCGGGTATATACTATTTTATAATAAACAATATGACCACCGGGGAAGTTAAAAAGGGCAAGATATTTGTTGTGAAAAAGTAAAAAACTAAGCTTTGAGTTATAAGCTATGAAGAAATCACCCGAGGAAGAACGAGCCAGGAGGGAACGAGTAGGACTTTTTGTTTTGTACTACTCGCCCTTTCTTCTGGTTCGTTTCCTCACCTTTTGGCTTCTGGTTCGTTATATCTCCTTTTCCCGGTGTTATGTTCTTTTTGTTTTAATTTGACACCGCCACTCCCTATGCTATAATATCCTCATATGAGGGAAAATAACCACAAAAACAGGAGGAAAATATCAATGTTCAGGAAAACGAAAGCGTTTTCATTTTTTGCCATTATAATTCTTACAATCGCGTTAATGTCCGCCGGTTGTTCGAAGAACGAATCCGGGCCCATCACACTGCGCTGTGCCTTTTGGGGCGATACCAGCGAGATAGAAATAATAAAGAAAACGGTCGCCGATTTCAAGGCGGCTAACCCAGGCATCGAGGTCGCGCTCGAGAGGCTTCCGGCCGGTGATGCTTACACCGAAAAAATACTCACGCAGATTGCCGGTGGCAACCCGGTGGACGTGATGTGGGTGAACGCGGAGCAGTTCTATATATACGCGCAGAAGGGCATACTGCACCCGCTGAATGATTACATCACAAAAGATAAAATCGACCTCGCGAGGTATTACCCCAAAGAGATTGAGAAGTTTACCGTGAACGGCAATTTTTATGTCCTGCCGCGCGACATCGCACCGGTGTGCGTGGTTTTTTATAACAAGGAACTCTTTAACAGGGCAGGCTTAAAGTATCCAGCATCGGACTGGACCTGGGACAACCTCCGCGAAATGGCAGTCAAGATGACAAAAAAAAACAAGGACGGTTCCACAACATTCGGTTTCGCGGACGAGTGGGGTATATGGGAGCCGTTTGTTCTGTCCAACGGCGGAGCGCTCGTGGATAACCTGAAAAAACCGAAAAAATGCATGCTTGATTCGCCGGAGGCCATAGAAGCTTTCCAGTACAGGCAGGACCTGATACATAAATATAAAGTAATGCCATCCCCTGCCCAGATGTCGGCGATGGGCGGCATGGGCGCGGCGGATTTGTTCATACAGGGTAAGGCTGCAATGTTTTTATCCGGCATCTGGAAGAGCCCGTATTTTAATCAGGCCATCAATAAATTTAAGTGGGACGCGGCTATGTTCCCAAAGAGCGCAAAGGGCGGCAGGGGACACCTCATAAGCGGCGGCGGTTACGCAATGTTAAAGTCGACAAAGCACCCTGCGGCGGCGTGGAAACTGCTGACATACCTGGGCGGCGAAGAGGGGCAGAAAATGCTGGCACAGACAGGGCTGGCACAGCCCGCGATAAAGTCCATTGCCGAATCACCGGCATTTCTGGACGGCAAACAGCCGGCTTCAAAAAAATTCCTGCTGGATGCCGTGAACTACGGATGTTTTGCGCCTGACACGGATAAATGGCAGGAAGCACAGAGCGCATACCTGTATCCCGCGCTTGATAAGGTCTGGGCGGGGGATAAGACACCGGCGGAAGCAGTACCCCAGGCCGTTAAAATCATAAACGAAAAATTGTTAAAATAGGTTCAAATAGCACTCAAAAGGCGGGCGAAGGCCCGCCTTTTTTTTGCTTCAATCATCCCTGCGCGGCCATAAAGGCCGCACCTGCGAGAGCGGTTAGGAAACCGTTTTTGCGCAAGCTTCAGGTTATGTCTTTGGCAATGGCTGAGCGCGGCCTTTGTTTTGAACCACCACCGCGAGACCATAAAGGTCGCGCCTACAAGAGCGGTCAGGGACGCCATTTCCCCAATCCGTTTCCCCGGAAAGATTGTGCTTGATTTTGGGGCTGATTTTATATAATATGTCTGCGTTGTGCGGATATGGCGGAATTGGCAGACGCGCTAGTTTCAGGTACTAGTGACCGCAAGGTTGTGTGGGTTCAAATCCCTCTATCCGCACCATTTTTTTGCCTAAAGGCAAAAAAATGGTAATCTATTTTCGATTTTCGAGAGCAGCCGCAGCCTCCCGGGGTGCGGCTTTTTTATTTTTCCAGTCTCCAATCTCCAGTCTCGTTCTATCCTTCCGGCCGTATTTTATGGTATAATATTCAATTATGAAACGTCCAATTGACGAACTTTACATGCAGATAGCCATAGAGCTTGCAAAAAAAGCCGTGGGTCATACCAGCCCGAACCCTCTTGTGGGTTGTGTTATGGTAAAAAATGGCGAAGTTATTGCCACGGGCCGGCATAAAAAGGCAGGGTCGCCCCATGCCGAGGCAGAGGCGCTTGACGCCGCCGGCTGCGCGGCCAAAGGCTCCACCATGTACGTCAATCTGGAGCCTTGCAGCCATTCGAACAAGCGTACCCCTCCGTGCGCGGACGCCATAATCAGGGCCGGGGTAAAAGAGGTTGTGGCGGCCATGAAGGATCCGAACAAATGCGTCTCGGGCAGAGGATTCAACAGGTTGAGGAGAGCGGGGATAAAGGTCACAACAGGCGTGATGGAGGAGCAGGCAAAATACCTAAACAGGTTCTTTACTAAAAACAAAAAAGAGGACGCGCCATATATTATAATGAAGGCAGGAATATCACTCGACGGCAGGATGGCGCTCTCTAACGGCGTGTCGCAGTGGATAACGGGAAAAGAGTCCAGGAGCCACGCCCGGCAGCTGCGCAGGCAGTGCGACGCGATTGCGTGTGGCATCGGAACGGTGCTCAAAGACAATCCCTATCTGGACTGCAGGACCGACAGGACCAAAAAAATAAAAAAAGTCATATTTGATACGCATGGTAAAACGCCGCTCAATGCGAATATATTCAGGGCAGCCGCGCCGCAGGATGTTTTCATAATAACGAGTTCCATGCCGGGCGACAAACTCGCGGCTTTTTATAAACGCGGGGTCAATGTCATAATACAGCCCCGGGGAAAAAAAGAAGTCATAGATTTAAAAGCCACTGTCGCGGAATTGTACCTGCGCGGCATATGCAGCATTGTAGTGGAGGGCGGAGCCGGGCTCCACGCCTCTTTTCTGAAAGAGAGGCTCTACGACGAGGCGTGGCTTTACATAGCACCCATGCTCATCGGTTCGGACGGGCTACCCGTGGCCGGGCAGATGGGGTTGACAGGCCTGGACAAGGCCATAACGCTGAATGAGAACACCATCACCAGGCTCGGCCGGGACGTGCTGGTAAGAGGAGCGGTAAAATATGTTTAGCGGGATTGTATATGACACGGGCAGGGTGAGGCGGGCGGTCACGCGTTCGGGGTTAAAGTCGTTCGATATAGCGCTGACAAAACCGGTTGTGACACCTGAAAAAGGCATGTCTATCGCGGTGAACGGAGTGTGCCTCACGGCTTCATCTTTCAAAGGCGTCAGGCAGTTCACCGCGGATGTGACGCAGGAGACACTGAAAAAGTCAACGCTCGCGGGCCTGCGCCCGGGCAGCGAGGTCAACATAGAGTATCCCCTGACGATGAACACCATGCTCTCGGGCCATATAATGCAGGGCCACGTTGATTGCACGGGCAAGGTCTCGGGCATAAAAAAGAGCGCGGACAACAATGTGCTTACCGTCAAGTATCCGGAAGCATTCGCGAAAAACCTGATAGAGAAGGGTTCTGTGGCGGTTGATGGGGTCAGCCTGACGGCTTTTGACGTCACGGACACGGCTTTTTCCGTCTCGCTGATACCGGAGACCCGGAAGGCCACCATAGTTCATGGCTACAAAACAGGGACGGCGGTCAACCTGGAATTTGACGTTATAGGGAAATACGTGGAGAAAATACTCGGCCAAAAAGCCAGATATCGCTGAATAAGGAGCGGATTGATGCGCATAACAGACCCCGGGCATAATTACGATAACGAGAAAGCCCGGTTTGTAAAAGACAAAAAAATAGCCGAAAAAAGGGGCGTGCACGGGGCGCGCCGCGATATGGCGAACGACGTCAATTTTATGAAGGAACTCGACGGCGCCGTTGAAGAGCAGCTGAAACGCTCGCTTGACGAACTTGTCGACGAGATAAAAGAGCAGGCAAAGACACTGACTTCCCACAGGACGTTTGACGAACTGGAGAAGTACAAAAAAATGGTAAAATCCTTCATGGAACAGGCGGTCAGGAAAATATACGCGGTCAAGGTATCTGACTCGTCGAAGCTCATGTCAAAAAGGAAAAAAGTATATATAATAGTGGAAGCGGTGGACAAAGAACTGGAAAAGATAACAACACAACTGCTCTCGGGCCAGTCCGAAACACTGGATTTTTTGGCGAGCCTGGAGAGGATAAACGGCATGCTGGTGGACATGTATTCGTGACCGGCCCCTCCGGTCACAAGGAGAAAGACAAGAGCAGAGACAAGAGACAAGAGACAAGAGACAAGAGACAAGAGACAAGAGACAAGAGACAAGAGTACGGCAAAGGCAGTAACAGCAGTAAAACGTGGTTATGTGAATACTGAAAATGCAGAGAATGAAGCATGGGTTTGGCTGAACGGTTATGCTTTCCTCCGGTCTCCAATCTCTTTCACTAAACGAGGTGTGTTATATGTCTGAAATCAAACTCGCTTCCGTTGAGGAGGCTATTAAGGACCTGAAAGCCGGTAAAATGATCATCGTTGTCGACGACGAGGACCGGGAAAATGAAGGCGACATAATATGCATCGCCGAAACCATCACCCCCGCCCAGATAACTTTCATGGCCAAACAGGCCTCAGGCCTTATATGCCTGGCCATGGAAAAAGAGCAGATAAACAGGCTCAGCCTGTCGCAGATGGTGACCGAGAACCGCGACAGGATGCGGACGGCTTTCACGGTTTCCATAGACGCAAAGTGCGGGGTTACGACCGGTATATCCGCGGGCGACAGGGCGCACACCATCAAACTTGCCTGTTCAAAAAAGGCTCTGCCGTCTGATTTTGTGAAGCCGGGGCATATATTCCCGCTGGAGGCGAAACCCGGAGGCGTGCTGGAGCGCGCGGGGCATACAGAAGCCGCCGTGGACCTGGCAAAGTTTGCGGGTGCGAAAGTCAGGGCAGGGGTTATTTGTGAGGTGTTAAACGACGACGGCACCATGGCAAGACTGCCTCAACTGGCGGAGTTCGCAAAAAAATTCGGTTTAAAAATAATCTCCATAGAGGACATCATCCGATTCAGGCGCAAAAAAGAGGTCCTGGTCCGGAGGCTTGTGGAGACCGTACTGCCGACCAAGTACGGGAATTTTAAGATAATGCTCTATACTGACGACAAAGGCGTGGACCTGCATGTAGCCCTCATAAAAGGCAATTTAAAATGCAAGGAACCGGCTGTGGTCAGGGTTCACTCCGAATGCCTGACGGGCGATATACTGGGGTCGTTAAAATGCGACTGCGGCGACCAGCTCCACGCGGCCATGAATATAATAGGGCAAGCAAAATGCGGCGTCCTGCTGTACATGAGGCAGGAGGGCCGGGGAATAGGGCTTGTAAACAAGATAAAGGCCTACAAACTCCAGGATGAACAGGGCATGGATACGGTCGAGGCAAATCTGGCACTGGGATTGCCAGCGGACCTCCGTGATTATGGAATCGGGGCGCAGATATTGTTTGACCTGGGTGTGCGTAAGATAAAACTGCTGACAAATAACCCGAAAAAACTCATCGGATTGAAAGGCTATGGACTGGAGATAGTCGGCAGATTACCGATAGAGATAAAGCCCAATAAAAACAACAGGAAATATTTAAGGACAAAAAGAATAAAAATGGGGCACATGCTTCACGTTTGAGCACAAATCGCTCAAACGTAAATGAAAATAGCCGGACGGAGCCACTATTTTAAAGTATTTTGTTATTTCTGACTTCCTTATTATATTATATTTTACATTTTAAACCCCAAGTGCAAAACCGGATCAGGTTAAAAAAAATCTACCCAAAAAATTGACAAAAGTCATTTTGTTGACTATACTTTCTATGAATTATTATATACGCAATATTGGGGTATAAAAATATGGGAATTGATATATACCCGGATTTTGCTATCCGGGATGAGGGATAGGCCGGGCGGAC
>JAJFUW010000131.1 GCA_021372235.1 Spirochaetia bacterium
CAGGGTTGTCCTTTACCCCGACCGCTCCCGCATATCCGCACCCATGCATATGTCCGAGGAGGAGGTGCGGGTTTTTGTCGTTTCAAAGATGGGCTGGATAAAAAAACACAGGGCGGAGTTCGCGGCGCAGGGGACTGTGACTAAGCCTGAATTTAAAGACGGCGCAGTCCATTATGTATTCGGCAAAAAATACCTGCTAAAACTAATTGACGCGTCCGGGCCACCGGCTGTTGTGCCATGCGCGGACGGCACGCTCGAGATGCGCGTAAAAAATGGGACCGGCAAAAGGCAGATGGAAAATATCATGGACGGGTGGTACAGGGAAATACTGAAGGCAAAGGTCCCGGAGTTCGTGGCAAAATGGGAGATAAAGACGGGGCTAAAGGTAAAAGAGTGGGGCGTAAAAAAAATGAAGACCCGCTGGGGCACATGCAATACCCGGGCGGCGAGGATATGGCTGAACATGGAACTGGCGAAACGGCCGGTGGAAAGCCTCGACTACGTGGTCCTGCACGAGATATTGCACATAGCAGAGTGCAACCACGGCAGGAGGTTTAAGGCGTTGATGAACAGGTATATGCCCGAGTGGAAGATAATAAGGAAAAAACTGAAGTACATATAACGGCAGTTGTGTTTCAAGGTCGGGTTTTAAAGATCTGCGGCAGGGCTTCGCAGTCTTTGTCTCCACAAAGCCCACACCATGTTCCTGCTTTTATTAAAAAAACGTTGTTAATTATAACCGAACACATTATAATGTAGGTGTTGACTGGCATGACGTGTCATAAAACAAAATAAAAAAACATAACCGGAGGTTTATATGGAAAAAAAGGTGTTTGTTGCGGTTGTCCTGTCAGTAACGGCATTATTTACCGGGGGATGCGCCACGGGCGGGGCACCCATGTTCACAACAGAAATCCCGGACTATTCGTCACTTTTCCCCCCTGTATCAAACGATTATACCGTCTACAAACCCGGGCGGCCGGCATCCGAGGACGAGGCACTCTCCGTCATCAGGAGCAGTATGGGTTATGCCATTATCCGGGGCCAGAAACCGTACGATATATATGCGGACAAATATTCAGCCGTATTCAAAATACAGTGGACCGAGCACTCCACCACTTACGAGACCACGCCGACATACGGCGGGTTTTTCTGGGGATGGGACTACATACCCACATATTCGAATACCACGCAGACGTACCACCAGTCCGAGCAGAAAAACGACTCGCTCACCATACAATTTCGGGACATAACGGGCATGTATTTTTATAAGAACAGCCTGGTCATGATGCATCCGGGAGGCGCTTCGGACATATCTGCGGCAAACCCCGGATCTCTGAAAACGCTGGCAGACGCAATATACACGTTGGCGTTAAAGAACGGCGCCAGAGTGGAGGAACCATTGTTTAACTCGCAGACGCTCACGGCCAAACAGTGTGAACTGCTGAAAATAGAGGCCGGCGAGATGGTGACGGCTGTATTTTCCGGAAGCGAGGCTGACGCGGCCGGACTCAAAGCGGGCGACGTGATACTGAACATGGACGAAGTAAAGTCGGCAAAGGGGTTCAACAACTTTTTCGCAGCAAAAAAATATTTGAAAATACTGCGGTGGTCCATGAAAGGCAGCGTCATCAAATATAAGCATGTCCGGATCAGCATGAAGGAGGGCAAATAACATGAAAAAAATAATACTGCTCGCTTTGTTTGTACTTTTAGCTCCGGCTGTTTTTGCCCTCGACCTGAACATCATGACCACATCCGGAGAACTCATATCGGGTCAGCTAATCGGAGCTGACGACGGAGCTGTGTATATAAAGGCAAAGGACGGCAACGCAAAGACGGTCAAACTGCCGAAAATAAAAAAGATATTTGACGCCGATACCATGGCGGATGTGACCGCACAGTACAAATCGGCTGAGGCCAAACCCGCGGAGGCCGCGAAACCGGCCCCGGCGCCCAAAGAACCTGCTTATGCCGAACCTTCCGTGACATCGTCGGGCAACAGGACATACCAGACAGTGGAGGAGGACTCGGGCACCATAGATTTGCGCGCGGGTTCGAGCGTTTTCACCAGAACCATACCGAAATATATCGGCATGGATTTTTCTTTTATACGGGTGAACGTGCTGTTCTCACAGGAAAATGTCCCGCTGAGAGAAGCTATGTTACAGTACTTTGTGTCGAGCCCATATGACACTTTTGACCCGGCAAACACATTGTCATTCTCCTACTCTTTTGACGCCAACCTGTACCTGCGTCCGATTGACTGCCTCGCAATAGGCGGGTTCGCGGGCATAACGCCCATAGGCCAGAACTACTCGGTCCATACAGGCAACTACAAATACCTCTACGTTGATATGCCCACAACGCAGTTCGGCCTGCTGGTAAAATTCATACCCTATTCCGTGGCCTCCAGGTGGGGCGATGGCGAAGCGTATGAGAACGAAGCCCTGGGTTTCAATTTCAAGTTTGGAGCAGCGTCGCTGGGCACCATATTCAGCAACGCCAGCATAAACAACGAGAACGCGAACGGGGATAATGTGGACCTTTTCGGTTCCGGGCCTTTCTGGGCGTTGGAGCTGGAGTATAATGTTGAAATGGCACTGAAACTCACACTGGGGTTCCAGAGCGCCCTGATACAGAATATATCAGCAACCGGGCCGTACACGGGGATAACGGACGCGGAAAAATACCTCTCCTACGGCGGCCGGAGGCTCTCCTTCTCGGCACAGGGAATATATTTCATGATGGCAATAGGGATATAGGAACAAGCATATCCGTATAAAGGTTGTCGTTAACTGCCTCTGTAGCCGCGATTTCCATGGCCACGGCAATTGGCTTGAACCGCCGCGGCGCGGCCGCCGGGAGCGCGCCTACAAAGGCCGTTTTTGACCGCCGTTGTTGTGACCGGCACCACCTTGTTATATAATACTTGACTGCATTTCAAAAAATCATATAATAATCCAATTACATTAACAGGGGTTGTTTGTGGATAAAATCGGGTGTTTAAAAAATTTTATGCGCGTGGCTGTGTATATCATACTGCCCGTATCCATTTTTTTATCCATGGCACCCGTCCTCGGCGCTGCCTGTCTGTACCCCGACTCTTTTTCTGACTCTGTATTTGACACCTCTGTGTGGAGCGTTGTTGACATCGGCAACGCGACAAACCCGGGCGGCAGCCAGGCAGAGGGTACGAGCCTTTCCATCACTGCCGGCGGGGACGATATTTATAACGCAAACGACAGTTTCAGGTTTTTTTACCAGAACATGGACTCTGATTTTGACGTGACGCTGCGTGTAAATTCCGTGCCTGTAAATAACCCGTGGTCGCAGGCAGGGCTCATGGTCAGGAACAGTACGGCGGACAATTCAGTCGAGTTTGCCATGCTTGCGACCAGGAGCAACAATTACCAGGCAAAGGCCAGGCTGACATCCGGAGCGGCAACGATAACTTCGGGGAACGGGGTCGGGACATACATAAACGGAACGAACGGTTATGTGCGGCTATACAAGGCAGGTACGACACTGCGGGGATATTACTCGGTGAACGGCACAACATGGACACAGACGTGGCAGAGGACGGTCACGTTCAATTCCGCTTTTATTGTCGGCATTGCGGTGACGTCACACCAGGAAGGAGTACCCGGAACGGCAAGGGTTGGGGATTTTAACGTATTGACAGGCGCATGCGCAACGAGAACCGTAACGCCGACATCCACGATAACCCAAACATTAACGGAGTCCGCGACGCGGACGGCCACAATGACGGCTACACGGACATCGACGCAGACGGCAACAGACACCATAACACATACGCAAACCCCGGTCCATACGGCCACACATACCATGACAGCGACGCAGTCGCAAACTTCATCTTTGACATCAACCTCCACACCCACCGTCACACCGACTGTGACCATGACTTTTACCTCGACCGGGACACAGTCGTCAACACTGACTTCAACGTTGACCGACACGCCCACTGTCACATTGACGGCAACCCTGACTTTTACTTCAACCGCGACGCTGACTTTAACATCCACGTCCACTTATACACTGACCCCGACACTGTCCTTAACGCTTACGCATACCCGGACCGAGACACAGACGGCAACCTGCACCATAACCGGCACATTTACGGCTACGGGAACATTTACAGCCACGCCTACCGCAACGCAGACCGCAACACAAACCATGTCATTCACACAGACAGTCACGCAGACCTCAACGCCTACGTTTACGGGCAGTTTTACAATGACCCTGACAGCCACGGCTACAGCCACGCGGACGCTAACGCGCACTGTGACCCCAACCCCTGAATCCTCATCCACCGCAACACAGACGGGCACAACGACATCCACGCCTACATTCACGCGGACGGCTACGGAATCACCCACGGCCACGGCGGCACCTGAATTAATATACAGGATAAACATTACGGTTTTTGATACGGGTATGGAGACCATCAGAGAACTGCCGCCTGTGATGACAGCCGCGGCAGTTGACGGGATTATTTTTCCCGACAATCCTTTCCGCACGGACGGCACAAATCTGCTGTCTGTTTATGACACGGCAGGGACTCTGCTGGGGCAGTGGGACGGCAGGAACATAAGCGGTGACATGGTCCACTCCGGACCCTATACTATCAGGGTGACCACAACCATGGGTAACAGCAGGATATCAACCGTTGACAGGGTGGTTGACCTGATAGCGCAGACCACATTTGAGGCGCGTGATTTCAGGGCAATGTATGCTAACGGAAATATCAGGATAACGGCAAACATAAAAAATGCGTCAAGGGCCGTGCTGAAAATTTATAACCTGGCCACGCAGGAGATCAGGAGTTATGCTGTGGCTGACCCGGCAAAACTGGACGTAACCTGGGATAAAAAGACAGCCACGGGTGTGGCAGCGGCCAGGGGAGTATATGTAGTCGCCATAGAATTTATGGATAACGGGACAGGTTCCGCGGAAAAGATAGTGGAAAAGGTGGCAATAATCGGCAGGTAATACATTTCGGATGTGCCGGAAATATGCGGATTTTATAACCTCTATAAAAATAATCCTTGACAATCAAGGTTATAAGTGTTATTTTACTAATGCAGTAATTTACTAAACTACTAAAAGGCGGAAAAATGAACATTCCAACGACTTTAAAGCACAAACCCGTTATAGTCTCGGAGAATTATGAGAACATAGACGGAAGACAAGCGTATCATTCGGAGACAAAAGGTTTATCACTTGGACTGGCCCAGTGGAACGACAGGGGCAAGGTTGATATTTCCGCGAAAGTCTGGAGGTACACGGGTGAAAAATGGTCCAGGCAATCTGAGGAACTGCCGTTGCACCGGGTACTGGATCTGGCCATATTGGTATGCAGGTCAAAACTATATTTTAGGGAAGCGTACAGGATGGAAAAATTGTACGATCCGCAGAAGCCGGTAATCGACAGGGTCGGGCTGCAGGGCGATGCCATGACGGTTGAGATATGCACGGGCAACGAAAAGATAGACGAGGACATAAAACTGTTCAGTCAGGCGCTCTCCAACGACGATGAAATGTTGAGTGAACGTTTAAAGATGCTGTCGGACATCCTGAAAAAGATGGGGTATTGAGAATAGATGACGATAGTTGTAATAAACGGAATATTCAGGGACGGGCAGTGAAAACCCGGGAGAGACGCAGGGATTTTTCGAGATAATCGGACCGCGGGAAGATTGGTTTACCGTGCCTGTCCAGTAAATAAAATGGGAGGAAGCAATCACTTCCAACGCAAACCTCGTTTGAATCTCCCAAAAACCCAAGAACTCAAGAAACTCCAGTAATAAATATTTGAATCCACCCATATTTTTATGATATACTTAAATTTCAAAGTATATTGTTTACGGAATTGTTGTCTTATCTTATTGAGGAGGCCTATATGGAACAGATGCATGCGACCACGATATTGTGTGTTAAACGCGACGGAAAGGTAGTCATGGCGGGCGACGGGCAGGTCACGATGGGAAATACCGTCATGAAAGCGACTGCAAAAAAAGTACGGCTCATGGACGGCAAGTCAAAAGTTTTAGCCGGGTTTGCCGGCTCCGTGGCGGACGCATTCACACTGCTGGAGCGTTTTGAAGAGAAATTAAATGAGCACAACTGGCTCCTGCAGCGTGCGGCGGTGGAACTGGCAAAGGACTGGCGCACGGACAAGGTACTCCGCAGGCTGGAAGCGCTGATGATAGTGGCCGATAAAGATTATATGTACGTCCTGTCGGGCAACGGAGAGGTGATAGAACCGGAAGATAACGTAATCGCCATCGGTTCGGGGGGGCCTTACGCACTGGCGGCCGCGAGGGCGCTCATGCGCCAGACCAAACTCGGAGCGAAAGAGATAGCGACGGTGTCGATGAAGATTGCGGGAGAGATATGCATATACACGAACGAAAACCTGACCGTTGAAGAACTTTAAAGGTAAAATTTAGAAGTCAAAAAAAATTACAATTAAAAAGAAAAAAGTAACGGCAAGTGATTGTACAAACAACTGTTTCTAAATTTTCAATTTTAACTTAAAAGGAATGGTGCAAACATGGATTTAACCCCAAAACAGATCGTAGCGGAACTCAACAAATACATAGTCGGCCAGGACAACGCGAAAAAGGCCGTGGCAGTGGCGCTGCGCAACCGCACCCGCCGCCAGAAACTGGCCCCCGAAATGCAGGAAGAGGTAACGCCCAAAAACATACTCATGATCGGGCCTACGGGCGTGGGCAAGACCGAGATAGCGCGCAGGCTGGCAAAGCTGGTCGAGGCGCCCTTTATCAAAGTCGAGGCTTCCAGGTATACCGAGGTGGGTTACGTGGGCCGCGATGTGGAGTCCATAATACGCGACCTGGCCAACAATGGTGTCGCCATGGTGCGCGAACTGCACATGGAGTCGGTGCGTAAAAAAGCAGAGGAACTGGTAGAGGAACGCCTGCTGGACATGCTGGTGCCTCCGGTCAAAAACGGAAAAAAGACGATGGTGAACGAGGACGACATGGAGGCTCAGAAACAGGAGGCCGACAAGTTCAAGGAAACGCGCGAGAAGTTCCGCACGCAGTTAAGGGAGGGTAAACTCGAAGACAGGATGGTCGAAGTATCGGTCAAACCGAAACAGCCGCCCATGATGGAAATATTTTCGGGCCAGTCAATGGATGACATAAACTCGTCACTGCAGGACATGATGGAAGGCTTAACATCGGGAGGAAAAACAAAACGCCAGAAAATGACGGTGGAAGAGGCACGTTCCGTCATATTGACAGAAGAGATAAACAAACTCATCGACATGGACAAGGTGATAAAACAGGCGCTGGACAAAGTGGAAAACGAGGCGATAGTTTTTATTGACGAGATGGACAAGGTCGCGGGCCGTGAGCGCACTGCGGGCGGGCCTGATGTGTCGCGCGAGGGGGTCCAGAGGGACCTGCTGCCCATAGTCGAGGGCACCACGGTGAACACGAAATACGGGCCGGTCAGGACCGACCATATACTTTTTATAGCGGCCGGAGCGTTCCACGTGTCCAAACCGTCCGACCTGATTCCCGAGATGCAGGGCCGTTTCCCCATCAGGGTGGAACTGCAGTCGCTCACACAGGGGGATTTTGAGAGGATACTCTCGGAGCCGAAAAACTCGCTCATCATGCAGTACAGCGAACTTTTAAAGTCCGACGACGTGCAGTTGGTGTTCAAAGAGGACGCGATAAAGGAAATAGCGCGAATGGCTTTTGAGGTCAATGAGACCGCGGAAAACATAGGCGCGAGGCGGCTCCATACCGTCATAGAAAAGGTCATGGAGGAAATTTCGTTCGAAGCGCCTTACGGGAAAAAGACGAAGTTCGAGATAAACAGGGAGTATGTCGAAAAGAAGCTCAATGAAATTATTAAGGACAAGGACGTTACTAAGTATATACTCTAAGGCGTCTCAATTGAGACAGGGTTTCTGCCCTATTTAGACTGCAAAAACAGGTCCGGAGGAGAACGCGGATGGAACGCTACATACAGAAAGCCCGCATACTGATTGAAGCCCTGCCTTACATCAAGCATTTCCAGGGCAGCACCTTTGTCGTGAAATACGGCGGGTCGGCCATGACCGACGGACATTTCAAGGAGTTCTTTTTACAGGACGTAGCCTTGTTGAACTATATCGGCGTGAACCTGGTGTTTGTGCACGGCGGCGGGGACAGTATCAGCGGGTTCCTGAAAAAGATGGGCAAGCAGCCGACTTTTGTCGCGGGGCACCGCGTCACCGACCCGGAGACCCTCGACATCGTTGAAATGGTTTTGGTCGGCAAGGTGAACAAAGAAATAGTAAAGGACCTGAACCTCTACGGGGTTAAGGCGATAGGGCTATCCGGCCAGGATGGCAACCTGCTATTGGCGAAAAAAAAGCTGCACAGGGGCAGGGACATCGGGTTTGTCGGCGAAGTGGTATCGGTCAATACAGAACTCCTTAAAAATCTGGATGAAAAAGGTTATATACCCGTCATTGCGCCGGTCGGCGTGGATGAAAAGGGCAACGGTTATAACATAAACGCGGATACGGTCGCGGGAGCGGTCGCATGCGCGCTAAAAGCCGACAAACTCATATACCTGACGGATACCGACGGGGTAAAAATAAACAACGAGTGGGCCCACTCCATAAGAATCAAGGATATTGCAAAGCACGTGAAGAGCGGACAGATAACCGGCGGCATGCTGCCAAAGACGGAGTCGGCGAAAAAAGCCATCGAGGCCGGCGTGAAAAAGGTGCACATAATAAACGGGACAAGGGAACACTCTATGCTTTTGGAGATATTTACAAGCGAGGGGATAGGAACGGAAATTGTGAAATAAACGGCTTGGACCGGGGTTGCAGGGCACAGGTTCCACGTCCCGGGCAGCCGCAACCTTTCAGGCTGCTTAATGGCGGGAGTGTCGGCTGTAAATAAACGGCGGCCGGAACGCGCACGCGTTTTTCGTACATTAACCTAAAACAAAGAACGGAGAAATATTATGAACTCGCAACAGGTAAAGGACCTCGATAAGAAGTACATAGGAGTTTTCAAACGTTACGACGTTGTGTTTGAACGCGGCCATGGCAGCACACTTATAGACAAAGAGGGAAACAAGTATGTGGATTTTTTCTCCGGCATCTCGGTCAATAACCTGGGCTACGCCAACAGGGCCATAAACGCCGCCATAATAAAACAGCTGGGAAACTACACACACCTTTCAAATTGTTTCTACAGTGAACCGCAGGTGAAACTCGCACAGGCCCTGTGCGAGAATTCTTTTGGCGCAAGGGTATATTTTGCAAACACGGGTGCCGAGGCAAACGAAGGCGCCATGAAGTTCGCGAAAAAATGGGCGATGCTGCACAAGGAACGCGCCTACAAGATAATCACGTTCTACAATTCCTTCCACGGCCGCACTTTGGCCGCACTCACGGCGACCGGCCAGGAAAAGTTCCACAAGATACTGAACCCGATGTACCCCGGGATATCTTATGCGAAGTTCAACGATCTTAAGGACGTGGAGTCAAAAATAACCACTGACACATGCGCCATCATGGTCGAACCCATACAGGCTGAGGGCGGGATATACACGCCCGCACCCGGTTTTTTAAAGGGATTGCGCGAGCTGTGTGACAGGAACAACATACTTCTGATATTTGACGAAGTCCAGTCGGGCATGGGCCGCACCGGAAAACTTTTTGCCTACCAGAAATACGGGGTCAAGCCGGATGTGATGACGATAGCCAAGTCCATAGGCGGCGGGCTGCCGCTGGCAGCGTATATAGTGGCGGAGGAGCACGCGGACGTTTACGCCTTTGGGGACCACGGCACGACAATGGGCGGCAACCCGGCGGCATGCGCCGCGGGGCTGGTGCTTTTTAACACGGTAAAAAAACCGGTGTTTTTAAAGTCTGTCGAACGGAAGGGCGCTTGCATAATGAAACGCCTGAAAAAAATAAAGAACCCGGACATAGAAGAAATCCGCGGGGCCGGGCTGCTCATAGGGGTTCAGATGAAAAAGGGGGCCCAGGATATAGTGGACAAAGCGCTGGCCGCCGGACTCGTTATCAACGTAACCGGCCACGAGGTATTGCGCATCGAACCACCGCTGAACATAAGCGGGGCGGATATCGACAAAGGGTTGAGAATATTGGAAAAACTGTTATAACACGGAATTTATATTCAAAACCAGGACTTAAAAATGTTTTATCAGAATTTTAAGGAGGCTTGTAATGACCGCACCGCACTTGAGAAAAAAGGACCTGCTCTCGATACTGGATTTGACCAAAGAGGAAATAGACCTGATCCTGAACGTATCGGACATGATACGCAAAAAATACAGGGAACGCGAGCCGTTTGTGCCGCTTTTGGGCAAATCACTTGCCATGATATTCCGCAAGTCATCCACGCGCACGAGGGTCTCTTTTGAAATAGGCATGTTCCAGTTGGGCGGCGGTGCGTTGTACCTGAACCCCAACGATATACAACTGGGCCGCGGTGAAACAATACCGGACACAGCAAAGGTTTTATCCCGCTACGTAGACGGCATCATGATACGCACGTTCGCGCACAGCGAGGCCGAGGAACTGGCCGCCAGCGCTGCCATCCCGATAATAAACGGACTTACCGATGACGAGCACCCGTGCCAGATACTGGCGGATCTGCTCGCCATCAAGGACCGCAAAAAATCGCTGAAAGGCCTGAACGTGGCATTTATCGGCGACGGTAATAACGTGGCCAATTCGTGGCTCTATGCCGCGCCAAAGGCCGACATGAACATACGCGTGGCGAGTCCGCATGGTTACGAGCCGGCAAAGCATGTTGTGGAAAAGGCAAAGGAACTGGCGCAGGCCGGCAGGACGCAGGTACTCATTACGAACAACTGCGAGGAAGCGGTGAAGGACGCGGACATCATCTACACCGATGTCTGGGCGTCCATGGGACAGGAGGAAGAAACTGAAAAACGCAAAAAAGATTTCGCCCTCTACCAGGTGAACGAAGCACTGGTAAAACACGCGAAAAAAGACCACCTGATAATGCACTGCCTGCCGGCGCACCGCGGCGAGGAGATAACGGCCGGGGTCATCGACGGCCCGAACTCGATAATATTTGACGAGGCGGAATGCAGGCTGCATGCGCAAAAGGCGGTACTGGCGCTTTTAATGACGAAATAAAACGGAAAAGTAAAAAGGTAAAATTTAAAACCAAAAAGTACAGGTAAAAATGCAAAATTAACCGCAAGTGTTATTCGGCGGATTGTCCTCCTGCTTTTGAATTTTGGCTTGTGCTTTTTGGTTTTACCTTTTAAATTTAAACTTATCATAGGAGGAGTACACATGAAAAAATCAGCAAAGAAAGTTGTTTTAGCATACTCGGGCGGGCTCGATACTTCAATCATCGTGCCGTGGCTAAAGGAAACATACGGCTGTGAGGTTATCGCCTGCGTGGTGGACGTCGGTCAGGATGAAGATTTCAAAAAGGTGGAGAAAAAGGCAAAAGCGTCAGGCGCCTCAAAGGTCTATATCATGGACGTGCGCAAGCAGTTTGTGACGGATTTCGTGTGGCCCATGATAAAGGCGGGCGGGTTGTATGAGGGTAAATATTTCATGGGAACCTCGATTGCCAGGCCGATAATAGCAAAAACCCAGGTTGACATAGCCATGAAAGAGGGGGCGGACGCGGTCTGCCACGGAGCGACAGGCAAAGGTAACGACCAGGTCCGTTTTGAACTCACATACAAGGCACTCGCACCGCATTTAAAGGTCATCGCGCCGTGGCGCGAGTGGGACATAAAGAGCCGCACGGAGGCCATGGATTATGCCGGGACCCACGGCATCCCGGTTGTGGCGACAAAAAAGAAACCCTACTCTGAGGATGACAACCTGTGGCACATATCTCACGAGGGCGGCATACTCGAAGACCCGGCAAACGAAGCAACGGACGATATCCTTTCAAAGATTACGCCGCCGGAAAAGGCGCCCAACAAGCCCGAGTACGTAAGTATCGGTTTTGAAAAGGGCATCCCGGTCTCGGTCAACGGCAAAAAGATGGATGCGCTGGACATAGTCTACAAGCTTAACAGGATTGGCGGCAGGAACGGCATAGGTTTCGTCGACATGGTCGAAAACAGGCTGGTGGGTATCAAGTCTCGCGGAACGTATGAGACGCCCGGCGGCACGATACTGTATAGTGCGCATCGCGAACTCGAGGAGATAACGCTCGACCGCGACACTTCCCATTACAAGGAAATCGTGGCAATAAAGTTCGCCGAGCTGATATACAACGGCATGTGGTTCGCACCCCTGCGTGAGGCTCTGCAGGCGTTCATCGACAGGACGCAGGAGAGGGTCACGGGCGATGTCAGACTGAAACTCTACAAGGGCAACATAAAAGTGGCGGGCAAGACGTCGCCGTTCTCGATGTACTCCGAGGCGCTGGCCACGTTTGAGAAAGAGGAAGTATATAACCAGAAGGACGCGGAAGGGTTCATAAACCTTTTTGGCCTCCAATTAAAGATATACAACCAGATTAAAAGGAGAAAATAATGGCCAAGATATGGGAGGGCAGGTTCAAAAAGGAACTTGACGCCGAGGCCGATCGGTTCAACGCATCGATATCCTTTGACAGGCGGCTGTTTAAACATGATGTACGTTCCGGCCTTGCGCATCTAAAGGCGCTGAAAAAGGCGGGCATAATCTCGGCCAGGGAGGCCGCACAGCTCACCTCCGGCATGAAAAAAGTGGCGAAAAAAGAGGCGGCGATAGACTGGCCCGCATATGAGGACGTGCACTCTGCCGTGGAAGGGGAACTGGTGAAGCTCACCGGGGACCTGGGCAAGAAACTCCATACCGGCCGCAGCCGCAACGACCTGGTAGCCACCGACACCCGGATGTATATGAAGGAAGAAATGGACAACGTGAAAGCGGGAATCAGGAAACTCATGGCATCCCTGGTTGAACTGGCGGAAAAGTCACAGCACATCTACATGCCGGGATATACGCACCTGCAGCACGCACAGGTGGTCTGCGCCGGACAGTGGCTCATGGCGTATTTCGCCATGTTCAAACGCGACTGCGACCTCTTTGATTTCGCGCAGGCGCGCGCGGACAGGCTCACACTGGGCTGCGGTGCGCTGGCGGGCTCCAACTATCCGCTCGACCGCACGCTGATAGCCCGCGAGACAGGTTTTAAGAACGTGGCGGAAAACTCCATGGACGCCGTGGCTGACCGCGATTTCATGCTGGATTTCCTCTATGCCTCCTCTGTATGCGCGGCGCACCTGTCGCGTCTGGCAGAGGAACTGATAATATACGGGTCCAACGAGTTCGGGTTCATAGAGATTGACGACGCGTTCGCGACGGGCTCGTCCATAATGCCCCACAAAAAAAACCCGGACATCCCGGAACTCATACGCGGCAAGACGGGCAAGTATTTCGGCGGGCTCATGGCGGGGCTGACGATGATGAAAGGCCTGCCGCTGGCATATAATAAGGATATGCAGGAGGACAAGGTTTTAATGTTCTCCAGACTCGACGAACTGAAAGAGACGCTCTCAATCGCCGCGAAGTTCATGCGCAACATCACGATAAAGCAGGAAACCATAAACAGACAGATGGCGGACGAGTTCATGTACGCCGTGGACATAGCCGATTACCTGGTCGGCAAAGGCCTGCCTTTCCGCGAGAGCCACAGGGTTGTGGGTTCCATGGTGGGCTACTGTGTTGAGAACAACAAACGGTTCACCGGCCTGACCCTGGACGAACTCAGATCATTCAGCCCAAAATTTGCGGGCGCAAAGGAACGCATGGAGTTCATGAAACTGATAAACCCGGCTGAATCGGCCGCCGCAAAACTGACGGCGGGCTCCACGTCGCCGTCTTCCGTGAAACGGCAGATAGCTTTTGGTAAGAAATGGCTGGGTAAAGTAAAAAGGTAAAATTTAAAACCAAAAAGTGCAATTAAAATGTTAAAAGTAATGGCGAACGGATGCGTGTGCAGTCTGCAGTCCGGGCAATGCACTCTGATTGCAATTAATTTTTAATTTTGAACTGTACTTTTTGGTTTTGACTTTTCAATTTAAAATTGACGGCGGTGGAGCTGTCAGGGGAGAAAAGATGAAGGCTGAAAACCACCTCATAGTATCCGTCCCGACCAGCATCTCAATATGGGTTCTTACGGACTACAGCCTCTGGTATTTTGCCATGGCGTTTTTCCTGGGATTTCTCGTGGATGTCGACCATGTGTTTGATTATATCAGGGAAGAGCACGGGTTTGATTTCAAAAATATGTTCATAAAATCATATAAAGGCGATTTTGAGAAACTGTACGTGTGGTTTCACTGCATGGAGTACGTGCCGATAGCCTGGATATACGGACTGATATCGGGGAACCTCGAGTTCGCCGCGGTCTTTTCCATAGCTTACCTATCCCATATGATACCGGATCAACTTTCGAACAATGTGCGGCCGTGGGGTTATTTCTTTATCTTCCGGGCAATGAACGGTTTCAAGATGAGCAAAATATTCTACCCTCCGCGGAAAGAAGAACGGCTTTACTAGAATACAATCAATAATTA
This sequence comes from Spirochaetia bacterium, assembly GCA_021372235.1. Classification (GTDB taxonomy): domain Bacteria; phylum Oederibacteriota; class PGYV01; order PGYV01; family Palsa-1178; genus JAJFUW01. The sequence goes on from JAJFUW010000131.1 coordinate 14,599, forward strand.
ACAATGAATAATTAATAATAACGGAAAGGCCACATTATTAGCTAAAGGAGATCCGAGTATGAACCTGTTCTACAAAATAATGATCCTGTTATTCATGAACGGCCTGACCGCCGCTGTTGCCCAGGCTGTTTTGGGACGCGAAGTTGGGTCGGTTGTACCATCGGACATGAACCTTTTCTGTGCTGTCATGGCGGCCTGGGTCGCGGGCGCGCTGATCGCTGTTTTTAGCGTCGGAAGTTTTAAAGGCAAAAAGAACGAAGGCGCGGCGATGAATTACATAGCCGGGCTGGCGCCCGTGGTAAACGCTTTTTACGCGGTTGGAGCCCTGTTTTTTACGCGGTATTATAGGGCGATATTAAAGGTCGATTTTCTGGCAACTCTCGCACCCCATGCTTCATGGTTGCTGTGTGCTGTCGTATTCATGCCTGTGTCTGCGCTTTTAACAGCGTCCATACTGGCTGACATAAACGCGCTGGAAAAGGCAAAGGCGCCGAACTTCGGTCCTGTCGCGGCCGGCGTCGTGTTTGCGGGGGTCATCAGCGGCATACTTGCATACTCGGTTTATGCCGTAAAGTACTACGGCGGCCTGGATATTATCTACACGCTCGGCATAGTAATACTCGCCATCGCATACCTGTTTTTCCGCGGCAAGGATATGCAGGGCAAACTGATGATGCTCTATATTATAGGCGCACTCATCCTCTATTTCGCGTTCAATGTGGCCGGCATAAAGGATAAGAGTGCGATTGCGGCGCAAAAGTCGGCGTTTAACGGGTATGAGGTCATAAAAATAACCGAGTTTCCGACGGTAAATTTTGTCATGGCAAAAAAGGACAATACTTACTATATACTCGAGAACGGTCTTGTGGCGTACAAAATGCCGGACGAGACGTATGCAGCGGCCGCGCAAAAGGCAAAAGGGCCGCGAGTGTTGGCCATAAACGGCGGGTTTGCCGGGCTGGCGGAAGAGCTTGCTAAAAATAAGGAAGTCAAAGAGATTGTCTGCGTTGAGGCCGAGCCGTACATAGGGGTGGTAATGGAAAAGGTGTTCGGGCCTTCGATAAAGACGGACAAAAAGGTGGAGTACAAAAACGCGGATTCGGCGTTGTCTGTCTTTGACGCTGCCGGCGGCACGGGTTTGTTTGACACGGTTGTGGTGACGCCGAGGATGAAAGGCACGGTGGCGGGAAAATATTATGATTCGCAGAAGTTTAAGGATGCGGCGGAAAAACTGCTCAACAAGGGCGGGGAGATAATATACACGCGGTGATAGGAGGCCGGCGGTAAAATATCATTTTTTCCCATAAAAGCGGCGGATCGATAACTTGCACTTTAGCCCAAAAGGAACTGATACACACTTTATCCCTCCGGAGAAGGACGGAATGAGGGAACGTCTTTTTTCGGCCAGGTTTCAGCCGTCGCAGCGCGACCGCAGGGGCCGCGCTTACAAAAATCGTTTTTAACAGCCGCTGCAGCCGCAACCTTCATGGCCGCGGCAGTTGTCCGTACGGCGATTTAATAAAATAAAAAAGAAGGTCCAAATGAAAAAGGACAAATTCAGAGAGCTCGTTTCCATAATGAAAACACTGAGGGGGAAGAAGGGCTGTCCGTGGGATAAAAAGCAGACTCACAAGTCCATACTGCCGTACCTGATCGAAGAGGCTTACGAATACATAGAAGCCGTCGAGAAGAACGACGTCCATAACATGAAAGAAGAGCTCGGGGACCTGCTCCTGCAGGTGGTTTTTCACGCTCAGATGTCCGATGACAAAGGGGATTTTGACATAGACGACGTCATCGAAGGCATAAACCACAAACTCATAGTCAGGCACCCGCATGTTTTCGGAAAAATGAAGGGCATAAACAAGGACTGGCAGGTCATTAACTTCTGGGAAAAACACAAGAAAGAGGTGAAAAAGAGGGACTCTGTCATAGACGGCGTACCCTCGGCGATGCCCGCGCTGCTGAGGAGCCGCAGGCTGCAGTCAAAGGCACAGTCAACGGGGTTTAAATGGAGGACGGACGCGGGCATACTGGCCAAGGCGGATGAGGAACTGGCGGAGGTAAAAAAAGCCCTGAGGTTGAAAAGCAAAAAGGATATTGCGGGCGAGATAGGCGACATGATGTTTGTCCTGGTAACCCTGGCGTACCATCATAAGATAGACCCGGAATCAGCGCTGCAGCGCACGAACGAAAAGTTCATTAAGAGATTCAAAAAAGTCGAGAAAGAGCTCAAACCCGGGATGAGCGAAGCACAGATGGTTGCGCTGTGGAAAAAGGCGAAAGGTAATCACAAAACCCAAATTACAAATCCCAAATAAAGCGATACATTGGCGTTGTGCCGGGGGCGGCTGCGGTATTTGAGGCTATGTTTTTAGGTTGCAGTTATGCCCGTGTTTATTCTATAATACTTGAACAAATACTATAAAAAGGGTGTGGCATGTTTGACATAAAACTCATCAGGGAAAACCCTGACAAAGTGAAGACTGATCTGAAAAAGAAAAGGGCGGATTTGACCCTTGTTGATGACGCCATAGTCCTGGACAAAAAAAGGCGCGAGATATTGGGCGAGGTCGAAAAGTTAAAGGCCGAGAACAACAGGGTCTCGGGCGAGATAGCAAGGATGAAAAAAGAGGGTAAGGACGCTTCTGCCGTCATCGCGGACATGAAAAAGGTATCGGACAGGATAAAATCATTTGACGAGGAACTGTCAAAGGTAGAAACAGAACTGAACACCAAACTGCTCTATATACCCAACGTGCCAAATGAGTCAGTGCCGGTGGGGGACGATGAAAAGGCCAACGTGACCGTGCGCGAGTGGGGTCAAAAGCCCTCTTTTACCTTTAAACCCAAACCGCACTGGGAGATAGCGGAGTACCTCGATATACTGGACGACAAACGCGCCGCCAAAGTGACGGGCGCCAGGTTCGTGATATATAAAGGCATGGGCGCGTTGCTGGAGAGGGCGCTCATAAATTTCATGCTCGATGTGCAGACCAGGGAGAACGGCTACAGGGAGATATTTCCCCCAATCCTGATAAACAGGGAATCCATGACAGGTACGGGACAGCTGCCGAAATTTGAGAATGATTCTTTTAAACTGACTGATCCGGATTATTTTCTGGCGCCGACAGCCGAGGTTCCGGTGACCAACATACACCGCGATGAGATACTCGCGGAAAAGGACCTGCCCATATGCTACGCGGCATACACGCCCTGTTTCAGGAAAGAGGCGGGTTCCTACGGCAAGGACATGAAAGGTATAGTGAGGATGCACCAGTTCAACAAGGTCGAGCTTGTCAAGTTCACCACGCCGGAGACATCCTATGCCGAGCATGAGAAACTGACCGCCGACGCGGAATCAATATTGCAGAAGCTGGGGCTGTATTACAGGGTAATGCTGCTGTCAACCGGGGACATGACTTTTTCCTCGGCCAAGACATACGACCTCGAGGTCTGGCACCCGGGCGCGGACAGGTTCTGGGAATGCTCTTCGTGTTCCAATTTTGAGGATTACCAGGCGCGCAGGGCCAAAATACGCTATAAAGATAAGGACAATAAAGTACGCTACCTGCACACACTGAACGGTTCAGGCCTGGCCACATCGAGGCTTTTCCCGGCAATACTGGAGTGTTTTCAGACCGAAAACATGGAAGTGGTGATACCCGAACCGCTCCGTCCCTACATGGGCGGTGTTGACAGGATCGTTAAAAAATAGTAAAGTGTAGCAGTCTTTTAAGCGATATATTGCAAGGAGGAGCCATGACGGAAAATCAGCCCCAGACACAGGCACAGCCCGAGGCGCAGGCAAAGCCGGACCGGAAAAAAAGGACCGGGTTGTACATAGTCGGCATAGCACTGGCGGTTCTGGCACTGGGATTTTTTGTTCTTACAAAGGTTAACGCCGACGCGTCAAACGCGGCAGGAGCGATCTCGCCTATCCTTATTATAGGCGGCTACATACTGGTAGGGGTCGGCATCCTGGTGGGCTGGGACGAGTAACCGATTTATATATATACGGAGGGCTAGTGCTAATTGGTAAGCCGTCTGACTTGAAATCAGATGGGAGCAATCCCTTGGGGGTTCGAGTCCCTCGCCCTCCGCCAATTTTCCGTTTCAGCGGAAAATTGGCGAGAAAGTAGAGAGTAGATAGGTGAAAGTAGACACGGCATAAACACTGCGGTTTGTCTCCTCTATCCTATCTCCTTTCCGGAGATCTTGTTTTATGCGGAGAGGTGGCCGAGTGGCCGATGGCAGCTGACTGCTAATCAGTTGGTCTCGCAAGGGGCCCGAGGGTTCGAATCCCTCCTTCTCCGCCATATTTTTTCGCCAGAGCAAAAAAATATGGCAAAGTATCGAATTAAGTTTTGAAAAACCTCCCCATAATAAAAAACGGGTCTTCGGGGTTTTGAGTGGGTAAATTTCAGCATTTAAATGGCCTCCGGCGTACTTGTCAGTATTTTCAGCCTCAAATACTTCTCGTCTCTAAACCCGTAAGCCCTCCGTTGTATTACTCGTATTTTATTGTTTAAGCCTTCAACATATCCGACCGACACTTTGTTTTCAGGATTACAGTATGCTGCCAGGCCATCCCAGTGCCGCTCTATCAACCCGCAAAATTTCTCATACGGTTTCAGTCGTTGCCACTTTAACGACTTCTTCCAGTTCTCAAAGAACTTTCTCGCCCACGTTTCGGAATTATAGTCCCACAGTTGTCCAAAACATTCTTTAAGCACGTAAGC
>JAJFUW010000155.1 GCA_021372235.1 Spirochaetia bacterium
GTCATGGTCAGCAGTTCAAAAGCGTTATCCAGTGTTGCGGAGTCGCTCTGGACTTCGTCGCGTATTGCCGGTTTGAGGCTCTTTATATCCGCTCCAAAAACAGCGCTTTCAAACATGCCTTCCCTGGCCTTCAGCCAGTTGATGTTGGCGCGCAGTGTGTTTATCTCTCCGTTATGCGCGACACAGCGGAAAGGCTGTGCGAGATCCCATGAGGGAAAAGTGTTGGTCGAGTAACGCGAGTGCACAAGACACAACGCGCTCTTTATCAAGGGCGATTTCAGGTCAGTGAAAAAATCGGCTGTACGGCCCGGGAGCATTAGCCCTTTATATATCAGGGTTTTTGACGAAAGGTTGGTAATATAGAAATAGAACTTCTGTTTTATAGATGACGCTCTGATTGTATTTTCGGCTGTTTTTCTTATCAAAAAAAGCTGTCTTTCAAAATCTTCCCCCGGGGTTGTCATAGGGCCTCTGCCTATGAACACATGTTCAAAAACCGGCTGTTTTTCCCTTGCTATATATCCCAGTACCCCGCTGTCCACGGGCACGCTCCTGTAGCCGATAAATTTCTGTCCCTTTTCCCTTATTGCCTTCTCAAGTACCTCTCTTACGTAAATAGCGTCGCTTTTGTCCGGCGGCATGAAAACCAGCCCCGCACCGTAATCACCCTCTGCGGGAAGTTTGTACCCGGCGTCGGTTGCAGCCTTTTCCATGAATTCATGGGGCATCTGCATTAGTATGCCCGCACCGTCCCCGGTCAAAGGGTCTGCGCCTGTTGCCCCCCTGTGCGTCAGCCTGTCAAGAATTTTTAAACCTTCAGTGACAGTCTTGTTGGATTTATAGCCTTTTATATTTACAATAAATCCCACACCGCACGAATCCTTTTCAAAAGCAGGGTCATATAGGCCCTGTGGATGCGGCATGTAAGAATCCGTATCATGCATATAATTCTCCTTATATAATATTATATTTTTGTATCACGTTATGTGTATCCAAAATCGGGCATACATATACCGTCTCTGTCATTGAGGGAACAGCATCAAAGCTGACATTAGGTGGGCATCTTTGCCTTTATAAATACAATATACACAATAATTAAACGCGTGTCAAATATATTTCTTACCTGGAGAAACCATCACCCAGATAATCCCCTATTTCAGACATCAATTTGTATATCTCGTTCAATTTTGAACGGTCCTTTAACCCGGCAAGTTCGATAATCTTTGCTACATTCTTCTCGGCCGGTGTGCCGTGCAGATGCTCGGCCGTGGAGAGCGCGCCGGCGATTTTTATCATATTATCTTCCCATCTGATACCTGCATGGTCCTCTGCCGGTGCGTATTCCCGGTCAGGCATTCGCACATCATGATAGAATTCAAGCCAGTTCTTTACATATTCACAAAATTCCTGTGTGTCCATGTCACTCCAAAAACGGCCCGCTTAAACGGTATGCCGGTTATTTTGTTGTTTGTGTGATTGTTTCGGGCAATCCTATACCCTTTTTTTTCAGGATTTCCTCCACGGCCTTAAAGTCCAGCAGTCCGTCATACCTGAAAAAAACCTTACCGTCCATATCGGTGAATATATTAGCCGGGAATTTATTTATCCCGTACTTTTTGACATATTCTTCCCCTGTATCTGACGAATCCGAAGTTGTGATTATCTCCACCTCTGACCCGTATTTGCTCTCAACCTCTTCTATGACTTTTTCCATGCGCTGGCATATATAACAACCTCTCGAGTCTATACTGATATATTTCGCTTTTTTTACCCCTGCCGAGACACATCCCGTCACCGAGAGCACAGTCAAAAAGGCAGCTGCCGCTAAAATGATTTTTTTCATTTATTTTCCCTTATTTGCTTTCTTAGCCGCGATTACTTTTTCAAATTTATCGAGCATCTTTTTCGCCATCGCTTCAGCCGACCATTCTCTCGCGTAATCAAATGCCTCTTTTCTCTTGGCATTGTAGAATGTTTTATCCGTCATCATTTTGACAACGGCGTCGACGAAATGGTCCAGGTTCAGGTCGACAAGTATTCCGCCCCTGTCCCCCGCCATTACCTCCGCCACTCCCATCTCGCCGACAGCCACTACAGGAGTCCCGACAGCCATCGCCTCCGTCACTACAAGCCCCTGCGTTTCAGTAACCGAAGAGAATGTGAACAGGTCTGCGGCCGCGTAACAGTTGACCCAATCCTGGGGTTCAAAATAGCCGAACCACAGTATGTCATTTTCAACACCCTTTTCCTTTGCCGCCGCGCGTACAGCTTCTTCCGCAGGCCCTTTCCCGGCCACCATCAGTTTGATCGTCTTTCCGGGTAACTTTTCCCGTACCTTTTTAAGCGCGTCAAAGAGGAAGGGTATGTTTTTTTCATGGCCTATCCTGCCCATGAACAGGAACAATATAGTATCCGCCGGAATATTGTTCTTTTTCCTGAAATCCGCTCCGTCATATTTTTTGAAATTATCTATTTTAATGCCGGTCGGGTTTACCTCTATCGGCGGTTTTACACCATAACTTTTTAGCAGATCGTGCATCTGCGTTGACGGAGTTATGATAAGATCCATCTTGTTACAATACCATTTTGAGAACTCCTTTGAATACCAGTGGCTGAACTGTTTTGGCAGGAACTTTATGTAATGTTGTGCGTATGATTCAAACATGGTGTGGTATGTGTGCACAACCGGGCATTTCATTTTTTTAGCCCAGCGTGCCGCATCTATTCCCAGCGGGAACGGTGTCTGTGTGTGCAATACGTCGAACCGCCGGGCCAAAATTTCACTATTGATTTTTTTACGCGCACTTGGCGTCCATGGATCAGGAAGTCTGTCCTCGGGGTCAAAAAATATATAGTGTGAATTGATCCTGATAACATCTTTTTCATTTTCGTCGTCCTTGAAATCCTTTTGACCGGACGGGAACTCCGGGGCGATTATCGTTACCTCATGTCCCATTTTCCGGTATTCAGTCGCAAAAGTATCTATCGATGTTACGACTCCGTTCACCCTCGGCCGATATGTATCTGTTACAATTCCTATATTCATCTGTGAGCCTCCAAGTTTTCTGCAGGTTAAATTCCGTGTTTTGGGTTCCAATAATTCAATCAAGATCCGTTCGTTTTATGCTTTTGCTCGTTTATCTTTTCCCATGCGTCGCGAGTGAGGCTCTCGATATTCGGGAAATTGCCTATTATTTCATGTTTGACAGTTCTCGAAAACCAGTTAACAGCGTTGACAAAATCTCCCTGCATCCTGTATAGTTCTCCTATCAGGTACATTATTCCGGGTTCGCCTATTTTTTCGGGTATATGAGTGCCTTTTTCAAAAGTTTTAATGTAGTACTCGTGAGCATGTTTTATAAACTCCTTTTCACGCTCTTTTGCCCCATCCTCGCGGTACATCCACGCTATGTGCATGTAAAGTCCCGCAATCATCAGCGGGTCCTCGGGCTTCCAGTGCTTATAAAAAGTTATAGCAAGCTGGTGCTTTTTTACGGCAGTTTCCGTATCAATTTCCCGGGAATCGGGAAATTGTATGTTTTTCCCTGAGTCACGTATGGCCATCGCGATATTCATAATTTCCGGATGGTACTCGAGTTTTACCCTGTCAAAATCGTCATTGCGCTGTCCAAAGTTACACTTTGGGCATACAGTCACGGCATAGAGCAATGGCCGGATACCTTCATATATCTTATGAAAATCCGAATCCATGCTTTTGGCCTTTAAAGCGCTCGATTTTATCCTCGCCGTCTTAAAGGCCGTGTCGCAAGCCGGGCATTTAACATCTTTTAACCAAATCGGGTCTGGCATTTATACCTCTATCGGTCCATGTTGCAGAAGCCATGACCCAAACAGCATTTTGGACATCGGCTCCCGGACCATGAAGCGTATGTTATTTAAAAAATTCCTCTATACGGTCAAGGCCTCTGTCTATCATTTCCATCGAAGTTGCATACGACATGCGGAAATGGATGTCGCTCCCGAAAGCAATTCCCGGGACAACTGCAACTTTGGCTTCTGTCAGCAGCATATCCGCAAGCGTCAGCGAGCCTTCTATTTTTTTACCGCGTATCTGTCTGCCGATAAGTTTTTTGAAGTTCGGGAAGACATAGAAAGCACCGTCCGGTTCCACACAGGTGAGGCCCTGTATCGCACGGACACGTTCCAATATGTGTTTCCTGCGCCTGTCAAACTCTGACACCATAGCCTGGACGACAGCCGGATTGGTCTTGCAGGCCTCTATGGCGGCTACCTGTGAAATGGTTGCCGGGTTTGAAGTTGAATGTGACTGCATATTATCCATGGCCCTGACGAGTTCCATGTCGTCCGCCGCTATATACCCTATCCTCCAGCCGGTCATTGCGTGGGACTTGGAGAGGCCGTTCACTACAACCGTCCTGGATTTTACCTCGGGCGAAAGTGAAGCTATAGATATATGTTTTTTGCCGTTATAAAGATTTTTTTCGTATATTTCGTCTGAAATTATCAGCAGGTTATTCTGCAATGCCAGTTCGGCTATTTTCCCCAGCGACTCCGCCGATAACACGCAACCTGTCGGGTTGGATGGCGAGTTCACTATTATTGCCTTTGTCTTTATTGTTATCTTTGACTTTAACAGGTCGAAATCTATCTCGAAATTTTTCGATTCGTCCAGAGCCACAAGCACCGGTGTCGCCTGCGCCATGTTCGCCATCTCATAATAGGAGACCCAGTAAGGCGTGAATATTATTACTTCATCGCCCGGGTTCAATCCGGCCATGAAAATATTGAAAAGCGAGTGTTTTGCGCCGCACGACACGATTATATTGCCTGCTTTATAATCCAGGCCGTTGTCTTTTTTTAGTTTGGCGGCTATCAGGTTCTTTAAGTCCGGCATGCCGGACGACGGTGTGTAACGCGTTTTATTTTCCGTTATCGCCTTTATACCGGCCAGTTTTATGTTGTCAGGCGTGTTAAAATCAGGTTCACCCGCGCCGAAACCCACCAGGTCCACACCGTCAGATATCATCTGTTTGGCTTTTGCGTCGATTGCCAGTGTGATGGACGGTACTACTTTTTTCATCCTGTCAGATATCATTTCTATTTACCTCCGTTTTTTAGCCGCGATGCGTAACCGTTTTGAACCGGACGACGCTGCCCGTTACTTCCCGAAACGCATCCGCTATTTTTGTTATCATTCAAAAAACAGCTCTGTGGCCATGAGTCTTGAACTTTTTGAAAAACGTATAGAAATCCGCAACTACATCTTTTGACACCGGAACCCGCAGGATTACGGCTGTATAGAAACGTAAAAATACAATTTGGAATTCACCGCGTAACGCAACGGTATCAAACCGTTCTTTTTGCACGGTCAACAATTTTAAAAAAATAACAGTTGTTTTAGCCGCCGGGTTGTTGTGAACCCAAATATGCGTTGCTACCGTGATTCCTGTCCGCTTCTGCCTGCTTAGCGGCGATATGTGCCGGCGCGGCACCGTCCCTTTTGGCCCGGAAAAATTCATGATGCTTTTTTGTTGCCTTAAAACCCTGTCATACCGCACAACTGCACAAAACGCGCCTCCACGTCTTTTTTTTCGTGGTTTAAAAGGCCGTCAATGCTGAAATCTTCGACAGTAAAGGAAGCGACCGTATTGCCGTAAACAAGCGCCTTTTTCATGGCTTCAGTGTCCGTCCTGTCCGCCATTGACAGATATCCCATGAAGGCACCCGCAAATGAATCTCCTGCCCCGGTCGGGTCCGCCACTTTTTTTACCGGATATGATGGCAGTTCGAAATACATTCCTGAATGCCCGTAAATACATGAGCCGTACTCACCTTTTTTTATAATAACATATTTTGGCCCCAGTTTCATGATAGCCTGAGCGCCGGAGAGTTCATCTTTTAATCCGGTAAACTGGGCGATCTCCTCGTCATTTAAAACAACACAATCAACTTTTTTAAACACTTCGTTCAATTCCTGTTTTTTTATGTTAATCCAGAGGTCCATCGTGTCTATCATCGTAAATTTAGTATTTTTCATGGAATTCAGCACTTTTAACTGCAAAACCGGGTCGATATTTGCCAGGAACAGGTAAGGTATTTTTGTGTATTTTTCCGGCAGTGCGGGGTTGAAACTTTCAAAGACATTTAATTCGGTCGTTATTGTATCCCTGCCTTTCATGTCCGGGTGGTATTTTCCTGCCCAAAAAAACGACTTTCCGGCGGCCCGTTCAACTCCCAGCGTGTCTATACCCCTGTCTGTCAGTATTTTAATATGTTCATCCGTAAAATCAGTGCCGACAACTCCGACTATACTCGGTCTGTCAAAAAAAGCAGCTGCGAGCGACGCGTAAATGCACGCGCCTCCTATGACCCTTTCCTTTTTTTCAGAAGGTGTTTCTATTGTATCAAATGCCATTGATCCGACTATAACTAAAGACATCAGCACTCCTTTACAAATTACATCCGGTTGTCAGTGTCATAATAACATCATAATGAAGTAAATTTTAACATTTACAGTTTTTAAATCAAGCAAATAATGGCTTTTGGTACGGTTTTAAGATGATTGGATGCATTTACGCAGAGCAGTTTAAATAACAATCCTAAAAATTCCCCTCTTCATTCATAAAATTTTCGACTGTATGGAGTATTTCATGGATATCCTGGAGACGGGCTGTGTCATTTGACCTTGCGTCAATAATAACCCTGTTCATCATCAATTCAACCGAAGTGCCTTTGATATCGTCTATTACAGAAAAAACTGACGCCACTTTTAACAAACCTTTCTTCCAGTCAATTTCATAGGGTTTATTGCATATTTCATACGCATGATGGTTTGAAGAATAAAGCGCGTTCCACGTGCTGACTACCTCTAAAAAATCTTCTCTCGTCAAGGGTCACACTCCATGGTTAACCGCATAATTTTCTTTCCTTAAAACCTTATATACAATTATAACCCTATATAAATTGATTGTCAAGCGTAAAGTATGTCAATTTGTATATCCAGTATATTTTTAGTCATAAAAATAAGGCGTTTTATTAATTAACTTTTTGCTTAACTTTTTAATTAACTAACAAAATACTTGTATGTTTTTTTACTTCTTCAGGAAGTTATTTACCTTGAAAGCTTTGTCTAAAGTAAACATGTCTCCGTGGCCCGGGTAGCATATTGTGTCCTTGTTGAATTGGCTAAAAATATGAAGGCTTTCTCTCATCTTCTGAGGATCACCGGTTGGAAGGTCACATCTGCCTATCGTATCCATGAACAATGTATCTCCGGTAAAAAGTATTTTACCATATTTCACTACAATACTCCCCGATGTATGACCCGGTGTATGATAGAAAACGAAATCTCCGGCAGTATGAACCTTGCCGGGAACATAGGTTATTGCAGGAATCTCAATGCGGTTTCCTGTCATGGCTGACAGGTTTAGTCCGGGAGATTCAAGCAGTGTCTTTTCTTTCTCGTGCGCGTATACCACAGCTCCGGACAAGTACGGAAGTGAAAAAATATGGTCAATGTGCCCATGGGTCAATATGACATATTTAACTTTTTTACCGGCCCGCATGATGTGATTTTGAAGCACCTGTACGTCAGCTCCCGGGTCCACAACCACAAGCCCGTCTTCAACCGGGAAAATATATGTATTCTCCTCAAAATCGCCGCCGGTAATGGTGCTTACTTCAGGCAACATTCCGGCACCTATCTGATGTCCAGAGAATCTATATAAATAAAGCCCGTATAGTTCTTTGACTCTCCGCCCTGCCCCACTTTAACTCCCCATTCACAAACATTTAACATTGCCGTGTCTGTCATAGGAAGACCTGTTGTCGTATCCGTAAATGTGGAAGTTGAAGCTGACACAAAGGTCCACAATCCGTCCGCGACAGCCGGAGCTGCCGACATATTATTCCACGCCGATTGGCACCAGTTATAATGTTTGACGCTTAATTCGTCTACATAAATATATATCGCATAAAAGGTTATGCCGTAAGCGGTCTTATCATCGAACATCCCGTAAGGCGACCAGACAGCCGCGGATATTGTCTTACCACGTATATCGGTATCGGCACTTGCATTCTTTTTGCAAAGAAGCACGGAGTCGCCATTAGGCGTATCGAAAAGTACCGATACCTTTACAGAATGTGCCGCTGCATAGGCTCTGTCCGCGCTTATTGAGTGGTCCTGATAACCGGTATCATCTCCATAAATAGAGAGGCCATAGTCCCAAACTGTCGTTCCTTCCAACTCAAACCCGTACATTGCATTGTCGACGGTGTTGCCGGTGGGTTTTTCCAGCAGAATCGGGTCATATACCGTCACATTGCCGCATCCGGCCGCGGCCAAAATAATGCCGGCCGCCACAACCGCCAATAATAAACGCTTCATATCAGTACCCTCCCTTATTGATTATATTTGCATGTTTGATGAACACATTTACCGTTTCAGTCTCTTCCGGAGTAAAAGCAAAACCATCATCCGCTGTGTATGACGCATCGCGGAAAAACCAGTAGTTCACTCCCTTGCCTCCCCTGGCGTAGAATTCTGTAAGCATTTCGTCTATCCATATGTTCCTGTTGTATTCGCCGTCCTTGGTGATACCGAACTCCTCCATTACCACCGGTTTTCCCAGTGTCCTGCCGGCGTCCACCCATTTGTCTATCAGGTACTTTGTCGTGTTGAGGGAAAATCTGTTGTGCTCGTAAGTCGGGTATACGTGATAGGTGCAGAAATCTATGTTTTTTGACTGGTGGTCCTGTATGAAATCCGAACCCGAATAGTGCGTGCCGTCCTCTTTCAGGAAGAAACTGTCCGAGCCGGTCGAGACCATGTGTTTGGGGTCCTTTGATTTGATATAACCGGCCATTTCGTCTATCCAGCGCGCCAGTTCTTTTCCCGTAACGTCATTGCGGTCCCACGGTTCATTGCACAATTCCCAACAGAAAAGCACGGGATCGTCCTTGTATTTGATGCCTGAAACGGTATTTATCCTGTCAACCCAGGCGTCCACCGTCTGTTTGTAGTATTTCTTGCATTGTTCGTTTGACCAGAACTCCTCACGGCTCACGCCGGCCCATTTGGCGTAAACGCCCACGCCGCCGTAGTATTCCCAATTATCCGTGAAATGTATTATAACCCTTATATTGTTCCTGCGGGCTGCTTCCATGACATGGTCAAACTCCACCAGTGCCTTTTCGTTGAATTTGTCCGGGCCTATTCTGATATAACGCAACGGGTCCGCTGTTTTTGCCTCTTCCTCGGTTACCGCTTCTCCGTTTGACCCTATCCTCATTACCTTTAACCCTATCTTTGCCGCTTCGGATAAAACATAATCCATGTTCTTGCGCCTTGCCGTAGTAATTTCAGCCTCACTCTGCGAAGCTTTGTCCCTGCGCCCGGGTGCGTAATAACGCAAATAATAACAATTGGCTCCGAGATACCTGTATATTTTTTTACCATCGTAGAAATCGCCGTCTTTGGCCGTGATTATATTTTTGCTCATCGTAAATTTTACAGCCGCAGCCCTTTTGGGCGGTGTTGTTTTGAATTTCATCACTTTTGACATCCCTGAAGCGCCGGTCGCCGGCTCCTGCGCCATCACCTGGAACATGTATTCAGAACCGGGTTTTAAACCATCAATCTTTACAATACCTTTAAATGCCGTGCCTTTGAACAGGGCCGACTGTTTCAGCGGAAGCGATGTGCCGTATATGACCTTTACCTCCGCCTCCCTGCTGAGTTCAAAAGAGACAGAAGCGGCATACACGTCTGCTGTTGCAGAGACCTTATTGACCGTAACAGCCGGCACGCCATCCGTTATGGAACCGGTATATGCCGATGTCCTGACGAGTTGTTCCTGCTCTGCAGTTTCATTGTACATTACAATCGCGCCGCCCGCTTCCATGTGCGCTTTCGCCGCGTCAAAGATGCCGGCTTTTCCCGTATAAAACAGGATTACCGGTTTTCCCGAGGCCGCAGATATTGCCTTAGTTGAGTCCGAAATAGCCGTCAATGCGTCGACCTGCCCTTTTTCAGAGAATTCGGTGGCAGCATAAAAAGCCAGGTCAATATTGGGTATTAAGAATATATCCGAACCGTTCACGGAATCACCTATGGTAAAACCATCCTTTAATCCCATCATGATAAAATGCCCGGTGTCCAGGGATTTGACGAATGCCGACATCTCAACAGCCCAATTGTACATGGACATCCCGGTTGCATCGTTTATGTTATCCGCTCTATCGCAAAGGTCCCATGCGAATATCGCGGGATCGGCGGCGTATTTTACGCCGCTGACAGTATTTACCCTGGATAACAGCGTGGTTATGAATTTTTTGAACCTCCCGCGGGTCAGTTTATCCTTGTAAAATATGTCCGCGTTGGAACCGCCGGCCCATTGCCTGTAGGTTTCCTTTGAATCCGGATCGGATAACGCTATTATCAGGGAAATGTCGTTTTTGGCCGCGGCCGAGACAATTGCGTCGAGTTTTTTCAGCGCGTTCTCGTCGAATCTGCCCGGCTCGGGCTGTAACGAGCCTTGCGCGGCGCCTGTCGCGGCAGCCGATATTTTAACCAACTTAATGCCCTGTTTTTTCAGTGCTGAAAAAGCGTCGTCTACAGCCGCGCTGTCGCTTTGGTATGCAGTGTGTACATATACAGATGCCAGCCTGACCGGCATTCCGCTGTCGGTCTTTAACAGCGGGCCTTCAACCCTGTACGCCTGTGCGTATACGGCAAGGATCAATGTTAAAAACGCTGTAAAAAATGTTTTTTTCATTAGACTCTCCCTCTCATTTAGAAGTATCCCCTTAGTGTCAACATGAACTTCGTTATCGTATCGTCGTTGTTGTCGTCCAGCCAATAACCGGTAAACGGCTTTTCGCCGTAGCTGGCTGTCAGCGAAACAGCGCCGAACAGTATTTCCTCGAGTTCGGCGTACCAGTTGGAATGTGTCTCCCTGACCGAGGTTATGTATTTGTAGTTGCCTGTCAGTTTCAGCGTTTTCGTAATTTTTATGCCGGCTTCCGCGAAAGCGGTAAGTTCATTGTAACCATTACGCACGTAATTGCCTGCGGAGTCGTCCCACACCAGGTCTGCGGTGTTGTTGTTGCGCGCCAGTATTTTGAGCGACAGCCTGTCGCCAAACAAAACTTTTGTTGTCAGCGTCGCTTTTACCGTGCGTATTGTCGCATCGGAATAATGGGCGTCGTCATAGGTACTGCCTTCGTCGTTTATTTTTACCACCAGGTCGTAGTTGTTGAGCGCCAGCGAAGGGTCGTTTTTCAGTTCAAACGTATAGGTGTTTCTCATATAAGAATCGCTCATTTGGTCGTTGCCATCGTACTCAGCCATAATCTTGGTGTAATGTATGAAACCGGCCCATTCAGGCGACCATTTTGCCATGGCTGAAAAGGGCCACGCGTTGTCGAGAATATAGGTCAAGTTTATGATTTTTGCGTTATCGCCCTCTTTGTAATCCTGGTCACAAAATGTCGTATCAAACCCCCTATCCATATACCTGTACGCCGTGTGGAGCGTCAGGTCCCATATATGCATATCAGCCTGCGCATAAATCATCATGCGCTGTTTGGCTTCGTCGAGCAGTTCAGCCGTATAAACTGGCGGCGATTCCATGAGCATATACACCGGTTTGTAGGTATCATAATTATTGAACAGCACTTCGCCTTTTACCGTCACGTCAAACAGTCCCCCAGCAGGTGCAAAGAGCGACATGTCAGCGCCGCAGGTTGTCGAACCCTGCTCGTAATCGCCCAGAAGCAGGTTTGAATCGCCCGCATACCCCCTGCGCGAATTCATCAAAACCGTTCCCAGGTAATTTGTCCCCATGAAATACTGTTTCAAGCGCATGCCCGCTATGTACGAATGCCCTATCTCCCATGAGTCGTACTGCCACAGCGTCAGCCCCGTGGCCGAATAAGCCGTGGCCCATGGCCCGAGCGTTCCTTTGAGGGATATTCCCATTGTGTTTGCGCCCAGTGTTGACGGGTCCACAAGCGTGAAAACGTCGTCAAAGACCGTGCAATTCTCGCCGCCAAAAGCCGTCAACTCGCTGCCCAATCCACGCACTATCACGTGCGCCGATGTGAGGTCAAGCGCGCTGTTTTGTCCTTGGTAATAGGCGGCCCGCAGGGTTGCCGCGCCTTCCAGGTTGTCACTGGGAGTATAGATGAAATTAACGTCCTGTTCCACCGCTCCGTCGGTTATGCTGAAATCTCCCTTTTTGCCCCACCTGAAATTGTCCATATAGACAACTCCTTCAGTTAATTTTGTGATTATAAAATAGATATTCTTGACATTGGACCTGTCAGTTATCGTTATGTTGTTCTGCCAGTTGCTTGATACCGTTTTCCAGTCGTCCCCGGTCAGGTCAATCCTTATGTTCTTGTTCCAGCCCGGGTACAGGACATATTCTTTTGTCTCATACCATGTACCCTCCGTATTGTTCATCTTTATGGCCACGGCGTATTTGCCCTGCCTGCCGGGGTTATAAACATCAAATACCATGTAGTCGTATTGTGAAAGGTCCATGGACGTTGCCGCGGTATATTCCGCGCCAAATTTGTTCGGCAGGTCCTTATAATAAAGTTTCAACGAATTTTTTCCTTCGGAAGCACGGCTCGGGCTTACCACCGCGACCGCTGCGCCCCAGCCGCCAAGCTGTGCGCCCTGCCATCCTCCGGTTGTCCCGTTCTCAAAACAGCTCTCTCCCCATTTTGTATAGGTTATGGGTTCGACTGTAATGTGGGAGTTGTTCACCAGTGTAAAACCAAATGTTTTACCGATCTCCCCGAATAAATTGCGCCTTGCAAGCTTGATATCCGTCATGAATATGGAGCCTTTTGCCGGCCTGTCAGGATAGACCTGCAGTATGACGGTCCTGATGTCTTTTCTCGTGAAAAAGTTATCCGTAAAATTCCAGTTTGACTCCGCCGATTTGAACGAAGCGGATGTGAAGTCGATGAATACGTCCTTGTTCCATCCCGGGGCTATCGAAATCTGCTTTGTCTCTATCCAGGTCTCGTCGTCGCCCGTCTGGAACGCAACCGCGACTTTGACCGGAAAATCGAGGGGGTTGAACATGTCAAATTTCATGCCCGTGGAATCCGCGAAATCCATCCTGTTACGGTACTTGTACATGGCCTTGTCCGAGGCTGTCTTGACCGAGAACTTCATCTCCATGCCGCGCGCCTGTTCGCCGCCAAAATTGCGTGCCTGTTCCGCCAGTACGGCCCCGGACTGGTCCGACATTGCTTCCCAGCCCACGGCGCCCTTTTCAAACGAGTTCCATATCTTGAACGCAAAATCGCCGGTTTTTACCGGCATCATAGTTTCCACTTTCGACGGGTCACTTGTCACAACCGTGACATTATCCATAAGTACGTAACCTTTTCCCAAGTCCGGAGGGTTGAAAACAAATGAAACCCTCTTTACGGATGATATCTCGTCAGGAATAACGCTGCCGGACCATCCTGACTTCTCATTTTTCCAGTTCATTTTTTTGAAATATACTGTAACGTCTTTATTCCAGCCTTTTTTTAGTTTGATGCCTGCCGACTCCTGCCACGTCCATTTGTCACCCGTGCTCAAAGCCATGGTCATTGACATTGAATAGTCGGCCGGATTGTACACGTCAAATTTTATTGAATAGACATCCGACATATCCCAGCCGCCTTCCATTGAGAATACGGCGTTCTGTCCGGGGTTTTTGAGGTCAAAAACAGCTTTCATGGCATTTCCCGCTCCCTCTGCAGATGCTTTTTCAGCGGTATACGCGCATGACCATCCGGTTGAGGCGGTCCAGCGCAGCGGTCCCTCTTCAAAATCGTCTATCAGGATATGCTTTAGACCTTCCGGTTCTTCCTGTGGGAAGAATTTTTCTATGCCATGTTTGCCTTTGATTGTTATGTTGTCCAGATAGATAGCGCCGTCACCCGTACCGGTCGCGTAAAAAAGTAACCCGAACCTGCGCATGAAGTTAAGATTCTGTATGGTCTTTTCGTTGCCTCCGCTTTCGGAACGGTAATCGGGGGCTGTGAGGCTGAATACTATCCCTTTGTTCCATCCGGGCTGCAGTTTCACTGTTTTGGATTCATGGTATTGCCATGAAGGCCCTGTTTTGACCATAAGACATACGTTCATTTCCAGTTCGGAGGAATTGTATATATCAAAGGAAACAGCATCCATTGCGGAAATATCTCCGGTATCAAAAGTCTGCACCATGCCTGATTGGCCTGGTCTTGCGAAGTTAAACGGCACTTCCAGCGATTTGCTGCCCTGGCTGACGAAATCCCCGGACTGTCTGGCGGACACAAAGGCATTGTCCTTCCAGTCGTCAGTTGACCATCCGAGTTCACTCTCGAACCCGTTCCAGAGATAGAACTTGGACGCATCAAAGTTGATTGAACCCGCTGATAAGGAAAAAGGAATGACAAGAAATGCAAACAGTATGGCTATGGATATTTTTGCTATCATTTAACCCTCCGCTATAAGTTTGATGGGTAAATATACTACGAAAACGCTTTCAAGTCAAATCAAAACAACACCTGAAATTTATATCTAAGTTTTTTTCACCGTCAAACAATCCGTTATAGGCAGGATATTCAAATATTTCTGAATTGGCGCGCATCTGTATCCATAACGCGCCTCATCACTTTTCTACGGCCTCTATCACGATGCCCGGTTTTCGACATATAGCATCAATATCTCCTGCATATTGTTAAAGTAATATATGGCGGGATGGAGGATTTCGTATTATTTGCGGTCTGGCTCAACCGGGTTCGTTATCCTGCATTGAGTAATGTCGTGTTTGTAACCCTGTTTACACGCATATTTCATAATAACAAAAAAAGCTCATAATCGTATGCTCAAATAAACATAGATATTTTTTGATTGTTTTGTCGGTTAATCTCGTGCTGATTTTACAACCCGTATTTCGCCTTTATTTCATTTTCCGCCTGTACCCAATCAGACTCGGCGTTGCCCGGTTTGTTGTCGGCCACCCTTTTTTTGTAGATTTCTTCCGCGAGTTTGCGGGTCTCTTCCACGACGGTCTTTGCATCCGGTTTTTTCTGCGTTTTCTTTTGTCCGTTGCTTTTTGCCATTCTGTTGCCCCCTGTATTTTTATGTTTTACAAAAAAACCAACCCGTTTTTCAATATTATAACACGTATTTTGTTAAACGCAAATTTTTAAAGTAAAAAAAACGCTATTTCCATTTGTCAAACTTCTCATGTTCATCCATTTTCATTTTCCTGCGGCCGATACGTTCCCGTATAAAACTTAGGTTCCTGTCCGGACTTACCATGGCGGGATTTACCAGCGGAGAATTAAAGGGTATCGCGAGAAAATCCTCCGTGGCTATTTTATGGTGTTTTAATATCGGTATGGTCATCCTTATAATATTCTCTATTGTTTTTACTGCGGCAGCCTGGTCCGGTGTTGCCAGGGATATGGCGCGGCCCGCCATGCCGGCCCGCCCCGTGCGTCCTATGCGGTGCACATAGTTTATGGCCTCATCCGGAAGGTCGTAGTTTACCACAAGATTAATGCCGGTTACGTCAATTCCTCTTGCCGCTATATCAGTGGCTGTTAACACGCTGTATTTCCCCGATTTAAACCCTTCGAGCGCATCCCTGCGCTGGGCCATGGTCCTGTCCGAATGTAGTTCCGCCGATGCAAATCCGGCTTTTTTTATTGCCCGCGCTGTTTTTACCGCGCCTCTTTTTGTCCTGGTAAAGACAAGCACGGACCCCTGATACTGTTTTAACAGTTCCGTAAGCATTTCAATTTTCTTTTCATCTTTTACGACATATATTTCCTGTGTGACAATATCGGTGGTCGTTCCCGGCGGAGCAATTTCTATTCTTAAAGGTTCTGTCATATGGTTCAACGCTATCTTTTCGATGTCAGAGGGCATTGTTGCTGAGAAAAGCAGTGTCTGCCTTTCTTTGGGTAAGGCCCTCAGTATCTCCGATATCTCAAGAGAAAAACCCAAATCGAGCATACGATCCGCTTCATCAAGTACCAGAAAACTGACTTTATCCGCGGCGACACCCCCCCTGTCCATATGATCTATAAATCTGCCAGGCGTGGCAACGATAATATCTGGGTGTGCGGCGAGGGATTCGATCTGGGGCTGCATGGGCAAACCGCCCGTTAAAACAACGCTTTTCATATTGAAAGCGGGTGTGAGTTTTGCTATTGTTTCATCTATCTGGATGGCCAGCTCCCTTGTCGGGGCGATTACAAGCCCTGTGCCGCCTTCCCGGGCCAGACGCTGGACCATCGGGATGCCAAAAGCCATTGTTTTTCCCGTACCTGTCCGTGCTATGCCTATCACATCCCGGCCTTTAACAGCAACAGGTATGGCACGCGCCTGTACGGCAGTTGGTGTCACAAACCCCATTTTTTCCACTATCTCGAGCAGTCCCGGAACTATTCCCAGCTCCGGAAAAGTGCCATTTTCATTCATCATATTGAATATTATATCATGTCAACAAAATAAATAACAATCCATTTTATATTGTTATATTCCATGTTCATGCCATAGCAGTGTGCGGTTTTTGGACCGGTCGGAAGATATACACAGAATTCGATGGCCTTAAGTCAGCGGTTCATACGGCGTCCCGGAAGGTTCCGTGAGCTGCGTTTCGCCGGATGCACCCACAGCGCCCCCCACAGGCAGGCCTTTATGTTCAACCGGAGTTATCATCCGAGAGTTTGAATAAAAAACGCCGGGTATAAAGCCCAGCACTTTGTTTTTTTTAATTTTCATCATTGCATGGGCGGTTTTTTAAATACAATACCGGCCTGTTTCATTTTTTCCACGCCCTTTGCGCTCAAAACGAGCGGGAATATGGTTAGCGGATTTATCTCGTCCCTGATTCTTTTAAAAAACGGCATGTTCAGAAATTGTTTAACCGCCGGGAACCGGAAAATCAGCGTCAGGAGCCTGTCCATCATAAACAACGCAATACTGTATCCCAGTCCCCATACGATCAGAGACGCCAGCAGTCCGCCCGCCGTCCCGAAAACCG
>JAJFUW010000182.1 GCA_021372235.1 Spirochaetia bacterium
TAATTCCCTTTTTCAAACTCACCGCACCCGACCTCAAAATCGTCAAGTATTTTTTTTGCCTCTTCCTGTATCACTAGTTCGTTGAACATCATTCCGCCGCCCCACATTCCTCCGCCCAAAGCCAGTTTTCGTTCAAAAAGGACCGTCTTTTTCCCTTTTTTGGCCAGGTAATACGCGGCTGCCATTCCGGCCGGACCTCCGCCCACGATTGCCACGTCACATTCAAGGCAGGACAAAAACTTTTCGGTAAACCTCTTTACGATAGCCTTTGTAATCACAATTTCATCGAGCTTCATTTCAAAACCTCCTAAAAATAATTAAACCCTCCGTTTAATACCTGGAAGGTTTGAATGAAGCCCGGACGCTAACTCCGTAAAAAAAAGGAATCATCCTGTTCTTCCTACGCCGGCATTATCCGGATCAGGTTTTAGGGTTTATTCTCAGGCACGCCAAATCTTTGGCCGCCACCCCTGCTATGGATATACTATCACAAAAAAAAATTGCGTCAAGATAAGCCCGCGAAAAAAAAAGAGCCCTGCCGGGCCCGGCGGTTTTTATCAGGAGCACGGCATCGGATGGCCGCAAAAAAAATCCCGCACTATTTTAACCCGCGTATCTGCGTCAATATTGTTCCGTCGTCTATGAATGACAGGTTCCCGGGTTTTACAATCGCCGGGTAACACTTATCGCAAGCCATTTTTCCCGCGTGCGCGCCCCTGCCCGCAACATAGCCCGTGTTTTCCTCATCAATCGAAGCGGAACAAACACTGCATAAGCCACGGCGCGCCGGAGTCCTGCCATTATACTTCATCTTTTCCCATTTTATGGTCCTGTCCAGTATTAGTTCCGCTATCGCTCCCCAGTAACTGTCAAAATAGGCATAGGTTCTGTCAGCGGACAGATGGGACAGGAAATCCGGGTCATCCGGCAGGAATTTTGCCTGCCTTGCCTTGTTCTCCAGATAACTGAATTTCCCCCTGTAAAAGATCCGGCCATCCGCACACATATATCCGCTTTGTCCGTCGGCGAACAAGACATCACAGTCAAACTCACCGACACAGCCGGAGGTGCCGATGACATTCCTTATGGTAAATTTGGGGAAACGCTCCAATTCTGTATGCATGCCCGATTCCTCTCTTGTGGGAAAAATCTTTCCCGTAGTTTTTAATCAAAAAAAAGTATAAAGGCGCGCAATCCGTTTTTTCCCTTCGTAAAATTATTCAGAGTTCGTTGCCTTTATATACCTTCAACTTCCATATCCCCGGGGAAACTTACCCTTACTCTATATGTTATCTCCTTTTTCTCCCCGGGTTTTAATGTCACATTCCACACCCTTATGCCCCTGTCCTCATCGGTGTAAGCCCTGTCGCTCGTTTCATACATCTCCGCCTTTATCCTGTCGTTCTCGGAAAACGGCATCGGCTCCTTTATACTTACCGTTATATCCCTCTGTTTGTAGTTCTCGACAGTCAGGCGGTAACCAAAATCCACCTTGCGCTCGTTGCCAAATATCCCCGATTCGCCCTTTTTCTCCTGCAGTTTCTCCCTATTTACCTTTATATTCTCATCTATGCCAAAAGAGAACTTCAGCGATTCTCCCTTGCGCACCGAATTCTGTATATTAGACTTGCCAGAGTAGTTGCCGTCCATGTACAGCGATACCTCGCCCGGGGCCATTACCATTTCGTCGTTGTTCTCGAACTCGGCCGTCAGATACGCCGCTTCGTTCATGGAAGGCACAACCGTGTAGAACGAGTCCTTGCGTTTCAGTTTCATCTCTTTTATCGGCACCCTCTTTATCTCGCCCGTGTTGGAGATGTCAAACCTGCCGGTGAGTGTCGCCCTGATGTTCAGTTCGCCCTGTAATACCCGGTCAACCGACTCGGGTGCTTTTGCCTCTGCCATGTTATAAGCCTTATCTTCCATCATTGCCTCGCTTGCCGGCGCAGGCGCTGCCCCGGTTTTTGCCATACTCCCGGACTTGTACAGAACCGCCCGGACCCTCTGCGTCTCCCTCACTATCCACGGCACGGGCACAGGCAGTGTCACGTCTTCCAGCGGCGAGCCCGTGGCTGCCGTCAGTTTCACGTTCTCCCACTTTTCGTCTGTTGACTGGTATACCATGGCATAATATTTCCCCTCTATGACCGCTTTATCGGATATGTAATCCGCCTCGTACGCCGGGTACCATCCCGCGTCAGGCACCTGGTATTTCAGCCGCAGGTCCGCCCTGACAGGCGCGTTGCATGCCAGTCTTATCGTCAGTTCCTTTGACGGGGCCGTGTTGCGCTCATTCACCTCGGCCAGTTCCGACTGAGTTATGGATATATCGTCGCGCAGTTTCTGCATCGCCTTTTCCTGCGCCCTCTTTTCCTTCATGGCCGTTTCCAGCCCGGTTGCGATAAAAACCAGCACATCCCCGGTATTTTTTACGCTTATCTCTTTTAAACCTATTGCCTCCGAGGTCTGCGAGACGGCCCTGGCCGAGAGGTCGTTGTAATACTTTATCTTGACCTCCAGCACTTTCATGCGGTCCTCTTTTGCCCGGAGTTCTTCCTGCAGGGCGGTCAGCCTGTCCTTTAGTTTCTGCTGTGCCTCTTTGAGCACGACAGCGGTCTCAACCTCCCTGAACTCGTACTCTTTTACCAGGTAGGGCGCATCCCTGTCCTGTTTAAAAACCACCAGGCTGTTGTCGTACATCCCGGCCGGCAGGCCCTTGACAGTATAGACCGTTTCCCCTGATGGCAGGTCAATCATGGTTTTTTTCTCTATCTCCGCCCTGTTCCGGTAGACCGTGACGCTGTTTGCCGTAAAAACGAGCTGTTTTAGTTCTGCCGCGGACAGGTTGAGAACAAACGAAAACGCAAATAGAGTCAACAACACTTTTTTCATATTACCCTCCTTTTGATAACCCGGCGCTTAAACAGCTACCGGATCGGCAGGAGAATTCCCGCCTCATACCCGCTGACACCGCGGCTGTAAAAAAGTTCCATTATTTATGATACCGCCTTTACCTTTTCCTGCTGTTCTATCCCGCCAGTGGGTCTCACAAACAGGGGATTCATAGGCGTTTTTTTGCCGTTAGTACCCAGCCGGACAGCGTTTTTTGATTCTGGATAACAGCCGTGCCAATTCATACCCGGTCTGTCCTGCACTCACCACAATCTTTCCTTTATAAAAAACGCTCCCGGCCCTATTGCTGTCATAATCATATCCGCCCGTTTGCGGCTTCCGCCGGTACCGTTGCGGGAAAGGCATTGATGGCCTGACGCTGTTTGGCACACGAACGGAACCTGTTATGTTGCGTGGCCGGTACGCATATCCTCCGGCCCGGCCCGCGGGCGCTTTTTTACCGGCAGTACCCCGCGCCACAGCGCGATCAGCCCTTTTACGTCCGGCCATCCGGAATGTATTGACCACAATCTCATCATGAATTCCCTTTAACTGCCTCTTTTTGCTTTGCTACCCCGGCCTCGAGTTGTTTTACCGCCTCTTTTTCCGCCATGACGAGCATGACGTCGCCCTCTTCGAGCACGGTAGTGCCGTTAGGTATGATGAAATTCTCGCCCCTGGATATCATGGTGATGACGCACCCCTGCGGCACGCCGAGTTCAAAAACCCTTTTTCCCGCCACATCCGAACCAAAAGGTATAATAACCTCGTTTAAATCAGCGTCAATTCCCGCCATCTGCTCAAACTCGAGCGGGTATTTTCTTTGCTCGCTTAGCGGCGCGTTCACTTTCAGCAGTTTTGCCACGAACGCTATGGTGCTTCCCTGGAACAGGGCCGAGAGAAGAACCACGAAAAATACCATGTTGAATATCATCTCTCCGCCTTCAACTCCCGCTGCCAGCGGGAAGGTTGCCAGTATTATCGGCACAGCCCCCAGCAGGCCGACCCATGATATCATGAGTTTTTCCCTGACCGTATAACCGGAAAAGGAAAGATTTATGAATATCGAAAGCGGCCTCGCGACAAACATCAGCAGAAGCGCCGCGACAGCACCCTGTCCCATCACAGGCAGCAGCCTCGACGGGTAGACGAGCAGACCCAGAACGATGAACATCACTATCTGCATGAACCACGCGATGCTTTCATTGAACCTGACAATATTGCGTTTATGAATCATCCTGCCGTTGCCCACAACGAGGCCCGCTATATATACCGCCAGGAACCCGCTGCCTTTTATATAAGTCGTCCCCGCATAAATAAAAAGCGCCATAGTTACGACCAGCACCGGGTACAGCCCCTCGTAATAAAGGTTTATCTTGTTTATGATGAATATCACAAGCCTGCCGCCCAAAACCCCTGCCAGGAATCCCACTCCCATCTGGAGCAGCAGTTCGGGCAGCAGGGACGGCACGGATACGCCCTTTGCGGTCATGAGCCGGATCAGCGTCATTGTCAAAAACACGGCCATCGGGTCGTTGCTGGCCGAGTCAAACTCCAGCAGTGGACGTATCCTGCCCTTCAGGCTTATGCCCTTTGACCGGAGAATGGAAAAAACAGCGGCGGCGTCGGTCGACGATATGATAGCGCCCAATAACAGCGACTGCATGAACGGAAGTTTGAGAAAAAAATATATCAGTATGCCGAGGGTTCCGGCCGTTATTATCACGCCTATGGTGGCAACCGCAATGCCCTCTTTCATCACTGATTTTATCGACGACCACCTGGTATCCAGTCCGCCGTAAAAAAGGATAAATACGAGCGCTATGATGCCCACGAACTTGGACAGGGCTATGTTTTCAAAAAATATGCCGCCCGGGCCTTCTGACCCGGCCAGCATGCCGATGCCCAGGAACAAAAGGAGTGCGGGTACGCCAAAGCGTTCGGATATCTTGCTGGCAAATATGGCGGCAATTGCAAGCAGTGCGCCTATAAAGAGTATCTGTTCGATGGAATAGTTCATACCGGTATCCGTCTTTTCATATAATCCGCCTGCGGCGCTTTTCCCGTTTTGCACAGCGCTGTTTTTATTTATGCATTATACACAGCGTTTTACGGGAGGGCAACACAAAAAAGGACGGTGAATATTCCTATTTACTCATGGCTTTTTTCTTCAGGTTGTCAGGCATCTTCTCTATGGCATAACGCAGGGCTGTGCGCGGCATCGCGGCCCTGTGTTTCATGACGTAATCAAATACCTCTTTTTGATGCTGTTTGGAAGCCTCTTTCAGCATCCATCCGTAACCTTTCTGCACCATATCGTCGGTATCGTCACGGACAATATCCGCTATTCCAAATATATCAGACAGGAACATGCCCCTGCGTGCGGGTATGATGAGCGACACACATGCAGCCCTGCGTGTCCAGCGGTTTTTTGAGTGTGCCCATTTTTTTAGTTTCTTTATGTAAACCGGATATTTCATCACAAACGACCCGACAGCGTGGTTGCACAGAGTGTCGCACTCGGCCCAGTTGGAAACGTATTCGTGGACGCATTTTTCGAGGAACTTAAAATCCCGTTCGGTAAAATCCTTTGAACGCCATTCCAGCCAGTCGTCGGCCACGAACCTCTCTTCTATGTATCCCGAGGCCATGAGTTCCCCGCACACGGCGAGCAGTTCCTTCATGTCCGAATTCTTTACCGCAGAGTATTCCTCTTTTGCTACCCTGTGTACCGCCGGGACCTTCAGGCCGTAGCCCTTATGTTTCTCGCCCTTTTTAAAACCGCGGTTGCAGTTCTTTTTGCTTCCCTTTTCTTTCGAGCCTTCCAAACGTACGTGAACCTGTTTAATAATGTCCATATAAACCTCCCTTTAATTGACTGCCGGTATGTATGTTATTAAAACAAACCCGCCCGAGGTTTTTTTGTGCGGTGCTTCGACAACCGCAACAAAACCACAAGCCGGCCGGCGGGGCGTTTCATTTTCTTCGTGCGTATCTATCCGCGTATGTTCCGCCCTCAACCGCGTCATTACATCCGCCCCTGTCTGAGCCTGTCAAACCGTTTCCGCGCAGCCGCCACAACGTCTGCCGACAAGTGCAATGTTATACACGAACCGGGCCATTATCATGAAATAAACGGCAACACCCGCCATAACCGGCCCCAAAAAAATATTATCTTTTTCATGCGGTCACCTTTATAATCTCCACCTTTGAGGGGCTCTACCCGCCCTGCTGCAGCTGCGGGTCCGCGTCTATTTTAAACCTGCCCTTAAAATACTTGTTTCTGATTATCATTTCCGCTTTTGCCAACGCTTCCATCCCGCTGTTTCTTATGCCATAAGGTTATATACATTCGGGTTTTTCGGGTAAATGGCCGCGCCTTCCGCGAGCTGCTGCGGTTTTGTGCATGGGAAACCACGGCAGTCATAACAGAACCACCCGTTTTTCCTTACGCCGCCGAGTATCTCACAGCCCGCCGGGCGCAGTTTGCATCCGCCCCGGGTCCTGCATCGTAATCTTTTTAATCGTCATTCCGGCGTCATATATGACCTTTTCTCCGGTATCATCGCCGCGAAATATCTCTGTATGTTCTTTTCCTGGAACTCGCAATTAATACATCCGATCCGGCACGGGCTTTCATCTCTTACAGTTTTTCTATTCTGCATTCTACTCGTATTTTGGCCGGCCTCCCCGTTTCCTCCCTGCCTCGTACGCCGAGCTTACATCCCCGCTGCAAAACTCCTCATGGATACCGACCCGTTCTGGATTGACTCATGCACAAATGTTATAGGTTCTTTCCCTGCCAGAGCCAGCGGGTACATCATTGGCAGGTAATGGTCGTTGGTCGGTACGGCAAGCTCCGCGTTCCCGCCAAGATTTTCGTAATTTATTAGTTCTTTGTGGTTTTTGTCCGCAAGCAGTTCTTTCAGTTTTTTGTCAAACTCAACCGCCCATTCAAAAGGTTTTGCGTTGCTCTCCCGCGCAAAATTCCCAAGGTTATGCACCATATTGCCGCTCCCCAGTATCAGTACCCCTTCATCACGCAGCGGCGCCAGCGATTTTGCCATATCATAATGGTATTGAGCGGGTTTGGAATAATCGACGCTTAACTGAAAGACCGGGATGTCGGCTTTTGGATACATATGTTTTAACACGGTCCATGTCCCGTGGTCTATACCCCGCTTGCCGCATTTGATCCCGTACCCATCCAGCAGGCCCAATGTTTTTTTGGCGTACAGCGGGGCGCCTTTTACCGGGTATTTTACCGCATATAGTTCGGGGGGGAACCCGTAAAAATCATATATTATTCCGGGCTCCTTTTCGCAGCACACAAATGTACCCGTGCTCAGCCAGTGCGCCGATACGCAGAGTATGGCTGCGGGGCGCGGCAGCTTTTCACTCAGGGTCTTCATGTCCCCTGTGTAGCTGTTGTCAGAAATGGCGTTCATGGGAGAACCATGACCGATAAATACAACCGGCATTCTCATTTTTTTGCACCTTTTGCCATGTCACCGCACCCGGACAAGCCGGCCCGCGGCACAACACAACGGCCTCCGCACTTTTTGCAGGTCCATCTCTTTTCGTCAAATTTCAAAAACTTTCTTATCTTCTCACGTTTTATTATACCAAAATTTTCAACCATACTTATCCTGTATTTTAGGTAATGCGTCAGTCTCGCCGGGTTTTTACTCCTTTTCTGTCGTCTTTTGAAAAACATCCTGAAATATATTTAAATCAGGGTTGGCTGACAGTTTTTCCGGCGCATTCTGAAATGCGGCGGCGGGATTGTCGCTTTGTTTTTTCAGTGTCCGGAGAACCGTCATGAGTATCTCCCGTGTCCCGGCTCCTGCATCCGACTGCGAACCAAAACTCAATTTTCGGGCGATGACAAGCGGTCTGAGCTCGCGCTCGGCCATGTTATTATCCGCGGGTATATCGCGGTCCCTTGCCCGATGATAAAGGCGGCAATTTTCGGTCCTTCATCATCAGCTTTATCATTCTGACAAAATCTTCGCTGCCGACTATATACCTGCCGCACGGCCAGCGGTTCCGCAACTTCATTTTTAAATACAGCTAAATAAATATTTTTCCTGAGGCACACATTCCGGTTGCTGTTTTTGACTGCTTTTTACCGCTTTTCCCGCTTATAGGCAGACTACGGCGGGCTTTTGAAAACTGTTTGTTATTATAAAACGAAGTTTATCCGGTTTCCAGACACATTACGCATTTTTTCGTAAAATAATTCGGCGGTTATCATCAACAGAAAATCCCAGTGTAAAACAGGTGGGTTGCTTCTTTTTCCCCCTCACGTTACTGACGCATTATACTGAATTTGGGAATGAAGCCATACCCGGCCGCGGAATGGAAAAAGGACATCTCCGGCTATATACGGCTATTGGTTAAAAAGCCACACGGTAAATCAGCACTTATCCTCAAATATATGCTTGTTCTGCCCATCTCGGAAGTCCAGCGGGTAGTCGCCGTCAAAACACGCCATGCAGTACTTGTCCTTCCTGCCGCCGACCGCCTTTACCAGGCCGTCGAGCGAAAGGTACGCGAACGAATCGACGCGCAGGTATTTGCGTATCTCCTCCATTGTATGCGAATTCGCGATGAGTTCTGTTTTTGTCGGGAAATCCATGCCGTAAAAACACGGGTTGTATATCGGCGGCGACGATATCCTGTAGTGTATCTCTTTTGCCCCCGCGTTCCTGATCATTTTTATTATCTTGCGGGATGTCGTGCCGCGCACTATCGAATCGTCGACCACAACCACGCGCCTGTCTTTTACAATCTCGCGTACCGCGTTCAGTTTTATGCGCACCCCGAAATCGCGTATGTTCTGCGACGGTTCAATGAACGTCCTGCCGACATAATGGTTCCTGATAAGGCCCATGTCGTACCTGATGCCCGTCGCCTGCGCGTAGCCGATGGCCGCGGTCACTCCCGAGTCCGGCACCGGTATTACCACGTCGGCATCCGCCGGAGATTCAGTACCCAGCTGGTGCCCGAGCGCGCGGCGTATATCGTTGACAGAGCGGTTGAATATGGTGGAGTCCGGCCTGGCGAAATATATGAACTCAAAAACGCACATGGCTGACCTGCCTCGCTCGGCAAATTGTATTGTTTCCATCTTTGGCAGGCCGTCGGGGCCTTTTGAGAATACCACCATCTCCCCCGGTTCCACCGTGCCCGTGTGCTCGGCATTGATGAGGTCAAAAGCGCAGGTTTCGGAGGCGACCACATACGCCCCTCCGTCAATCCTGCCTATCTCGAGCGGTCTGAAACCGTTGGGGTCCCGCGCCGCTATCATGTAGTCCTTGTTCAGGATGACGAAGGAAAAAGCGCCTTTGAGCCTTTTTAACGACTCCCTGACAGAGTCGACGAAATCCATCTTATTGTTTACCGCGATGAGGTGAACCAGCACCTCGCTGTCAACCGTTGATTCAAATATGGAACCGCGCTCCTCGAGCTCGTTTTTTATCTCATCGGCATTCACCAGATTTCCGTTATGCGCGACGGAGAGTTCCCCTTTTACGTACTTCACGCTTATGGGCTGTGCGTTCTCCACAACGGACGATCCCGTGGTGGAATACCTCACGTGGCCTATGGCCCTGGAGCCCGTGAGATATGCGAGCTGTTTTTCCGTAAAAACATCCGCCACTATGCCCATATCCTTGTGCTCGCGGCCCTTGCCCTGATCATCAATGACGAATATGCCTGCAGACTCCTGGCCTCGGTGCTGCTGGGCATAGAGTCCCAGGTATGTGATGGTGGATGCTTCCGGGTGCCCGAAAACCCCGAATATACCGCATTCTTCCCTTACCTTATCGTTTGTTGTGTCAGACATATTTGTTTACTCCGGTTGACCACAGCCGGATAAGTTCTTCCGTGGTCACGTTTATATTCCTGCATTTTGACTGTGACGACCAGTCCACGTGCACTATGAGCCTGTTGCCGCCTACTTTTCCTATCTCGGACAGGACCACTTTGTCCTTTGCCGCCATTTTTCTGAAGACCCTGGCATTATCCTTGCCGCATGTCACTATTATCCTGGATTGCGTCTCGCCGAACAGCAGCGCGTCTGGCCTGATGTCGCTCTGCAGTTCCACCAGTGCGCCTATGGCCCTGTCGCCGTGCAGGGTCCCTGTTATGCAGCACTCCGCGAGCGCCACCGCGAGGCCTCCCTTTGATATATCGTGCGCCGACTTTATCAGCCCGGCCTTTATGCCTTTTCTCACTATTTTCTGGACCGCTGCCTCGGTTTTCATGTTGATGTCAGGTACCGGCCCTGCTATCTCGCCTCGGACGACTTTTAGGTATTCGCTGGCGCCGATCTCATTTTTCGTCTCGCCCACGAGGAATATCACGTCGCCCTGTTCCTTGAAATACTGCCTGGCGTAACGTTTTTCCTTGCCAAAAATATAGCCCACCATTCCGACAGTGGGCGTCGGGTATATCGCGCCCTTTTTGCCCTCGTTGTAGAAGCTCACGTTGCCGGAGATGACCGGGGTTTTCAAAACCGTCGCTGCATCTGACATTCCCTTGACCGCCTGTTCAAATTGCCAGAAAATTTCCGGATCCTCGGGGTTGCCAAAATTCAGACAGTTGGTGAAAGCCACGGGCTCGGCGCCCGAGCACGAGACGTTCCTGGCCGATTCGGCGATGGCTATCATGCCGCCTTTGTATGGGTCCAGGTAAACGTACCTGCCGTTGCAGTCGACAGAGGTCGCTATCATGAAATCGCGGTTTTTTACGTCTATGACTGCGGCGTCGGACCCCGGAAGCGTTACGGTGGCTGTCTGCACCATATGGTCGTACTGCTCCCATATGTTCGACTTGCTGGCCACGTTCGGGGAGCCCATCAGTTTTTTCAGCGAGCCTTCCGGGTCGTCGTCCACGGGCATACTCTCCGGGTCGATGTTGATTGATTTATCCTTCAGGTAAGCCGGCTTTATGCCCTTTTGCTTTTTGAGCGGAAAGAGCGGGTGTTTCGAATCGGCCAGCGGGGCCACGGGAATGTCCGCCACTATCTTTCCCTTTTCCCATATTACCAGTCGGGGTTTCTTTATGACCCTGCCGATCACAACCGCGTGCAGTCCCCATTTGTTCAATATCTTCTCTATCTGTTTTTCTTTGCCCTTTTTGGCGACAAGGCACATCCTTTCCTGAGATTCGGACAGCATTATCTCGTAGGCATTCATGTTCTTTTCGCGCTGCGGGACCCTGTCCATGTCGAGCTCTATGCCCACGCCGCCGCGGTATGCCATCTCGGTTCCCGAAGACGTCAGCCCTGCCGCGCCCATGTCCTGTATGGCGACCATGACATTTTCGTCTATCAGTTCCAGTGTGGCCTCCAGCAACAGTTTTTCCATGAACGGGTCGGCTACCTGGACCGAGGAACGTTTTTCCCTGGTCTCTTCGGTCAGTTCCGCGGAGGCAAATGTCGCCCCGTGTATGCCGTCGCGCCCTGTCAGGGCGCCTATGTACATGACCGAATTGCCTACTCCTGAGGCAACAGCCTTAATAATCTTTTTCTTTTCGACTATGCCGATGGTCATCGCGTTCACGAGGCAGTTTTCCTCGTAAGTGTCCTCAAATACCGTCTCTCCGGCCACGGTCGGGACACCGACGCAGTTCCCGTAGAACGCTATGCCCTTTACCACTCCAGGGAGCAGTCTGTGCGTATTGGCGCTGTCGAGACTGCCGAAACGGAGCGAGTTGCACGAAGCCACGGGCCTCGCACCCATCGTAAAAACGTCGCGCAGTATCCCGCCCACGCCCGTTGCCGCGCCCTGGAATGGCTCGACAGCCGAGGGATGGTTGTGCGACTCTATCTTGAAAGCCACGGCCAAATCCGTGCCCGTATCTATGATGCCGGCGTTCTCGCCCGGCCCCTGTATGACGTATTTCCCCCTGTGCGGGAACTTTCCCAGCGTCGGTTTGGAGTGCTTGTAGGAACAGTGTTCGGACCACATTGCGGAGAATATCCCGAGTTCGACGTACGTCGGGATGCGGCCCATTATTTTCAGTATGTTCTCATACTCCTCGGGTTTAAAGCCGTGCTCGGCTACCACCTCCGGCGTTATCTCAAAAGATTTATATTCGGCCATTTTAGCGCTCCTTTAGAGTGACTTTTTGACGTATTCTGTTATCGACCTAAAAATGAACGCGCCGTCCGTTGACCCGAGCCGCTCTGTCATGGCGCGCTCCGGGTGGGGCATCATGCCCAGCACGTTCCTGCGTTTGTTGCATATCCCCGCTATGTTATAGAGCGAACCATTCGGGTTTGTGGAATCATCTATGTTGCCTTTTTCATCGCAGTACCTGAAAACCACCTGGTCGTTCTTGACGAGCGAGTTCAACGTTTTTTCATCACAATAATAGTTGCCTTCCTGGTGGGCTATCGGGATGCGGAGTATCTGTTCCCTTGAGCATTCGCTTGTGAACGGCGTGGAATTGTTCTCCACCTGCAGGTTGGTGTATTTGCAGATAAATTTGAGCGTTTTATTGGTGAGCATGGCTCCCGGCAGCAACTGTGACTCCAGCAGTATCTGGAAACCGTTGCAAATGCCGAATACCAGTTTGTTCCTTTTCCCGGCAAACGTATGTATGTTGTCCATGACGCGGGCAAACCTCGCTATTGCTCCGGCGCGCAGGTAATCTCCGTAGGAGAAACCTCCGGGGATGATTATAACGTCATATTTGTCTATTGATTTGGACTCGTGCCAGATGAATTCGGCTTTCTGCCCCATCATATCATGCGCCGCCCAGAAACAGTCCCTGTCGCAGTTTGACCCGGGGAAAACGACAACTCCGTATTTTACCATAGTGACGCTCCTATACTGGTTTTAATTTGCCGGTTTGCTTAACGGCTCTCCTTGCGGGGTCCATGTTGCATGGTCCATGGTCCAAACGGCCCTTTGGACCCTGGACCCCGGACCTTGGACCCGTTGTTTTATTCTATGCTGAACGTGTATTTCTCGATGTTCGGGTTTGCCAAAAGTTTGTCGCAGATTTCGTCGATTTCTTTTTTCAGTTCCTTGCCGCCGCTGCCTCTGGTCTCTATTTCGATGTATTTGCCTATCCTGACCGTGTCGATATCCCTGTATCCCATCTTGTCCAGCGCAAATTTAACCGTCTTGCCCTGGGGGTCTAAAACGTCGTCCTTTAGAGTTACGAATATCTTTACCTTTGCCATGCTGACACCTCTTCCATTAGTATTAATAAATGCGCAAATCGGCCTTTGGGGCCGGTATTTGGTGTGCTAAAAATCACAGCAGCGCGATAATTGATTATATAAAGTTTTGGCTGTTTAGGCAAGGATGAATTGGGCCATTTTTTTAAGGATGCTTTGGGTGGGAGGAACGTGCCGGCGCAAAGTAAAAGCATTCAATCCATGCCTTTTCGACTTCACCTTGCATGACATAATGTTTTATGCTAAAATCAAGCCATAATATGATTTCAAGGAGCCCCTGTGAACTATATCGACGTCATAATTTTTATAATAGTAATGCTTGGTTTTATAATAGGCTGGAAACTGCGCGGCATACTCATCGTGGTAATACCGGCGGCCTTTTTCGCCGGGATTGTGGCCTCAAACTACGGTTATAAACCGTTCTCAGGACTTTTTGTGAATTTCATGGCCGATAATGGCAACAGGGAAACACTCGCCTACATCCTTATATTCCTTATATGCAGTTCAATCCTTATTTTTGCCGGTGTTGCGCTCTCGCGGTTCCTCGACTTTTTGTCGCTTGCCTTCATAGACAGGCTATTTGGCGCGGCGCTGCTCATCACCGTGTTCGCCATACCGGCTTTCCTGCTGATGGACTGGCTGAGCCACATTCAGAGGTTCAATTTAAGCGCCGACCTGCACGGGTCGTTTTTATACCCCTATATGGAAACCTATTGCGAGTGGTTTTTTAAGATTCCGGTTTTAAAAGACATCAATATCGTGCAGAAAATACTTATCTAAAGGGCTTGTGTTATTTTTTAAAATCCTTATAAATATCGGCCAGTTCCATCCTTTTCCCTTCCTTTATTTTCCTCATCTTCCTCACCCGCGCCATTACCATGAAAGCCATGCCGGCCAGGAGTATAAAGACGGCAAACACCACTATCACCATGACATTTACCTTGAATATCCATCCTATGGCGACGGCAATACCAATCAGCAGCAATACAACGCCTAAAACGACGTTCATCATGATGTACTGTTTGAAACTGTTGAGCAGGAAATGACCCGCTGTCTCGCCGGCTGTCGAGTGTGCCCGCTCCGGCCCGGAGGGCGCCTGTTCACGGAATTTTATCAGGTTGTTGATTATGGTGATCTGTTTATCTATGAAGGCGTCTTCCACGCTGCCCCTGCTCTTTTCATACCATGTCTTGAGGTCGCTTAACCTGCGGTATTTGTCATAAAAACCAATCAGCAGGTTGTGCACATGTTCGTTATAAAAATCAAAAGAGAGCGCTTTCAGGAACATACCGGCCGCCCGGCGGTCGTTTTTTTTGTCCAGTACCATGCCGAGCCTGACGCACAGCTCCGCATCGTAAAGTCCTGTCTCATAGGCTTTATTATAATAGGTGCAGGCTTTTTCAAATTCGGACATCTCGTAGGCTTCCGTTCCGCGCCTGACAAGGTTATTGTAGATATCCCGGCTGTCAATGAGAGTCCCGCACAGGCTGCATGTTTCCTGGTTCTGTTCGAGAACTCCTCCGCAGTGGGGACAATTCATTAAAGGCTCTCCTTCTAATTAATAATAACAGCGGACACCCTCTGACTATTATTGTTCATTATTAATTGCTTTTATTTGTAGGGGCTCGGAAATATAGAGAACCTCAGGTTGATGTATCCCAGCCACGCGTAGCCGCCGTCGTAGTGCAGGTATGCCAGGTCGAAATTAATAAATCTGTCTATGTGGGTGTTGATTATATAAGTGTTTGGCAGTGCGAAGTTTTTGTTCATATCCACAGGCACCAGGTACTCGGCTTTGAGCCCCATCTTGCCGAAAAAAGGACGTGAAAAGCCGAGATAATAGGCGTTCCTGGCTTCTATGACCCGTTCCCCTGTTTCGGCCGACGCGGAATCCACGGCCTCGCTGCCCAGTATGGTATTTACCAGGTACGGTATATACCCTGCCGCGCCTTTGCCCTTGTCGTCCTTGTATAGTTTGAATCCCAGCGAGTACCCCGCGTGAACGGTCGTTTCCCAGAATGCCTTTTTTGATGCCGAGGCAAACATATACTGCAGGCCGAGCACAGAATCCTTTGTCGAGAACGTGGCGCCGGCGTTGGTTGTCTCGGAACTGCCTATCTTGTCGCGCAGCAGCAGCGTGTAATCCACCCCGAGAGCAAGCGACGGCCAGTTCTCAAACGGGTTGAAAAAACTCCATTTGGCGTCCACGGATAGCAGCCATATTCCGTTTTTTGCGAATGTATCCGTCTTGCTGCCGTATCCTCCGACATCATGCTGGCCGAATATCGAACCGATATAATAGGCAAAACCGGCGTCAATATTCAGCCCGTAGTTGTCAAATATGTTATTGCGGAAACCCGTCGGCATTAGCACCACGCTTGTCTGCGAAGGCGGGAACGGCACCACGCCCTGCGCTTCCGTCTTCCTGGACTCGCCGCCCTTTATGTCGGCGGCTGTCATGGCGTAAAAATATTTTATCCCGCCTTCAACGTCCTCATCGTTATAGGCGTTTTTGGCAGCTGACAGTACCTTTATGAGTTCGAGTTTGTCCGCCGACCTGCCCCTGTATACATTATAGGTTGACAGCGGGAAAGAACCCTGCGGGGCCCCCGTCCATTTCAGCACCACCTGCTGGACGTCCTGGTATGCTTTGAAATTGGCCGGCGGATATGGCGGCAGTATGTCCGGCGTCGTAACCGTGACGGTATCCGACTGATAAACATTGCCCGAGAGGTCCGCGGAATCTATCCTGTAATGATATGCTGTCGCGCTCAGTATGTTGACGTCGACAAAAACCGTAACAGTCAGCGGCGACGGGGTCTGCGGTATGTAATCCCTCCCAAAAGACCTGTATACATTGTAATAAATATTCTCCTTTTGCCCGGTTTCCCAGCGGAGCCTGACCGCATTTATGAGCGATGTGTCCACATATATGTTTTTCGGCGTCCATGCGGCTTTTGTAAGCGCCTCCGGATCGACCGGCATTTCAGGCACGGCAACAACCGTGACCGGAGAAGGTTCTGCCGTCACGTCCAGCGTCCGGGCAAGAGCATCGGCCTGCTGTCCGGGTACCGGCGTGGATATGGCCGTTTCAGCCACCGGCATGCCCCCGCCTGTGGGAGCCGCCGATTCCCGCGGTACGTCCCCGGTATAGCGGGGTTCCTCCGCGTAGAGAACAAAACAAAATAACAGAGCCGCGCAAATCAATAATATTTTTTTCATTTTTTCACAAAGTTCCTTATGAGTTTTTTTCCGTCTTGTGTCAGTATCGATTCCGGATGGAACTGCACGCCTTCCAGCGGGTATTTCCTGTGACGCAGGCCCATTATCTCACCTTCCTTTGTCCTTGCCGAGATGATAAGTTCCTCCGGCAGGCTTTTTTTGTCCGCGACCAGCGAGTGGTAGCGCGTCGCCTGGAAAGGGTTCCTGATTCCTCTGAATATTCCCTTGCCGTCATGGTAAACGGGCGATACCTTGCCGTGCATTATCCTGTAGTTGCGTTTTATTTTCCCGCCCAGGGCCTCTGCCATGCACTGGTGGCCCAGGCATACCCCCAGTATCGGCATCTCCTTCATGAAACGCAGTATGACTTCCTTTGATATGCCGGCGTTCTCCGGCCATGACGGTCCGGGAGATATGAGGAGCCTGTCCGGCCTCATTTTTTCTATCTGCCGCACGGTTATTTCGTCGTTCTTGCGCACGACTATGTTTTTATCAAACTCCCCCAAATACTGCACGAGGTTGTATGTGAAAGAATCATAGTTGTCTATGACAAGTATCATCCTATTCCTCCAGGGCATTGACGCGTTTTACCGCCTCAAATGTCGCCTTTGCCTTGTTCAGGGTCTCTTTGTACTCAAAATCCGGCTTTGAATCCGCCACTATACCCGCTCCCGACTGCATATATATCCTGCCTCCGCTGTGGTATATGGTGCGTATAGAAATACAGGTTTCCATGTTGCCGGAAAAACTTATCATCCCCACCGCGCCGGCGTAAGGGCCGCGCTTATATTTTTCCTTGTCGTCTATTATCTGCATGGCCCGGACTTTAGGCGCGCCGGAAACCGTACCCGCAGGAAAGGCTGAGACAAAGGCGTCAAAACAGTCGAGGCCCTGTTTCAGTTTCCCCGTGACATCTGATACTAAGTGCATCACGTGCGAGTAACGTTCGACAACGAACATGTCGTTCACCTTGACCGTCCCGGTCTCACATACGCGGCCCAGGTCATTACGGCCCAAATCCACGAGCATGACATGTTCCGCGCGTTCTTTTATGTCGGAGAGCAGCTCTTTTTCCAGCTCCGCGTCTTCACGCTCTGTTTTGCCCCTCCTGCGCGTGCCCGCAATCGGCCGCAGTTCGGCCTCGCCGTTAACCACCCTTATCATCAGTTCGGGCGAAGTTCCTATTATATGTTCGTTCCCCATACGCAAAAAGTGCATATATGGCGAGGGGTTCACCGTCCTCAAACTGCGGTAAATATTGACCGGGTTGCCTCTAAACTCCGCTGAAAAACGCTGGGACACAACCACCTGTATGCCCTCGCCGTCATTTAACAGGCTTACGGTATCTTTTACGGTTTTTTTGAAATCCGCAGGTTTTGTCAGGCTTTTGATCGGCCCGATCACGACAGGTTTCATCCTGGCGGGCGCAAGCGGCCGCTTTAGTCCTGCTATGACGCGTTTTATATTTGCCGCGGCTTTGGCGTATTTTTTCCTGATTTTCACCGGAGAGTCGCCGCGTTCCACGAATATGTTCTGCACCACCTGCATTTTGTGGTAAACATGGTCAAATACCATCAGCAAATCGTAGAACATGAGGCGCATGTCGGGCCAGCCGAGCGAATCGATCTTGTTGTTGTGAGGGACCTTTTCATAAAGTTTTATGATGTCATAGCCTATGTAGCCCACGGCGCCGCCGTTAAAATCGGGTATGCCCTTCACGGGGGCCGGTTTGAAACCGCCAAATATTTTTTTAAGTTCCCCGATTGGGTCTCGGGTCTCAATGAATGTTTTTTTGCCCGCCCTCTCCCTGATGACCCTGCCGCCCTCGTACGTTATCATTTCATAAGGTTGGCGCGACAGGAAAGAATAACGTGCGGTCTTTTCCCCGCCCTCTATCGATTCAAGCAAAAACGAGTATTCGGGGTTGTCTATCTTCATATACGCGGACAAAGGTGTCTCGAGGTCAGCCAGCGTCTCGCCGTAGACCGGAATTATATTATAGCGCTTTGATAACTTTTGTACTTCGCTTAACGATGGACTTATCATGTCTGCCGCCCTTTGCGTTGTAATTAACAATAATTAGTAATGGCCTTTTTCGTTGACGTTCATTATCTCTTTTTATAAACCTTCTCCGGGTCAAAGCACTTCTCCCCGCCCACGTTCTTCAGTTCCCCTTCAGGCGTTATCTCGGTAAAGAAACACGATCTATATCCCGTATGGCAGGCTGCCCCGCCTATCTGGTTGACCTTCATCAGTATGGCGTCGTTGTCGCAGTCGATGTAAATGGACTTGACCTCCTGCACATTGCCGGACTCCTCGCCCTTATACCACAGTTTGTTACGCGAGCTGGACCAGTAGTGGGCCTTGCGGGTGGACAGCGTCTTTTCGAGCGCTTCCTTGTTCATCCACGCTATCATGAGGATATCGCCCGTCTTATAGTCCTGGGCAATGGCTGCCATGAGACCCTTTTCATCCAATTTTACCCTGCTGATGTCAAATTTTTCCATTTTAGCTCCTGAAATGTGGTTGTTTTACAAATCATACCCGCGGGAAAACGTATGCCCCGTTTTCCTCATGTAAATACAATATAATGCCTAAAAGGGTTAAAGTCAAAGGAAAAACCGGCGGGCTTTATATCCAAAGAATCTTTATCTCTTTCTCCACTTGCTTGAATTCCGGGTCGCCTGTCAGTATGACCGCGTTTTCCCTCTTTGCAAGCGCCGCAGTAAAACAATACGCGTAAGACATCCTGTTCCCCGCCTTATAGCCGGCCGCAATTTCCGCGCTTTGAACGTCTATTTCCACTATTTTAACCGGCATGGCGGTTATGGCGCCATATAGCCCCGCGGCCTTTGCATGTCCCCTTTTCCGCAGTGCCGAATAATATACTTCGCCGTAATTTACCGCGGACATTATCATTTCCACATTGTTGGCGTTGCAGTTTTTCATAAAGACGCTCACAGCCTGCCCCTGCGGCTCATCATACAGGAGGGCAAGCATGGCGTTTGA
This sequence comes from Spirochaetia bacterium, assembly GCA_021372235.1. Classification (GTDB taxonomy): domain Bacteria; phylum Oederibacteriota; class PGYV01; order PGYV01; family Palsa-1178; genus JAJFUW01. The sequence goes on from JAJFUW010000182.1 coordinate 19,322, forward strand.
GTCGATGACTACTTTAGCCATTTTTCTATCTTCTTCATAAAAACTTCGTCGTCCGTTTTACGCTCTTTTAACAGCAGTTCGGACATATTCTTTTCGGGCCCGAGGTAGCCCACCATGGAATCGATGTATTCCGGTGTCGCGGGTTTTATGAGTATTTGCACACCGTCTTCCTGTATATACAATTTCGTCCCTTTCTTGATATGGAGTTTCTTTCTTATCTTCGCCGGAATGACTATCTGACCTTTCTGTGTTGCGGTAACGGTATACATATTGTACCTCCTGACAAAAGTATAACAAATGAATAAAAGTAAGTCAAATTTACTTTTTGGTTTACCTCGAATTGATTACAACGGACTCGGGTGGGGGACTCATGGTTTTATTTTTTTGGGTTGAATGGGTCAAAGTTCTTGGACGAACCCATTTGGGATTTGTTATCTGGGATTTGTGATTGCCGTTAACGTCTTACCGCCACTCCCATGCCCGCGAGGTACTCTTTTACCGACCCCACAGTGTACTCTTTGTAGTGGAATATCGAAGCCGCCAGCACGGCGTCGGCCTTGCCTTTTTGAAGCACTTCATACATGTGTTCCGGGTTGCCCGCACCGCCCGAGGCAATGACAGGTATGCGCACACCTTCGGACACCGCGCGGTTCAGTTCTATGTCATATCCGCTTTTTGTTCCGTCTGCGTCCATCGAGGTGAGCAGTATCTCGCCCGCGCCGAGCTTTTCCGCTTTTTTGGCCCACGCGAGTGCGTCAAGCCCCGTTGACGTCCTGCCGCCGTGGGTGTAGACTTCCCATCCCTTGCCGGACGCTTTTTTTTTGGCGTCTATTGCCACCACTATGCACTGACTGCCGAACCTGCGCGAGCCCGCTGTTATGAGTTTGGGGTTATTTACCGCCGCGGTGTTGATGGATATCTTGTCGGCGCCGTTGCAGAGTATCTGTGCCATGTCCCCGACCGTGCGTATGCCTCCGCCCACAGTGAGCGGTATGAATACTTTTTCCGCGGTCCTGCGCACCACGTCTATTATTGTTTTCCTTTTTTCATGCGAGGCGGTTATGTCGAGGAATACGACCTCATCAGCCCCGGCCCTGTTGTATTTTATGGCGGCCTCTACAGGGTCTCCCGCATCGCGCAGGTTCAAAAACTTAACGCCCTTTACAACACGGCCTTTGTTGACATCGAGGCACGGAATGATGCGTTTTGTCAGCATCCGCTATACGTCCTTTACCAGCCTGATTGCTTCCTTTAAATCCATGGCCCCCGTATAGATTGCCTTGCCCACTATGATGCCCTCTATGTTCCCGTATTTTTTGTCCAGTTCCATTATTCTCTGGACATTCTTCAGGTTGGTCACGCCTCCCGATACGATAACGCGCATACGTGTGTGTTTCAGCACTTTTACCACGCCCTTGATGTTAGGCCCCTTTAGAACGCCGTCGCGGTTGATGTCGGTATAGATTATTGTCTTAACTCCCCTTTTCTCCAGGTCTTTTATAAAATCTATCGTATTGACGTTTGTTACGTCTCTCCACCCTTTTACCGCTATCTTGCCGTCTTTCGCGTCCACGCCAACCACTATCCTGTCCTTGTATTTTTCTATCATCTTTTCGAGAAACCCGTCCTGCGCCAGCGCCGAGGTGGAGAGGATCACTCTTTTTACGTCGGCCTTGATGTATTTTTTTATGATCTCTTCGTCGCGTATCCCGCCGCCGACTTCTATCTTAATCTTCAGGGATTTGGCTATCTTCAATATTATGTCGATGTTCTTTGGCGTGCCGGTCAGCGCGCCGTCCAAATCCACCACATGGATGAGCCTGGCGCCGTTGACCTGCCAGAGTTTGGCCACATCTACGGGTTCCTTTGAATAGACAGTTTCGTCGCGCACATCGCCCATGATGAGCCTGACGCATTTTCCCTTGCGTATGTCGATTGCGGGTATGATCTGCATGTTCTCTCCTAAAATAAACGTTAAGTCGAAATTTAAAATTCAAAACCTAAAAGTACAATTCAAAACTCAAAAATAAATGCAACTGCCCGAAAAACTACATCTGCAGGCCGTACGCCCGTACAACCATTTGCGGTTAATTTAAATTTTCTACTTGTACTTTTCTGGTTTTGACTTTTGATTTTTACCTCAATGTGTCTTTAAGCATATGTCATAAAAATTCCTGTAGACCTTCAGCGCCCTCTCCCCCGACTTTTCCGGATGGAACTGGAAGCCGAATACGTTACCCTGCTCAACGGATGAGGTAAAGATGGTATTACCATAGCCTGTTTTTGTCAATATCACTTTTGGGGAGGACGGTACCACATAGTAGGAATGCACGAAATAAAAGTACTCGTCGTCTTTCATGCCTCTGAATATGCGCGATGCGTTGTTTGCTATCTCCGCCCTGTTCCATCCCATGTGCGGCACTTTCATCCCCTTTTTGAACCTGACCACCCTGCCTTTTATGAACCCCAGACCTTTGTGGCTGCCGAACTCCGTCGAGAGGGAAAAAAGCAGCTGCATGCCCAGGCAGATGCCGAGTATCGGTTTGCCTGCTTTGACCTGCGAAGTTAAAACGCCCTGCAATTTCCTTTTTTTTATCTCTTTCATGGCGTCTTTAAAAGCTCCCACTCCCGGCAGTATGATTCCGCAGGATTTTTCAATGACTTTTGGATCGCAGGTTAGAACCGCGGGCACGCCCGTGTACTCCAGCGCCTTCATGACGCTGTGCAGGTTGCCCATCCCGTAATCTATGACCGCGATTTTTTTCATAATTTTCCTTTTGTGCTCGGCAGCGATTCGCCTGTCACTTTTACCGCGTCTTTTAACGCCAGGGCGAAACCTTTGAACACGGACTCCAGCACATGGTGCGTGTTTTTTCCCTTTAACTTGTCTATGTGCAGGGTTGCCTTTGCCCCGCGTACGAACCCGTTAAAAAATTCCTCAACCAGTTCGACGTCGAACGTGCCTATGCGTTTTACCGGAAGTTTTACGTTATAATCCAGGTATGTCCTGCCGGATATGTCCAGCACCACCCTGCACAACGCCTCATCCAGCACGCCGGCAGAACCGAAACGCCTGATGCCTTTTTTGTCGCCCAAAGCGTCGGATAGCGCCTCGCCGAGTGTTATCCCGAGGTCTTCCGCCAGGTGGTGCGAGTCTATCTCCACGTCGCCCACGGCGTCGACCGTCATGTCGACCGAGCCGTGCCTGCACAGCTGTTCAAGCATATGCGTCAAAAACGGTTCGTTTGTTTTTATGTTATATTTTCCTGTGCCGTCTATGTTCAGGCTGAACTTTATGGCGGTCTCTTTCGTCGTCCTTTTTACGGACGACCTTCTGGCCCTTTTTGACGCCATCACACACCTCTTGACAATATTTTTAGCACTGCTTCGTTCTCTTTGGGAGTCCCTATCGTCACGCGCATCCAGCCGGACAATACGCCCGAGTTGAACATTCTAATGGAAATACCGCTTTTTTCAAACATATTTTTGGCCTTTTTTATGTCCGCGGGTTTTAAAAGCAGGAAGTTCGCGTCGCTTTTCACCGCCGGATACAGGCCTTTTAACGCGTTATACATCCTGTCCCTGTCCGCGGTGATGCCCTCGACAGTCTTATTTATGTCAAATCCCAGCATGATTTCCGCACATGCCTGTGTCAGAGCGTTTATATTATAAGGTAAGCGTACCTTGTTTACCGCTTCCGCCACGGATTTATGCGCCATCATATATCCCAGGCGCAAAGCCGCCATAGAGTAAGCCTTTGAGAAAGTCCTTAAAATTATGAGGTTTTTGTTATTTTCCAGCATGGGCAGAAAACTCTTTTTGGAAAATTCATGATAGGCTTCATCCAGTACGACAAAACATCCCGCTCTCCTTATTATACGCATGATCCTGTCTTCGGAGAAACAGTTGCCTGTAGGGTTGTTCGGATACGCTATAAAGATGAACTTCGCCCCTTTAGCCGCTTTTAATACGGCCTTTTCGTCCAGGTCGAGCGTCCCATCCAGGGGGACGCAGGCCTCTTTGGCGCCGTTGGCCAGCGCCAGTATCCTGTACATGTCAAAACTCGGTGTCAGGGAAACAACCTTATCCCCGGTGTCCGTGAAAGCCTGTATGAGATAGTGTATCAGTTCGTCGGAACCGTTGCCTATCACCAGGTTGCCTTCTTTTACACCGTGCTTTTTTGCCAGCATTTTTTTCAAAACTCGCGCGCCCGGATCCGGGTAGCGGTTAAATGCTGTTTTGTCTATCCTGTTAAGTATCATCTTTTTTGCCCGCGCGGGTATGTCATATCCGTTCTCATTGGCGTCCAGTTTATACCTGAACTTTTCCATTATGCCGGGGTCGTAAGGGGTGAGGTCTCTGACAGTCTTTCTCTGCATTTTTAGTATGTTCATAATCCACCATATAATTTTGATATGTCCCGGGACATATATCCCGATTACTGTCCGTGCAACCTGGGACTTGGGACCCGGGACTGTTACTTTTCCCGTCTTACCGCTATCGACTTCGCATGATTTTTCAAAGTTTCTATGGAAGCCAGCGCCTCTGCAGCCGGGCCGAACCGCTCCATCGCATCTTTTGTGGCCTTGACCACGTGCGTGTGTTTTAAAAAATCAAGAACAGAGAGCCCCGAGAAAAACCGGGCTGTCCCGTTGGTCGGGAGTATGTGATTCGAGCCCGCCATATAATCCCCAAAAGCTACCGGCGTATAGTCGCCGGCAAAAATTGCCGGCGCATTTGTGATGAGTTTCTGCAGCTGCTCAGGCTTTCTCACTGCCAGGGTCAGGTGTTCGGGCGCCTTGCGCTGTGCCAGGGCCGCCGCCTCTTTCAGGTTTTTTGTTACAACTATGGTTATGTCATATGACACGTTCCCGAGTTTCTGCATTACGCTTTTTGCCAGCGCCATGGAATCCGTGAGCAGCAGCGAATGGCCGTTCACATGCTCTGCCTGCGCCAGCAGGTCATACGTTATGAAATCGCTGTCCGCGCGGCCGTCCGCGATAACCGTCACCTCGGACGGGCCGTTCAGCGAATCTATACCGACTTTCCCGAACAGATGTTTTTTTGCCATGGTCGAGTATATGTTCCCCGGCCCCGCTATCTTGTCAACGCGCGGTATTGACTGTGTGCCGCAGGCAAGCGCCGCGATGGCCTGCGCACCGCCAACGCGGTATATCTCTTTTATACCAATCATATCTGCAGCCACCAGCACGTAGGGGCCCACGTCGCCGTTATATCGCGGCGGCGATACCAGCGCAACCCTCTTAACCCCGGCTGTGACAGCCGGGATAGCCGCCATGAGGAGCGTGGAAAAAAGCGGAGATTGGCCGCCCGGAATATATATCCCCGCAGAATCAACAGGAAGGTATTTATGGGTTATCGTGTAGCCTTTGTTCCTGAAAACAAAACCCTTTATGTTTTTCATCTGCAGCAAGTGATAGGCGCGTATATTTTTGACCGCCATTTCCATGGGTTTAAATACCGACTTATCGACCCTGCCGTACGCCTTTTTGATAACAGCCGCAGGCACGCGCAGTTTATCCACCTTGACCCCGTCAAATTTCAGTGTGTAAGCGTTCACCGCCCTGTCGCCGTTCTTTTCCACGTCGTTTATGACGGATTTGATGGTATCCGCGGTCTCCAGTTCGAACCAGTTCATTTTGTCTATCAGGGCGTGAACTTTTGCCCGTCCTGTGCCTGTATACTGCAGCAATAATGCCATTTTCCCTCCACAATTTTCAAAACGCCCTGCGGCCGTTTTTAAAAGCCATTGAACTGTATGCATCCATGCCGTTGACTGCCCGGCACGGCCCTTTATTCTTTCTTTTCTTCTTCCGGCTGCCGAACTGTCTGCTCTTTTACCTGCGCCTCCTTTTGCTCCGATACTCTTTCAAAAGAATACCTTTTCCTCTGGTCCGGCCTCAAAAGGTTGACCCTCTTTAACTCGTTTTTGACCAGATTTGCTTTCAATGTCCCGTATTTTTCAGACATGGCCCTGTCGTACTGCATGATGGTCCATCCCGGATTGTTCACGACAAGCGCCATTATCTCTTTTTTCTGCTCGACGGTCAGGAACTTTATCTCCTGTTTCGTCTTGTCCTTGTTGTCTTTTTTTATCTGTTTTAGGTTCTTAACGTTTATGCCGAGCTGTTTCTCGATGTCCTTGACCTTCATCCTTTTTTTCTTTAAGTTCGCTATCTGGCGGTCCAGTTTTTTCATCATCTCGGCGTCGGAACGTTTTTCCTTTATGACCACTATGGTTATGTCGTCGTTCTGCGGGTAGCCCTGCGTGAACTCCTTTAAGTCCGCGTCCAGTTTGTCTATGAACTCCCGGGGCGCCAGTTTTCCGTTCGTGCGTATGAACTCCACCAGGTGCTTTTCCCCCCACAATTCGCGTTTGCCGTTCATGGCCTCGGTGATGCCGTCCGTGTACACCACTATGAGGTCGTCCTTTTCCAGTTTTACGGATTCCTCCGACATTATTTTTTTGAACAGCGCGTCGTCCGGCAGGGATATACCCAGCGGAAAGCCTTTCGGCTTTATGTAATACATCTTGTCCTCCCTGGCGCGGTAAAGCATCAGGGGATCGTGGCCGGCGCTTGAGAAGTTAATCTTTCTGGAAACGGAATCAAGAACCAGGTAAAAAGCCGTGACGAACATCCCCTTTTTCATGTCCTCTTTCACGAAATTGTTGACCTTGACCAGCGTGCTCTTCGCGGAACGGTTTCCGATGCAAACCAGCCTCATGACGGTCCTGGTGATGGTCATGACCAGCGAGCCCGGGACTCCCTTGCCGGACACATCCGCGACTATTACCCCGAACCTGTGAGGCCCGACCTTCAGTATGTCGTAGTAATCCCCTCCGACATCCCTGGCCGAGCGGTAGAGGGACGCTATGTCAAACCCCTCGGTATCCGGAACATTCTTCGGGAGCAGTGTCTGCTGTATTTCCTTTGCCACGGCTATCTCTTTCTGTATCTTTTCCTGCTCCACGAGCGTTTCCTGGGCGCCTTTAAACTTCGTGGCCATGTCGTTAAAGGCGTTGGCTATCTGCGAAAACTCGTCCTCTCCCTCCAGTTCGATCCTGTGGTCGAGCCTGCCCTCGCCGATGGCAAGTGCGCCCTCGCGCAGGCGCTGGATTGGCCGCGTGATGAGCCCCATGAGCAGGTATATGCCGAGCGAGCCTATCACCAGTATCAGCACGCTGGCTATCCTGATATTTGTCCGCTTGCCTGCCATTACCTCTTTTATTCCCTCTTTGGATATATGAAGCCTTACTTCCCCCATGTCAATCCCCCGGTAAGAGACCGAACTGACAAGTTCGTAATGGTAATCGTTCGTCTTGCCGTCTGCGTATTTAAACCCGAAAACATCCCCGGCGTAGTTTTTCTTTTCCTTTACGTTAGCGTCGTTCATCTCATAGTTCTTATATAACCGGGAGGCGTCGTTATGTGCGACTATTACGCCGTCGCTGTTTATGACAAAGACAGCGTCTATGTTCCTGTTATTCTGCCGTATCTCCCTCAAAAGTTGTATCAGGGAGAGGTAGTTTTCCTTTATTATCATCTCCCTGGCCGTCTCGGACAGGCTTTTTACTATCTCCGCGTTATAGGAGAGAAACTTGTCGCGCAGGCTTATGCGCTCATGATATATGAAATAGGAATATATACCCGCAATCAGAACGGACAGGAGCAGCATCGTTGATATGACAAACCTGTCTTTTAAACCCCTTTTGGAACTGAATATCCCGGATATTATGCCGAAAAATGTTTTGTGACTGTGATTTTTAACAAGCCGCAGTTCGTTACCACGCGGCGTCGTCACATAGTCGCTTTTGTCCGTCAGTTTTCTTATTATCCAGACGCCCAACCCGCCTTTTTTACCTATGTCCACGTAATGGTTCAGGTTGGGCGTCCTGACTTTTTTCCATTCAAATCCTATACCGTGGTCTATGAGCGTGAGGTGGATGCCTTTTTGTTTTACCGTTATCTCAAAATCTATGCCGCCTTCCTTATCCTTGTACGCGTGGCGGATTATGTTCGAGCATGCTTCGTCGAGGACTATCAGGAGATTGTTAAGGTCTTTATAAGAAAAGTTGTAATCCCTGCAAATCTTTGTTATCCTGTCCTTCATCTCCGGGATAGAGGCACGTTTTGCCGGTAAGGTGAACCTGTCCTCGAAGAGGGTTTTGTTGGAAAAAGGGTTCAGGTTCACTGCTGTTCCACCTCATTCATGCCCTCAATCTGACGCAGCAGCGTGTTTATCTCCTTTAGATTTTCCAGGGCGAGCCTGTTATAGGGGTCAATTTTCAGTATGGCTTCCCATGACTCTCTGGCTCCCGTGTAATCCTGTTTCAGGTATCTGTCCACGCCCTCCCTGTAGAGTTTCAGGACCGCCTCGTTGTTCTCCTGGCCGCGGCCTTTGTTGATGAGCCCTTTTACGAACCCGTAATAGTACGCGACCGACATATAGCCGCTGTCGAGCCTGTATACCGTTTCAAACTCCGCGGAAGCGTCCTTTAGGTCGCCTTCGTAATACAGAGTGAGTGCCCTCGAATAATGGAGCGCCTTGAACCGCTCTTTTTCCCTGACGTCCCCTGTCATTTTATCTATCCTGTCGCGTAACTGCGAGAGTTCCTTTGCCGCCAGTTCCTTTGCCTTTTTCCCGATTTTTGCCTCTTCTGCCTCGGCCCTTTTGACCCGCGCCTCTGGAACGTTGCCCCCGAACTGCGCCATAAGCCCCACCCTGTGCTGGAGGCATATCTCCGAGAAAAACATGCCGTAATCAAACCGCCCGATATCCGTGATGTTTATCCCGGCGCCGAGCGAAAAAAGGTTGTATGAGTTCCATCCTCCGCGCAGGTAGACCATGTTGTAGAATTGCGCCTCGAGCCCTGCCCTTATGTCAAACTCGGAACCCAGCGGCACGTTCATGTCGAGATACCCCGTGGCGGAAATATCAGGCGTAAAAACCCTGGTATATGCCGCCGATGCAAAAAATTGCCTCGGTATTATTTCGCTTTGTGTCCCCAGGTTCAGCTGCGGTTCGACGATGTTTTTCATGACAAGCGCCGCGTTGAGTGTCTGTTCCCTGTCCGTGATGAACGTATAATAACCGCCGATGTCCAGGCTGAAGCTGGCGTCATTTGAGTACGTCTCCACGTTGTGGTAATCAAATTTGAATGATATCCCGAGCATGAGTTTTTCGAGGAATAAATCCTTTGACCAAGCCACGATGCCTTCGTAAATGCCTTCGCTTGAATCTCCGGCCTCTACGCCCGATTCATCACGCGGCGTTATGTCGTCGGTCCCTATTGCCGCGGCTGACACCGCAAATGTTCCCGTGTCAATCGTGGGGAACGCCGCCAGGATATAGGTGTAGTAAGTCTCGAAAAAGAGGGGAATGTAGGCGGCCTGGAACTCCATGCGTTCCAGCGTGTTTAATGCCGCGGGATTGTAGTAAATGCACCCGGCGTCTCCGGCAACGGATGAAAAAGCGCCTCCCAGCGACTGGGCCCGGACGCTTGTGCCTATGTCAAACACCGATGTCCTCCCTGCCCACGCCCCAAAAACATGGGAAGGCAGGCAGCTAAAAACCGCGAAAACAGCGGTAATTACCCATTTTCTCATTTAAACAGCTCCAGTTCAAGCTTTAGAGATTCAAGGTCCACCCTGCATATTATAACAGAAATACTATCGCCGGTCCTGTATTTTTTCTTTGTGCGCCTGCCTGTCGCCGACTGCGTGTACGGGTCAAACACAAAATAATCCCCGTACATGGAATCAAACGACACAAACCCCTCCACGGGGTACTCCTGCAGTTCGCACAGGAGGCCGTTCTTTGTCACCTTTGTGATGACAGCTTCGAAATCGCCGCCCATCCTTGATTTCAAAAAATCCAGGGCAAAGAGCCTGAACATGTCATTTTCCGCTTTTTCGGAGCGTTCCTCGCAGTCACATATCTTCGCGGCAGCCTCTTTCAGGTATTCCCTGCCGGTGTCTTTCATCGCCTCCAGGCCTAAAAAATGTTTTATCAGCCTGTGTACCAGCACATCGGCGTAACGCCTGATGGGCGATGTGAAATGGGTATAAGACGGAAGACCGAGGCCGAAGTGGCCCGAGTTCTTTTCGGAATATTTTGCCAGTTTCATCGCACGCAGCAGGTTTCTCTCTATCATGGCGCTTTTGGGGTTGCCTTTGATGGATGAGAGCACCCTCTGGAACTCGGCGTTGGTGCCGTTTTTCAATTTAACCTCGAGCCCGAGAGCGCGCATGAAAGCGTTGAACTCCTCGATGTCCCGGACCGCGGGGATGTCATGGACCCTGTACATGCCGGTCTTGCCGTGTTTTTCTATGAAGTCCGCGGCACAGATATTCGCCGATATCATGAAATACTCGATTATCTTGTGGGACTCCAGGGACTCCTTACGGGTTATGCCGTCGATGGCCCCCTCCCGGTCATACGTGAAAACGGACTCGTTCGAGGTGAAATCTATGGACCCGTTCCCGTGGAA
>JAJFUW010000184.1 GCA_021372235.1 Spirochaetia bacterium
AAGAAGATATTTTTTTTAAAGATTTGGCGAATCATAGGCAATTTGTAGAAATTTACAATATATTTAATCAATTGCGTGCTTGTGAGGATGAAATTAACGAGATTTACGATAATTGGAAAAAAGAATTTGAAAATCATATAACACATTTATCTTTTGAAGTACAACTGGCGATTGAAAAAGACGAAGCAAGTCTTGAAGGATTTGTTAAACATTGGATTACTGACTGTGGAGAGTATGTTTTAAAAGTCGATTTCTTGAGAGATGCGACGTGGAGGGGACAGCCCAATAATGCCGGGTATGGTATTATAGGAAAAAATAAAAGATATTTATTTATTCTTGGCGCTCAAAATAAAAATGTTGTAAAAAATTTACATAGACAATTGGCTGACTGGAAAGTTACTAAAGCAGCTAAAAAAGCAATAGATAATCAAAAAAAACGTTTGGAGTTAAAAAGTGAAATTCGCAAGGAACTTGAAAGCTGCTCGCATATTGTGAAGCTGCAGGATGATTGTAAAGAATATCTGAGTTAACGGGAGAATGATGAAAACCATTCACGAAACAGACATAGAGTTGTTTTGCTTAGAGGGTTTGAGAAAGCTCAAATACCCCTATGCCTCCGGCCCGGATATCGCGCCGGACGGCGATGCGAAGGAACGGGAGAACTATCAAGAAGTACTCCTCGTTGGACGGCTGGAGGCGGCTGTAAAGCGGATAAACCGCGATATCCCGGATGAGGCTCTGGAGGATGCCGTAAAGCAGGTCCGGCGGGTTGGGTCACCGGATTTATTGGCAGACAATGAAACATTCCACCACATTCTTACAGAGGGCGTAAAGGTCACTTACCGGAAAGACGGACATGACAGGGGCGATTATGTAAAACTCATTGATTTTTTTGACCCTGAAAACAACGATTTTCTTGTCGTAAACCAGTACACGGTTTTCGGGCTAAACGATGAAAACAAGCGGCCGGATGTGGTTGTGTTTGTGAACGGGCTTCCCATTGTTGTTATTGAGCTGAAAAATCCCGCTGACGAAAACGCCACGGTTATGTCCGCGTACCGCCAGATACAGACCTACAAGCAGGCCATACCGGCGCTATTTACATATAACGGTTTTATAATCATTTCCGACGGGCTTGAAGCGCGTGCCGGCACAGTGTCCTCGGAATTCAACAGGTTTATGGCATGGAAAAGTTCTGACGGTGTGATAGAGGCATCACCGCTTGTAGGCCAGCTTGAAACGCTGATAAAGGGCATGTTAAACCGGAAAACCCTGCTGGATTTAATCCGGCACTTTGTTGTTTTTGAAAAGCGTAAAAAAGAGGATATAAAAACCGGCATAATAACCGTAACCACTGAAAAAAAACTCGCGGCTTATCATCAATACTATGCTGTAAACAGGGCGGTAGACTCGGCTATGCGGGCTGCTGGATACATGAGACCCTCATCCCCGGCCCTTCTCCCAGAGGGAGAAGGGGGAAAGGCACGTGAAGCAAACTTTTTGGGAGAGAGGGGCAAAACCATAAATGAAGAAGGAGGAGATATTTCCACATTTATGGTTGAGGAGAATAATTATAGGGGAGGTTATTTTTTTAGTGGATTGGTTAATAGAGCCCGGGAATTACGAAAAAAACAGACAGATGCTGAAGTTTTTCTATGGGAGTTGATAAGAAATAATCAGATTTTGGGATTTAAATTCAGGCGTCAACATCAGATAGGTGATTATATCGTTGATTTCTATTGTGACGCGGCAAAACTTGTATTGGAATTGGACGGCAACGTTCACGAAATGGAAAAGCAGCAAAAACATGACAGTAAAAGAGATAAGTATCTTACTTCGCTTGGTAATAAGGTGCTTCGTTTTAAAAATGAAGATGTATTAAATCAAACGGAAGATGTCTTGAATAAGATAACAGGACCCCTCTCCACTTTGGAGAGGACGGGTGAGGATAATACTCCCCTCTCCACTTGGGAGAAGACGGGTGAGGATAATATTCCCCTCTCCCCTTGGGAGAGGACGGGTGAGGATAATATTCCCCTCTCCCCTTGGGAGAGGACGGGTGAGGGTTCTGTGAATGAAACACCTGAGAGTTATGGCCTGCCCGGCGTGAAACAACAGCCTGTGGGCGACCGCAAAGGCGGCGTTGTCTGGCACACTCAGGGTTCCGGCAAATCGCTTTCCATGGTGTTTTTTGCCGGCAAGATAATACTGGCCATGGATAACCCCACAATAGTGGTAATAACCGACAGAAACGACCTTGACGACCAGCTTTTTGATACTTTTGCCGCTTCCAGACAGTTGCTGCGACAGGAACCCGAGCAGGCGGAAAACCGTATCGAACTGAAAAAAATGCTTGATACCGATTCAGGACATGTAATTTTTACCACAATACACAAGTTCATGCCTGAAGAGGGCAATGTCCATGAAACCCTGAATACGCGGGAAAATATCGTAGTGATTGTTGATGAGGCGCACAGGACACAATACGGATTCAAACCTAAAAATATAGACGAAAAGGATGCCGAAGGAAACGTAACTGGTAAAAAAACAGTGTATGGTTTCGCAAAATACCTGCGCGACGCCCTGCCAAACGCGACTTATATCGGTTTTACCGGCACACCCATTGAAAAGGATGATATAAATACCCCGGCTGTTTTCGGCAATTATGTTGACATTTACGACATAGCGCAGGCGGTTGAGGACGGAGCCACGGTCCGGATATATTATGAAAGCAGGCTGGCAAAGATTTCAATGAGCGATGAAGGCAGGAAACTTATAAACGAGCTTGACGAGGACCTTAGCGAAGAGGATCTGTCTGATACGCAGAAGGCAAAGGCCAAATGGACACAGATAGAAGCCCTGGTTGGCAGCGCTGACAGGATAAAAAGGGTCGCGGCGGATGTAGTGGCTCATTTTGAACAGCGGCAGGAGGCTATAGACGGCAAAGCCATGATTGTTACCATGTCGCGCAGGATAGCCGCCCTTCTTTACAAAGAAATAACCTCTCTCAGGCCGCAATGGCATGATGAAAACCTGAAAAAAGGCGCTGTAAAGGTGGTTATGACATCAGCCTCTTCTGACGGGCCGGAAATTGCGAAACATCACACGACAAAAGAACAGCGCAGGATGCTCTCTGACAGGATGAAAAATCCGGCGGATGAATTGAAACTGGTCATAGTCAGGGACATGTGGCTGACCGGATTTGATGTTCCGTGTCTGCACACACTTTATATAGACAAGCCGATGAAGGACCACACACTCATGCAGGCAATAGCCAGGGTAAACAGGGTATACAAAGATAAAACAGGCGGACTTGTCGTTGATTATCTGGGAATCGCGGCTGACCTAAAGAAAGCTTTGTCTTTTTACTCTGACGCAGGGGGCAGGGGTGATCCGGCGGTTACTCAGGAAAAGGCTGTTGCTTTGATGCTTGAAAAACTCGAGATAGTGTCGCAGATGTTCCACGGGTTTGATTATGGCGGATATTTTTCCGCCGATACGGGCAGAAAACTGTCCCTGATACTTGAGGCGGAGGAACACATACTTGGTGTTGAAAATGGCAGGAAGAGGTTCATAGACGAGACAACGGCGCTTTCAAAGGCTTTTTCAATTGCAGTACCCCATCAAAAGGCGATGGAGGCAAAGGATGAGATTGGTTTCTTTCAGACGGTCAAATCAAGACTGGTAAAATTCGCGGCCACAGGCGGATCAACGGGTAACGAGGAGATTGAGACCGCAATCCGGCAGGTTATAGACAGGGCGCTTGTAAGCGATAAGGTTATAGATATTTTTGATGCGGCAGGGATAAAGAAACCGGACATCTCCATACTCTCAGAGGAATTCCTTCTTGAAGTAAAGAACATGAAGCATAAAAATATCGCCATGGAAGTCCTGAAAAAGCTTTTAAATGACGAGATAAAGGCGCGCTCTGTTATGAACCTTGTCCGGGGCAGGTCGCTCATGCAGATGCTGGAGGATTCCATCAAGCGTTATCATAACAAGATACTGACGGCTGCGGAGTTCATAGAGGAACTGATAAAGGTATCGGGTGCGATAAAAAAAATGGACGAAGAGCCGCAAAACATGAAACTGTCGGCGGAAGAATACGCTTTTTACACTGCCGTGGCTGAAAATGAGAGCGCACGCGAACTAATGGGCAGGGATAAACTGAGGGAACTTGCCATCGTGTTGTACGACAGGGTCAGGCAAAACACTTCCATAGATTGGACTATAAAAGAGAGTGTGAGGGCAAAGATAAAAGTTATGGTTAAAAGACTGCTCAGGGAATACGGCTATCCGCCGGATATGCAGGCACTGGCAACAGAGACGGTATTGAAGCAGGCGGAGCTGATTTCGGCGGAAATGGCAAGGCAATGTTAAACATGTTAATATTTCCAAACAGCGGCAGACTGAATAGTCAGCCGTAACATTTAATATTAATAAAGTCACTGATTTTTATCAAAAGAAATTCATCGCTTATTTGCCATAAAATACATGTTTCACCTGTCGAAAAAGCGAATTGACGGTTTATATCGGATGTGTTATCTTAAATAGAAAGGAGTTTACAAGCTATGATACGCAAAGTTATGGGTATTTCACAAAAAATAGAAAAAGAGAGCCTAACGTTTGACGATGTCCTTTTGATACCTCGCAGGTCTGTCCTGCTGCCGAGGCAGGTGGATGTCCGCACCCGGTTTTCCCGCAATATTAACATAAATATCCCGCTGGTATCTGCCGGCATGGACACCGTGACAGAGTCCAAACTCGCCATCGCGCTCGCCCAGGAGGGCGGCATAGGCGTCATACACAAGAATCTGACCATAGAGGAACAGGCCCGCGAGGTTGATAAGGTCAAGCGCTCCGAGTCAGGCATGATAAAAGACCCCATAACGCTCACGCCTGATTCCACGGTAGCTCAGGCGGCCGAGTTCATGAACAAATACCACGTCTCCGGTTTTCCGATTTGTGACGGGAAAAAGCTGGTCGGCATACTGACCAATCGCGACCTGCGTTTTGTCAAAAATAAAAAACAAAAAGTCAACGAACTCATGACGCCCGGAGACAAACTCATAACCGCGTCACAGGGCATAACGTTGGAAAAGGCGCAGGATATACTGCACAAAAACAGGATTGAAAAGCTTCCCGTGGTCAACAAAGATTTTGAGCTTAAGGGCCTGATTACCATAAAAGATATAGAAAAAAGGCTCAAATTTCCGAATGCGACCAAGGACAAGTTCGGCAGGCTCATGGTGGCGGCGGCTGTAGGACCCTCTGACGAACTTATGGCACGCGCCGAGGCGCTGATAAACGCGGGTGTTGACGCGCTCGTGGTTGATACGGCGCACGGCCATTCCGAAGGCGTTATCACGGCTGTCCGGGAATTAAAGAAAAAATTCAAAAATATGGATGTGATAGGCGGCAACATAGCCACGGCCGAGGCAGCGCGTGACCTGATAAAGGCGGGTGTCGACGGCTTAAAGGTCGGCATGGGGCCGGGTTCCATATGCACCACACGCATAATAGCGGGCATAGGCGTGCCGCAGATAACGGCTGTGATGGATGTATATGGAGTGGCGCATAAGAGCGGCGTAACGGTTATAGCTGACGGCGGTATAAAATATTCCGGCGACATCACAAAGGCCTTAGCTGCGGGCGCGGATTCTGTGATGATAGGCTCGCTTTTTGCCGGCGTCGAGGAGTCGCCGGGCGAGACAGTACTGCTCGAAGGCAGGCAGTTCAAAATCCACCGCGGTATGGGTTCGCTGGCAGCCATGAAAAAACGCGGCGGCCGCGAGAGGTATTTCCAGTGGGAAGAAGAGGAAGACAAACTTGTCCCCGAGGGTATTGAGGGACGCGTGCCTTTCCGCGGCGCCATGACGTCCACGGTGCACCAGCTCATAGGCGGCCTGCGCGCGGGCATGGGATACTGCGGGGTCACCAACATAAAAGAGCTAAAGGAAGATACGAAGTTCACCAGGATAACGAACGCGAGTTTAAAAGAGAGCCATCCTCACGATATTACAATCACGAACGAAGCGCCGAACTACAGGATAAGTCAGTAGATCTGAAATTTTAAATTTGGTAGTTGGGAAAACGGCAGAAACAACTTTTAATACTGATAAAAGGATAATCGTATGAAACACGATTCGATACTCGTACTTGATTTTGGTTCGCAGTACACACAGCTTATCGCCCGCCGGATAAGGGAGATGGATATTTATTCCGAGATACACCCTTTCAATTATCCGCTGGAAAAAATAAAGGAAATGGATCCAAAGGGCATAATCCTATCCGGCAGCCCGGCCTCGATTTATGACAAAAAACCGCCGCTCCCGGACATGAAAATATTTGACCTCGGGATACCGGTGCTCGGCATCTGTTACGGCATGCAGGTCATTGCAAAACGTTTCTCCGGCAGGGTGGAAAAATCTTCCGGCAGGGAGTACGGTTTCACCGAGATGTGCCTGAAGGAAAAGGACCCGCTGCTCAAGGACCTTTTTGAAAAAGAGATAGCGTGGATGAGCCACGGCGACAAACTGGTAAAAAAACCGCAGGGTTTCAAGACGCTGGCCTGTACAGCCGGTTCTGATTTTGCTGTCATCACGAACCCGCAGGCCAGGGTGTGGGCCATACAGTTCCACCCGGAAGTGGTGCATACAAAGAACGGCAGGATAATACTGGAAAATTTCGCGACGGATATATGCAGGGCAAAACAGAACTGGACTCCGGAATCGTACATAAAATCCACGGTCGAGGACATAAAAAACCGCGTGGGCGACGGCCGCGTGCTTTGCGGCGTATCTGGCGGGGTGGATTCCACGGTGGCATCGGTTTTGATCAGCCGTGCCATAGGCAATAACCTGCACTGCGTTTTTGTGGACAACGGCCTGCTCAGGCTCAACGAGGCCCGCAAGGTGATGGCAATGTTCAAAAAACTCGGAATAAAGGTCACGATGGTGGACGCCTCCGAAGGGTTCCTGAAAAAGTTAAAAGGCGTATCTGACCCCGAGAAAAAAAGGAAGATAATAGGCAACTATTTCATAGAGGTATTCGAGAAGCACGCCAAAAAAATAGGCAAGTTCGAGTTTCTTGGCCAGGGAACCCTGTATCCGGACCTCATAGAGAGCGTGTCTGTCAAGGGGCCGTCAGCCATGATAAAGTCGCACCATAACGTTGGCGGCCTGCCGGAAAAGATGGAAATGAAGCTAATCGAACCGCTGCGCCTGCTGTTCAAGGATGAGGTCAGGGAGATAGGGTTAAAACTCGGCATACCGCGCGACATACTGTGGCGCCAGCCGTTCCCGGGCCCGGGGCTTGCCGTGCGCATACTCGGCGACATAACCGTGGAGAGGACCGGGATACTGCAGAAAGCCGACGATATCATAGTGGACGAGATAAAAAAAGCGGGGCTCTATTTCAAGATATGGCAGTCGTTCGGGGTGCTCCTGCCGGTAAAGACCGTGGGCGTTATGGGGGACCTGCGCACGTACGAAAACGTGATAGCACTGCGCGCCGTTGACTCAAAGGACGGCATGACCGCGGAGTGGGTCAAACTGCCTTACGATGTGCTGAACTCGATAAGTTCGCGCATCATAAACGAGGTAAAGGGAGTAAACAGGGTGGTTTATGACATATCAAACAAACCGCCGGCAACGATAGAATGGGAATAACGGGAACGGGTTCAGGGTGCATGGTCCAAAAGATCGGGCATGGACCACAGACCAATTATGGGAGATATGAATGATTAGTTTTGGCCGGCACATTTGCAATGATTTCAACATTGCTATAGAGAAGGAGTGGATACTTACGAACTCAAAGGGTTCGTACGCATCCTCGACCATACTCGACACCAATACGCGTAAATACCACGGCGTGCTTGTTGCCAAATATCCCGGCATAGACAACAGGGTCGTTGTTTTCCCAAACTGCGACGAGGATGTCGAGATAGCGGGCCATATACACAACATTTCAACCCACAAATACAAGGAAGCGGTATACCCGAAAGGCTTCGCCTACCTGGAAAACTTTTCCCTGCGTGACGACGTTGTTACAATGCTCTACCTCATAGACAACATTAGAATCAAAAAGGACATATTCCTGATGAAGGATTCAAACACCACTGTCATTACCTATACGGTGCTCACCCCCGATTCTTTCGCCAAACTGCATGTCAAGCCGCTGATTGCGTTCAGGGAAGCAGAGAACCTTATCAGGGAGATGCCGATATTTGACGCCAACCTCGATGTAATATCGGAGCAAAAGATAAAGATACAGCCCTATATGAACATCCCGCCGGCGTTTATCTATAACCCGGACATGGGGTTGTTCGAGGAGAAAGGGTCGTGGTACAGGGAATTCTATTACCTGCGCGAGGGGCAGTCAGGTTTTGAGGCTATAGAGGACCTCTACAACGTGGGCGTCTTTACTTTTGACCTCGAGTACAACGTGCCCAGGACGATAGTATATTCCACCGAGGACATAGCGCCCATGACGGGCGAGGCGTACAGGAAAGAGTTTAAAAAGCAGGTAAAAAAAATAAAAGACATGTGCAGGGAAGCGAGTGCGTGCGTCAGCGACGACGATTACAGGCTGGACATACAGCAGCTCATCGCCGCGGCCAGTTCCTTTGTGATAGAGGACAACGACAGGGTCCCCATGATAGTGGCCGGCTACCCGTGGCCGCACTACGTGTGGCTCCGCGATACATACGCGTCCATGCCGGGCCTCCTGCTGGT